>NZ_JBMDIX010000023.1:0-96656 GCF_057808915.1 Rhodococcus sp. FG69 | reverse complement strand
CACCACCTCGAACAAACCAGCCCGAAACGGCACCTCCGCAGTCACATCGAAACCGACAGAAACGAATTCGACGACACGGCCGAGCACGTCGGCTTCCGATACCGGCTCGGCCGACAACGTCGGGGCGACCGCGTCGGCGTCGAGGACCAATTGCGATCCGACGCCGTCGATTTCGGGATAGATCGTTCGCACGGACTCGTGCCGGACGAGAACATCGCGAACAGCAAGATTGAGCGCCGACACATCGAGCTGCCCCGTCAGCCTGATCGCCACCGGAATGTTGTTCACCGCAGACGCAGTGTCGAACCTGTTCAAGAACCACATACGCTGCTGCGCAAGCGACAACGGAATGATCTCCGGCCGCTCCTGCGGCACCAGTGGCGCCGCGCCTCCCTCGCCCTGCGCGACTGCCTTGTCGACGAGTACTGCAAGTCCGGCAACAGTCGGCGCGTCGAAGAAGTCACGGACGTCGGTGCGGATGTCGAAACGCGCATTGATGCGAGAGATGACCCGGGTGGCGATCAGCGAGTTACCGCCGATCGCGAAGAAGTCGTCGTCGGCGCCGATTGTCTCGGAACCGAGCACCTCACCGAACACGGATGCCAGCGCCAGCTCGGTCTCGGTGGACGGTTCTCGGTATTCGTTCGCCAGTGACGAGAAATCGGGTGCCGGCAGCGCTTTTCGGTCGAGCTTGCCGCTCGAACCGAGGGGGAACTCCGCGACCGCGACGAACAACGCGGGGACCATGTACTCGGGTAGCCGAGACGCCACGACCTCGGCGAGACTCTTCTGCTCGATGTCCGCACCCGCCGCAGGTACCACGTATGCGACGAGAACGTCGCCGAGCGTCGCGTCCGCGTGAACGAGAGCTACCGCCTGCGAGACCGATTCGTGTTCGAGAATTGCCGTCTCGATCTCACCGAGTTCGATGCGCAGACCGCGAAGCTTCACCTGAAAGTCGGTGCGTCCCACGTATTCCAACATCTCGACGTCTGCGCGCGGAACCCACCGCACGAGGTCGCCGGTCCGGTACATGCGCTGTCCTGCCTCGAACGGATCCGCCACGAAGCGATCCGCGGTGAGGTCCGGTCGAGCCACGTACCCGCGCGCCAGCTGCACGCCCGCAAGATAGAGCTCTCCCTCGGCGCCCGAAGTCACCGGACGTAGGCCGTCGTCCAACACGTACAGCCGCGTGTCGACCACGGCCCGGCCGATCGGCACCGATCCCGACTCCACCGCAGCGGTCTCGTAGTAGGTGACGTCGACAGCGGCTTCGGTCGGGCCGTACAGGTTGTGCAGTTCGGCGGAGCTGACGGCATGGAATCGTGTCGTGGTCTGGGCAGGCAGAGCCTCACCGGACGCGAACACGTAGCGCAGAGTTCGGATTTCACGGATCGACGGTTCGGCGACGAACACCGCGAGCATCGACGGGACGAAGTGCGCAACCGTCACGTTGCGTTCTGTCATGACCCGGGCGAGATACGCGGGATCACGATGGCCGTCGTGTGCCGCGACGACGAGGCGCGCCCCGATCTGCAACGGCCAGAAGAACTCCCACACCGACACGTCGAACGTGAACGGGGTCTTCTGCAACACCACGTCGTCCGGGGTCAGGGTGTACTCGTCCTGACGCCACTGCACGTTGCTGACGATCGCGCGGTGGGTTACCGCCACTCCCTTGGGGCGTCCGGTAGACCCGGAGGTGAAGATGACGTAAGCCAGTGCGTCGTCGGTAAGTGTCCGGACACGGTCGTCGTCGGTGAGTGGCGTCGCCTCCAGATCGCCCAGGTCGAGCAGGTCGATCGACAGCACCTCGACCTCGGCGGGAAGATCGAGTGGCTGCGTGGACAGTCCGAGTACCGCTGCGGGCTGTGCGACGTCGAGTACGTAGGCGAGGCGGTCTGCCGGGTGATCGGGATCGAGAGGAACGTATGCCGCGCCGGACTTCACGATCGCGTACATGCCGACGAGAAGGTCGAGTGACCGTCGAATACCGAGCCCGACGAGAGACTCGGGGCCGATCCCCATCGACACGAGGTGTCGGGCGAGCCGATTGGCACGCGCGTCGAATTCTGCATACGTCAGCGATCGTCCGTCGAACTCGAGGGCGATCGCGTCCGGGGTACGGGCGACCTGTTCCTCGAAACGGGACACGAGCGTCGGTGGGCCTGCTGGGGTGAGATCTCCCAACACCTCGGACGCGTCGGCGACTATCGTGTCGACGATGCCTGCGAGCCCAACCGATTCGAGCGCGCCCGGAACAACGTTCGACAGCACGACGGTGACGAGAGCCTCGGTTCCGAGTGCACCTCCCATGGCTGCTTCGAGTGCGGCCAGTTCGGCGTGCAGAGCCGTGTAGCTCACAGCCGTCTCGCCATGGGTCAACGCGATGCGATCAGGCGCAGCATCGACCACTGCGGCGATCACGCCCGGAAGTTCGTCCACGGTTACGCCGCCAGCAGCGCCCTGGCTCCGAGTGTTCGGCCGGCCATTCGACATCTTCAGTGTTCCTCCTACTTACCGCCGCGCTACGCGCCGAAATGCATCGCGTACACGAGACACACTACGAAACGCTGCGACTCGAACCGGCTTCGACTCCACGTTCACGATCGAGCGTATGTAGGTCACTGCATGGAGGCACCGGCTCCTCCCGGCTCGGCCACCAGGGCCTGTGCTTCCTCGATCAATGAGGCAACGGTCGCGGCGAAGCCGTCGGCACCGAGGGCAGGCAAGATGCCCGGCAACAGGCCGGTCAGTGCAACCGACAGCACTGCCTCGGGCTTGAGCGCGCCACCGGTCGACGCGGACACGGCCGACAGCTTCTCGTCGAGCTCGCCGAACGTCACGCTCTTGTCGCCGAACGAGACCGCGACGGTCGACGCGGCAACGACGGCTGCCGCCGACACCAATTCGGGCAGGTCGTCGATCGTCTTCGGCTTCGGCGCGGGCTGTGCACGCTCGGCCTCCGAACGCATGTCGACGCCGCGGATGATGCTGCCCGGATCCGACGTCAGCAGATCGAGAAGACGGACGAACCGCTGCGCGAACAGTTCGATCGTCGCAGGCTCGAACAATGCCGTGGCGTAGTTGAACACGGCGTCGATTCCGATGAGATCGCCCGAGTCGTCGAAGCGTTCCGTCGCTGTCAACTGCAGGTCGACCTTGGCCTGCTCCAGACCGCTCTCCAACGCGGAGACCTCCAGATCCGGCAGCGCGAAGGTGCCGGTCGCGAGGTTCTGGAAGGTGAGCATGACCTGGAACAGCGGGCTGTACGCGGCCGAGCGCTTGTGTCCGACCACCTCCACAACCCGTTCGAACGGCACATCGGCGTTGCCGAACGCAGCGAGGTCCTTCTCCCGGACCTGAGTCAACAGATCCGCGAAGGTCGTGCTCGGCGTGACCGAGGTCCGAAGTACCAGCGTGTTGACGAACATGCCGACGAGGTCGTCGAGTGCGGCATCGCCTCGACCGGCGACCGGGGTACCGACGGTGATGTCCTGTTCGCCGCTCAGCTTCGACAGCAGAACCGCCAGTGCGCTGTGCACCACCATGAAGACCGTCGCATTGTGCTCGCGAGCAGTCTTCTGCACCCTCGCCGCGATGTCGGGCGCGACACCGAACTCGATGCGCCCACCACGCATGGACGCCCGGGCCGGTCGCGGGAAGTCGGTCGGCAGCGCCAGTCGTTCGGGAGTGCCTGCCAGTGCATCGGACCAGTACGCGATCTGACTGGACAGCACACTGTCGGCGTCGCCCTCGGATCCGAGTACCTCACGCTGCCACAGCGAGTAATCCGCGTACTGCACGGGTAGTTCCGTCCACTGCGGCGCGTCACCTGCTGTGCGTGCGACGTACGCGGTCATCACATCTCTGATCAACGGACGCATGGAGAATCCGTCGGCGCTGATGTGATGGGCGACGAAGACGAGCACGAACTCCGATCCGGTGGCCTCGGTGATGGAAAACAGCTCGGCGCGTACCGGAACTGCGTTCGCGACATCGAAGCCAGCGGTGACGACCTCACCTACGGCGGCAGGCACGTCGGTGGCCGAGATCTCGCGTAGTTCGAGCGCGGGAAGTGCCTCCGACATCGAGACGACGGATTGGATGGGCCCGTGCGCGGTGTCCGGGTACCGAGTGCGCAGGATCTCGTGCCTGCGGAAGAGGTCACCCACTGCGGCTCGCAGAGCGGCGACGTCCAAGGCGCCGGTGAGTCGAATGGCCACCGGAATGTTGTAGGCATCCGAGCCTGGATCCACCTGGTTGAGGGTCCACATGCGCTGCTGCGCCAAAGACAGCGGAACGGATTCCGGACGCGTCCGTGCGACGAGTGGAATGCGTGCACCCTGTCCGACGTACGACTCCACCCGAGCCGCAAGCGCGCCGACCTTCGGCGCCTCGAACACCGAACGAACCGAGATCGACGCGTCCAATGCAACACCGAGGCGTGCGACGAGCTGCGTTGCCACCAGCGAGTTACCACCAAGCGCGAAGAAGTCGTCGTCCAGTCCCACCCGAGCTACACCGAGCAGCTCGCAGTACACGCGGGCCACGATCTCCTCGATCGGATTGGTCGGGGCACGGAACTCCGAAGCCTCGAACACTGGAGCGGGGAGCGCGACTCGATCGAGTTTGCCGTTGGCGTTGAGCGGCAACGCCGCCAGGACGACGAAGTCGGACGGGACCATGTACGACGGCAACGACGAGCTCAACGCCGTTCGCACATCCTCGATGTCGACGGTCGCCGACGCGGAGGGAACCAAGTAGCCCACCAATCGATCACCGGTGTGCGGATCCGAGTACGAGATCACCACCGCGTCGGCGAGCAAGTCCAGCGCTCGCATCGCTGCTTCGATCTCACCGAGCTCGATCCGGAAGCCCCTGATCTTGACCTGGAAATCGGAACGACCCGAGAAGACCAGCTCGTCGTCCGCGTTCCAGTACGCAAGGTCGCCCGAGCGGTACAGCCTTCCACCGTTCGGATCGAACGGATCTGCGACGAATCGTTCGGCGGTCAGGTCCGGGCGGCCCAGGTAGCCGCGAGCCAACTGTCCGCCGGCAAGGTAGAGCTCACCGGTGGTGCCTGCCGGGACGGGATGCAGGCGGGAATCGAGTACGTACACCTGGGTGTTCCACTCCGGTCGACCGATCGGAACGCTCGCACTTTCGTCGGAGGTCACTCGATGCGACGTCACCGATACCGCAGCTTCGGTGGGGCCGTACAGGTTGAACAATTCGGCGTCGTTGTTCTCGACGAATCGTCGAGCGGTATCACCCGGAAGCGCCTCGCCGATGGCCAGTACTCGCGCCAACGACGACGGAACAGTGTTGTCTCCGTCCACCATCAAGGCGGTCAGCATCGACGGCACAACGTGGAGCGTCGTGATCGACTCGCGCCGAATGATGTCGGCAAGTCGCGCCGGATCACGATGGTCGTCGGGCCCGGCTATGACGAGCGTCGCGCCCGAAGTCGGAGCGGACCAGAACTCCCACACCGACAGGTCGAACGTCGCTGCAGTCTTGAGCAGAACCGAATCGGCAGCTCCGAGATCGAACTCGGCACGCTTCCACGTCAACTGATTGACGATTGCCGCATGGCTCACGGCGACGCCCTTGGGTCGGCCCGTCGATCCCGAGGTGAAGATCACGTAGGCACAGTTGTCGGTGCGCAGTGGCGCAGTTCGCTCCGAGTCGGTGATCGTTGAGCTCGCGTACGACGACGCGTCGAGGCTGTCGATGTTCACCACGGGAGTGTCCGCGGGCGACCGGTCGGAGAACGCTTCTCGGTCGCGCTCGGTGGACAGCAGCAATATCGGCTCGGCGGCGTCGAGAATGTACTCGATCCGCTCGAGCGGCTGGTCCGGGTCCACAGGCACGTACGCGCCACCGGTCTTCGCGACAGCGAACATCGCGACGACCAGATCCGCGCTGCGGCGAATCGCCAATGCCGTCCGTGTTTCCGGTCCGACTCCGCGGCCGATCAGGTAGCGCGCCACTGCGTTGACGCGCGCATCGAATTCGCGGTAGGTCCATCGTCGATCGCCCTCGACCAGAGCAATCGAGTCGGGGAGGCTCGCGACCTGCTCGTCGAACAGCGAAACCAAAGTGGCGTCACGGTCGACGGGATGATCCGTCGCGTTCGCAGATTCGACGAGAAGGGCCCTCTCGGCGCTGCTGAGCAGCTCGACGTCGCCGACCGGCGTTTCGGGCCGTTCCACGACGGTGTCGAGGAAGTGGACGAAACGGTGTGCGATCTTCTCGACCGTCGCGTGGTCGAACAGGTCTGTGGCGTAGGTGAACTCGGCCGACATGCCCGCGGGTGTCCCGTTGTCGTCGTAACGATCGACCACGATCAGGTGCAGATCGAACTGTGCAACGCCGGACTCGATCTCCATCGCAGCAATGTCGAGACCCGGGAGTGCCAGGTCCGTGATCCCCTGATTCTGGAACGAGAACCCGACCTGGAACAGCGGATGCCGAGCAGTCGAACGCACGGGGTTGAGAACCTCGACCAACCGCTCGAACGGAACGTCCGCGTTGGCGAACGCGCCCAGGTCGACCTCACGCGCGCGATCGACGAGTTCGGTGAACGGCAAGGCGCCGTCCACCTGTGTACGCAGCACCAGAGTGTTGACGAACATTCCGATCAGATCGTCCAGAGCGCGGTCGCCGCGGCCCGCAATGGGCGTGCCGACCGCGATGTCCGCGGTACCGGAGAGCCTGGCAAGCAGTCCTGCGAACGCCGCGTGCACCGCCATGAACAAGGTGCCGCCCCGCGACCGCGCCAGATCGCGAAGCCGTCCGTGCAGTTCTGCGTCGATCTCGAATTCGACACTGCCACCTACGAACGACTGGGTGGCCGGCCGCGTGCGATCGGACGGAAGTGTCAGCTCGTCCGGGACGTCTGCCAGTGCTTCGGTCCAATACCCGAGCTGCCGAGACGCCGTCGAGTCCGCGTCGTCTTCGGAGCCGAGCATGTCGCGCTGCCAGAGGCTGAAGTCGGCGTACTGCACCGGCAACGGAGCCCATCCCGGCTCGGCGCCCGTGGTCCGAGCGGCGTACGCCGTCATCAGGTCGCGAGCCAGCGGAGCGACCGACACCCCGTCGACGCTGATGTGGTGCGCGACCATCGCGAGCACGTGTTCGTCCGCACCGGTCCGGTAGAGCTCGATTCGAATCGGTACCTCGGTCGTAACGTCGAACTGTGTCGAGGCGAGCGATGCGATCTTCTCGGGGACGGCTTCCGAAGCCACCTCCGTGACCGACAGTTCGGGGAGTGCCTGCGACGGGCGCAGTATGTGCTGCACCGGTCCGTTCTCGGTCTCCGGGTACACGGTTCGCATCGACTCGTGGCGTGCGACGAGATCTGCGACGGCCGCACCGAGGGCGGCGACGTCCAGGTCGCCGGAGAGCCGAAGTGCGAACGGGACGAGGTACGCCGTGGACGTGGGATCGAACCGGTTGAGGAACCACATTCGACGCTGCGACAACGACAGTGGGATCTCGATCGGCCGCGCTCGAGCAACCAACGCGACCCGGGCTTCTCCGTCGGCCCGCTCGACCTCGACGGCGAGTTTCGCTACGGTACGGGCCTCGAACAGGGCACGGACCGGCACCGAGGCGCCGACCGCAGCGCCGATGCGGGCCACCACTCTGGTCGCGATCAGTGAATTACCGCCGAGCTCGAAGAAGTCGTCGTCGGCACCGATGCGTTCGACGTCGAGCAGATCGGCGAAGATCTCCGCCACGATCTCTTCGATCGGAGTGGCCGGCGCACGGAACTCGCGCACCTCGAACACCGGTTCCGGCAACGCGCGACGATCGAGCTTGCCGTTGACGGTCAATGGAATTTCGGGCACGACCACGAAGGCCGACGGAATCATGTATTCCGGCAGCGCTGCCGCGACCGAGGACCGTAGGTCCGCAGCGTCGATGGTCCCCCCGGACACGGGAACGACGTAGGCGACCAACTGGAGCGTGTCGTGTCGATCGGAGCGGACCACGACAGCCACCTGTCCCACCGAGTCGTCGGCGAGTACTGCGGACTCGATCTCGCCGAGCTCGATTCGGAAGCCTCGGATCTTGACCTGATCATCGGCGCGGCCGACGAACTCGAGATCTCCGTCGATGGTTCGACGCGCGACGTCTCCGGTCCGATACATCAGCGAACCGCCGGAGTGCGCCTGGGTTCCCGAGAACGGGTTGGCAACGAAGCGAGTTGCTGTCAAGTCCGTTCGACCGAGGTATCCGCGGGCCAACGTGCCGCCCGCAACGTACATTTCGCCGGACACACCGACTGGAACCGGCTGGAGTCGTTCGTCCAGCACGTAGACACGAAGTCCCGGGATCGCGCCGCCCACGACGGAACCCGTAGCGCTCGACACCAGTTCTTCGTCGATTCGGCGGTGCGACACGTGCACGGTGGTCTCGGTGATCCCGTACATGTTGACCAGTTCCGGAGAACGATCGCCGCGCCGAGCGAACCAGTCCGACAACCGCCGCAGTTCGAGTGCCTCACCGCCGAAGATCACGTACCGAAGCTGCAGATTCTGTCCGTCGGCGGGTGCGACTCGGTCCACCTCCGCCAGTTGGTAGAACGCCGACGGCGTCTGGTTGAGGACTGTCACATTCTCACGAATCAACAACTCGCGGAACGATTCCGGCGATCGCGAGGTGAAGTAGTCCACGACGACGAGCGTGCCACCGTGAAGCAGTGGGCCCCATAGCTCCCACACCGAGAAATCGAATGCGTACGAGTGGAACAGCGTCCATACGTCGTTGCTGTCGAACTCGAACAGCCCGTCGGTGTTGGCCATGAGACGCGCCACTGCGACGTGCGGAACCATGACGCCCTTGGGGCGGCCGGTCGAACCCGACGTGTAGATGACGTACGCAACGTCGGACGGACGCAGCGGACGACTCCGCTCGGCGTCGTCGATCGGCGACGACTCGTGCCCCGACAGGTCGATGAGGTCGACGTCGACGCTGTCGAGTTCGTGGGGCGCGGTGAACTCGCGGCCCGACCAGGTCACCAGTGCAGTGGGCGCAGAGTCCTCGAGTACGTACGCGATGCGATCGGCAGGGTTCGTCGGATCCACCGGTACGTAACCGCCGCCGGACTTGATCACGGCCAACAATGTGACGACCAGATCCACCGATCGCGGCAATGCCACAGCGACCAGGGACTCCGGGCCGACGCCCGTCGACATCATATGACGT
This sequence comes from Rhodococcus sp. FG69, assembly GCF_057808915.1. Taxonomy (NCBI): domain Bacteria; kingdom Bacillati; phylum Actinomycetota; class Actinomycetes; order Mycobacteriales; family Nocardiaceae; genus Rhodococcus; species Rhodococcus sp. FG69. Next base: position 87,437 of record NZ_JBMDIX010000023.1, on the reverse strand, counting down.
GCAAGACGATTGGAGCGCTCGTCGAGTTCCCGGTAGCTCAATCGTTCGGCACCGAACACCACCGCTGTCGACTCCGGCGAACGCTCGACCCGACGCCCGAACAGTTCGGCGAGGGTCGCGTCTGCGGCAACCCCGTCGACGCCTGCCCAGGTCGACGTCACCAATGTTCGTTCCTCGGAACCGAGTAGATCGATCTCGCCGATCACCACGTCCGCATCGTCGACGACCGCGTCGAGAACGCGCAGCAATCGCGCTCCGAACTCTTCGACGGTGCGTCGGTCGTAGAGATCGGTGGCGTAGGTCCAGAACACCTGCAGGCCATCGAGCGCCCCGTCGACTGCGACCGCTTCGGTGACCGTCAGCTGCAGATCCGCGCGGGCGGTCGCAGCGTCGACGTCCACCGGTGCCACGGTCAGGCCGGGTAGTTCGAACTCGGTCCGACGGATGTTCTGAAACGCGAGCAGCACCTGGACCAGCGGGTGGCGGGCCTGTGAGCGCTCGGGATTGAGCACCTCGACCAGTCGCTCGAACGGAATGTCGGAGTGCGCGAACGCAGCCAGATCCACATCACGCGATGTCGCGAGCAGTTCGCTGAACTTTGCCGAAGCGTCCACATCGGTGCGCAGGACCAACGTGTTGACGAACATGCCGATCACGTCGTCGAGTGCGGCATCTCCGCGACCTGCGATCGGTGTGCCGACGACAACGTCCTCGGTCGCCGCCATGCGGGCGAGCAGTACCGCGACCGCGCTGTGGACGACCATGAACAAGGACGCATTGTTCTCACGCGCCAGCGTCGACAACTGTCGGTGAACGGCAGCGGTCACCTCGAAGGACACTACGTCGCCTCGACCCGAGGCAACCTCGCCACGCGGCCGATCGGACGGCAATGTCACCTCGTCCGGCAATTCCGCGAGGACATCGCGCCAGTACGACTCCTGCTGCGCGAGCAGCGATCCCGGATCGGATTCGGACCCGAGTACCTCTCGCTGCCAGATGGCGAAGTCCGCGTACTGGACGTCGAGCATCGGCCAACCGGGTTCTTGTCCTTCCGTGCGGGACACGTATGCGGTCATCACGTCCCGCGCCAGCGGAGACATCGAGAATCCGTCCGCGGCGATGTGGTGTGCCACGAACATCAGTACGTGCTCATCCGCCGAGACACGGAAGAGACGGGCTCGGAACGGGACCTGCAGTGTGACGTCGAAGCCGGTGGCGGCCAGCTCGTACATCTTCGCCGGCAGTTCGTCCGCGTGGACGAGCACCGGTGCCAGATCGAGCGCGACATCACCGACGGCCAGGATCTTCTGATATCCGGATCCGTCGTCGTCGGGGTAGACCGTACGGAGCGACTCGTGACGGCTCAGCAGATCGCTCACCGCTGCCGTGAGCGCATCCACATCGAGGGCGCCGGTGAGCCTGATTGCCGCAGGGATGTTGTTGACGGCCGACTCGGTGTCGAACCGGTTGAGGAACCACATCCGTTGCTGCGCAAGGGACAGCGGGATCCGCGCCGGACGGACCTGCGGCCCGAGCTTGGCACGACCACCTGTTCCGGCCTTCCGTTCGACACTGGCGGCCAGCGCACCGACAGCCGAATTCTCGAACAGCTCGCGAACACCGACGCTCGTCTCGAGCGCGGCACCGAGCCTCGACACCAGCTGCATTGCGACGAGCGAGTTTCCGCCCAGCTCGAAGAAATCGTCGTCGAGACCGACCCTCTCGGTGCCGAGAACGTCCGCGAACACCTGCGCGACGATCTCCTCGATCGGCGTGACGGGCGAACGGAACTGCGCGACGTCGATGCTGGGTACCGGCAGGGCGTGGCGGTCGAGCTTGCCACTGGCATTGAGCGGCAGGAAGTCCAGCGTCACGAACGCGGACGGGACCATGTACGACGGCAACGACGCCTTCAGTGCCGAACGCAGCGCAGCAGAATCGATGGATCGGCCTGGCGTCGGTACGACATAGGCAACGAGCCGATCGCCTGCTCGCGCGTCGGAGTGAACAACGACGACCGAATGGTCGACGTTCTCGCCTGCGGTGCGAAGACTGGACTCGATCTCACCGAGTTCGACGCGCTGACCACGAAGCTTGACCTGAAAGTCGCTGCGTCCGACGTACTCCAGCTCACCGGCAGGGTTCCACCGCACGAGGTCACCGGTACGGTAGAGACGAGTCCCCTTCTCTCCGAATGGATTCGCCACGAATCGTTCGGCCGTCAAGTCCGTTCGGTTCGCGTAACCCCGAGCGAGCTGAACACCACCGACGTACAACTCTCCCAGGACGCCCGCGGGCACCGGGTGCATCCGCTTGTCCAACACGTACACCTGGGTGTTCCACAGCGGCACACCGATGGGCACGTGCGCGGAATCAGCCTCCGTGACAGCGTGATAGGTGACATCCACGGCCGTCTCGGCGGGTCCGTACAGGTCGTGCAGCTCAGCTCCGGGGAACACACGCCGTACTCGGTTCACCGTAGACGGCGTCAGCGCCTCGCCGCCGACGAACAGCAGCCGTAGCGAACGGCACGCTTCGGTGTCGACGTCGGTGACGTACACCGACAGCACAGAGGGAACGAAGTGCGCCAGCGTCACCTGTTCCCGCTCGATGATGCGGGTGATCCGGCTCGGATCACGGTGCGCGTCATGGGGCGCGATGACCAGTGAGGCACCGTTCTCCAACCCCCAGAAGAACTCCCACACCGACACGTCGAAGGTCGCCGGTGTCTTCTGAATCAACACGTCGGCGTCGGACAGTGGGTAGACATCCTGTCGCCACAGCATTTGATTCACGATCGCGCGGTGGCTGACCGAGACGCCCTTCGGCTTGCCGGTCGAGCCCGAGGTGAAGATGAGGTAAGCCGGGTTATCCGGTCGCAGCGGCGAAGTCCTGTCCGCATCCGTGATCGGCGTCGACGGTACATCGCTCAGATCCAGCCGGTCGAACACGCAGATCGGGGCATCCGACACCAACGACTCGGCGATGTCGGCAGTGGCGAGGACGATGGACGGTTGTGCGGTCGACAGCACGTGTTCGTTGCGTGCGGAAGGCTGGTCGGGATCGATGGGGACGTACGCTGCCCCGGTCTTGACGATCGCATACATGCCGATCAACAGCTCGAACGAGCGTCGTGCGACCAGCGCGACCGTGGACTCCGGCCCGACTCCCCTGTCTATCAAGCACCGAGCCAAGGAGTTGGCTCGTGCGTCGAATTCCGCGTAACTCAGAACAGAGGACGGTTCTTCGGTCTCCGATGCGAGAACCAGCGCAGGCGCGTCCGGCGTGCGTGCAACCTGAGCGTCGAAGAGCGACACCAAGGTGTGCCTGTCGTCGAGGTCGTGGTCGGTGTCGTTGACCGACCGTACCAGTCGCTCGTACTCGTCGGGATCGTGAAAATCGATGTCGCCGACGATAATTGCCGGATCGGAACCGACCGCCTGCACGATGCGCTGGAACCTGTCCGCGAGCGCCTCGACGGTGGGCTCCTCGAAAAGATCGGTCGCGTAGGTGAAGAGACAGGACAACCCAGCGCCGACCCCGTGCTCGTCGACCTTCTGACTCATCGTCAACTGAAGGTCGAACTTCGACCCCTTGGTTGCGAAATCGACCATCGAAACCGACAGTCCTGGCAGCTCCAGATTGGTTCGCTCCATGTTCTGGAACGACAGCATCACCTGGAACAGTGGGTGGCGAGCCTGCGAGCGAGCTGGGTTGAGCACCTCGACGAGCCGCTCGAACGGAACATCGGCGTTGGCGAAGGCCGCGAGGTCAGTCGTGCGAGTGCGCGCGAGCACATCTTCGAAACGCGCGCGCCCGTCGACCGGGGTCCGAAGAACGAGCGTGTTGACGAACATGCCGATCAGATCGTCGAGCGCCGACTCACCGCGCCCGGCTACCGGGGTACCGATCACGATGTCGTCGGTTCCCGACATGCGGGCCAGCAGGACCGCGAAGGCCGAGTGCATCACCATGAACAACGACGAGCTGTGGCGATGCGCGACGTCGGTCAAGACGTTCACAGTGTCCTGGTCGACATCGAAAGTCACTCCGGCGCCGCGATTGGTTGCGACGGCAGGTCTCGGGTGATCCACCGGCAGGTCCAAGTGCGCAGGTATCCCGGCGAGAGTTGTCTTCCAGTAGTCCTGTTGACGAGCCAGCAGGGAGTCCGGGTCGTCTTCGTGCCCGAGCATGTCACGCTGCCACAGGCTGTAGTCGGCGTACTGAACCGGCAGCGGCAACCAGTTTGGTTGCACCCCTTCGGATCGCGCGACATACGCGGTCATCACATCTCGAGTCAGCGGGCCCATCGAATAGCCGTCCGTGGAGATGTGATGGACGACGAGTACCAAAATGTGCTCGGTCGGGCTGATCTCGAACAAGCGCGCGCGAAGGGGCAGTTCGACGGTGACGTCGAAGCCCGTCGTCGCAACCTCTTCCAGAACCGAGAAGATGTCTCCTCCGGAGATCTCGATCGGCGCGAGATCCGGGATGACCTGACTCGTCGGCAGCACCAACTGGTGCCCCGAGCCGTCGACCTCGGGGAAGACAGTTCGCAGGGACTCGTGCCGATCCAGCACGTCGGCAACGGCCACGTTGAGTGCTTGCCGGTCGAGCAGACCGGACAGTCGAACGGCAACAGGAATGTTGTTGACCCCGGAGGCCGTATCGAACCTGTTGAGGAACCACATTCGCTGCTGGGCAAGCGACAGGGGAACCAACTCGGGGCGCACCTGCGGAACCAACGGCTTACGTCGGCCGGCGCCCGCCCTCTCGGCAAGCGCCTGAGCCAGTGCGGCGACCGACGGATTCTCGAAGAGCGAACGCACGCCGATTTCCGCATCGAGGGCCGCACCCAGTCGCGTCACGACCCGCGTTGCAATCAACGAGTTTCCGCCGAGCTCGAAGAAGTCGTCGTCGAGCCCGACCTCGGTGGCGTCGAGAACCTCGGCGAACACGCGGGCGACCGTCTGCTCCGTCTGCGTGACGGGTTCGCGGTACTCGCGTTGGACGTGTACCGGATCGGGCAGCGCGCGGCGGTCCAACTTGCCGGTCGCGCCCAGCGGAAACTCCGTCATCGGCACGAACACCGACGGCACCATGTACTCGGCCAGTCGCTGTGCCAACGCGGCCCGCACGGGTCGTAGATCGGTCTCGGGCGCGACGACCACATAGGCGACCAACTGCTCGCCGCGCACCAGCACAGCTGCCTGCTGGATCTGCGCATTCTCGAGCAGAACCGTCTCGATCTCGCCGAGCTCGATTCGCAAACCTCTGAGTTTGACCTGTGAATCGCTCCGGCCGAGGTATTCGAGTTCGCCCGCACGATTCCACCGCACGACGTCGCCGGTGCGATACATCCGACTTCCGTTCTGCGCGAACGGGTCTGCGACGAATCGGTCGGCAGACAGGTCGGGCCGTCCAATGTATCCGCGGGCCAGTTGAGCACCCGCGAGATACAGCTCACCTGCAACACCGACCGGCACTGGCGACAGACGAGCGTCGAGCACGAACACCGACGTGTTCCACACAGGCGCGCCGATCGGCATCACCACGGTGTCGACGTCGCTCACCCGGTGGTAGGTGACATCGACGGCGGCTTCGGTGGGGCCGTACAGGTTGTGCAGGGAGACCCTCGGCAGTGCTCGACGCAGCGCCTGTGCCGTCGTCGGGGCCAGTGCTTCCCCCGATGCGAAGACGAGACGCAACGAACTTCCGGCTGCGCGGCGGACCTCGACCTCCGGGACGAATACCGCCAACATCGACGGCACGAAGTGCGCGACCGACACACGTTCGCGCTGGACGAGTTCGAGTAGGTAGACGGCGTCGCGGTGGCCGTCGGGCACTGCGACGACTACGGACGCCCCGGTCTGCAGAGCCCAGAAGAACTCCCAGACCGACACGTCGAACGTCGACGGAGTCTTTTGCAGCACTACGTCGTCGGCGCCGATCGGATACTCGTTCTGCATCCACAGCAGCCGGTTGACGATGGCCGAATGCGCGACCGCGACACCCTTGGGTCGTCCGGTCGAACCGGACGTGAAGATCACGTACGCCGTGTTCCATTCACGCAGCGGAGACACTCGGTCACTGTCGACGACGGGCGCGCTCGAGTACTCGTCCACATTCAGCACATCGATGTCGATGACCTCGATGTCGGCGAGTTCGAGATGATCACGCGTGGTGGACAACACGCAGACCGGCGACGCGGTCGACACGATGTACTCGTTGCGCTCGGCCGGCTGTGTCGGATCGATCGGCACGTACCCGGCGCCTGCTTTGACGATGGCGTACATTCCGACCAGCAGTTCCAGGCTGCGGCCGATCGCGAGACCCACCAGCATGTCCGGACCGACCCCGATCGAGATCAGATGCCGTGCAAGACGGTTGACTCGGGTATCGAAATCCGAGTACGTGAATCTCTCGCCTTCGTAGACCACTGCCTTCGCGTCGGGAGTGGCCGAGACCTGACGATCGAAGAGGTCGACCAGCGTGCGACCCGGGGCGAGATCGTGCTGCGTACGGTTCCACGTCGACACGACGCGCTCGCGCTCGCCGATGTCGAGCAGATCGATATCGCCCACCGCGACCGAAGAATCCCTGACGACCGCTTCGAGCACCCGAACGAATCGAGATGCGAAGCTACGGACGGTCTCCGAATCGAAAAGGTCTATCGCATAAGTCAATTCGGCGGACATTCCTTGCCCACGCCCGTCGACACCGATCGACTCGGTGACGTTGAGCTGCAGGTCGAACTTGGCGACCTCGGCGTCGAGCGCGACACTGTCGACCGAAAGACCGGGAAGTTCGACGTGTGTCCGGGTGAGATTCTCGAACGACAGCATTACCTGGAACAGTGGGTGGCGAGCCTGGGAACGTGCCGGATTGAGTACCTCGACGAGGCGTTCGAACGGCAGATCCGCATGACCGAACGCACCGAGCGCCACTTCCCGCGCTCGACCGATCTGCTCCGAGAACGATCTCGACGCATCGATGTCGGTGCGCAGCACCAGAGTGTTGACGAACATCCCGACCAAATCGTCGAGTGCGGCATCGCCGCGACCTGCCACCGGCGTTCCGATGGCGATGTCGTCCGTCCCGGACAGCCTGGCAAGGAGGACGGCAAGAGCACCGTGGACGACCATGAAGAGGGACGCGTTGTGCGCGTGCGCCAGGACCGACAGCTCACGGTGGATCTCCGCTGGGATCTCGAACCGGATGGACGAACCCTTGTACGACTGACGGCTCGGCCGCGGTCGGTCGGTCGGCAGGTCGAGTTGATCCGGGAGTCCAGCGAGGATGTCGGCCCAGTACTCGACCTGGCTCGAAATGAGCGAGGCCGACTCGTCCTCCGAGCCGAGAACAGAACGCTGCCACAGGCTGTAGTCGGCGTACTGGACGGCCAGTGGCAACCAGTTGGGATGCTCCCACTCCGTCCGAGCCGCGTAGGCGATCATGATGTCGCGGGCGAGCGGGCCCATCGACCAACCGTCCGCCGAGATGTGGTGAACAACCATCGCAACCACGTGTTCACGTGGTCCTATCTCGAACAACCGGGCCTGGATGGGAACGTTCACGGTCACGTCGAACGTGGTGGAGGCCAGCGCGAATACCTGCCGCTGGATGTCCGCAGCCGACGTCAGAATCGGAGTCAGATTCGGAACGGTCTGGGCGGCGTCGAGAATGCACTGTCGTGGACCCTCGGCGGTGTCCGGGTAGACGGTCCGCAACGACTCGTGGCGGTCGATGACGTCCATGATGGCAACCTGCAGCGCCGCCACATCCAACTCGCCGGTCAGTCGCAGCGCGAACGGGATGTTGTACGCCGTCGAATCGCGGTCGAACCGGTTGAGGAACCACATCCGTTGCTGCGCAAGGGACAAGGGGATGTGCTCGGGCCGTGCAGCGGCGACGAGCGCGGTGCGACCGCCCTCGCCTGCTGCTTGTTCCACCCGCACTGCCAGGAGCGCGACGGTGGATGCCTCGAAGAGCATGCGCACGGGAACGCTGGCATCCAGCGCCACGCCCAGCCGAGAAACGACCTGGGTTGCGATCAGCGAGTTGCCGCCCAGCTCGAAGAAATCGTCGTCGAGACCGACCCGCTCGACCCCGAGCACCTCGGCGAACACTTCGGCGACGATCTCCTCGATCGGAGTCGTCGGCGCACGGAACTCGCGTACCTCGAACACCGGTGCAGGCAGCGCCCGACGATCGAGCTTTCCGTTGACAGTCAGCGGGATGGAGTCCAGAACCACGAATGCCGATGGCACCATGTACTCCGGCAACTGCTCGGCCACGTTGGCGCGCAGCGCATCCACATCGACCGAGGCACCGCCCTTCGTGACACCGCCCTTCGTGACACTGCCGTTCGTGGCACCGCCGTTCGAGTTCTCACCCACGACGTAGGCCACCAGCCGAGCCGTGCCCGGCATGTCCTCGCGGACGATGACGGCGGCCTGAGTGACCGAGTCCTGGGCGGTGACAACGGCTTCGATCTCCCCGAGCTCGATTCGGAACCCACGAATCTTCACCTGGTCGTCCGAGCGTCCCAAGTACTCCAACTCACCGGCCGCGTTCCACTGTGCGACGTCACCGGTGCGGTAGAGCAACGAGTGCCCGTCGCCCGAACCGAACGGATCGGCAACGAATCGAACCGACGTCAAGTCCTGCCTGCCGAGGTAACCCCGTGCAAGCTGGCCACCGGCGACATAGAGCTCGCCCGGGACACCGATAGGCACGGGATGCAGGCGCGCATCGAGGACGTACACGCGAAGACCTGCAATCGGCTTACCCACGACCGAAGCCGAAGTCGCGGCGAGAGCGGCCTCCGTCAAGTATTGATACGACACGTGCACGGTCGTCTCGGTGATGCCGTACATATTGACCAGCTGAGGCTGCGCATCGCCATGCCGGTCGAACCACCCCGCGAGGCGGCGCGGTTCGAGCGCCTCGCCCCCGAAGATCACATATCTCAAGGCAAGAGCGTCGGACTGTCCGATCTCACCGTCGAGATGTGAGACCTCACCATTGGACCCGGGGTCGACGCTGGCGGCGTGCACGGCGGTCCGATCCGCCTCGGACAGCTGATAGAACGCCGACGGCGTTTGGTTGAGAACAGTGACCTGCTCGTCGACCAACAATTGGTGGAACGCCTCGGGCGTACGCGAGGTGAAGTAGTCCACCACCACGAGTCGTCCGCCGTACAGCAGTGGACCCCACAGCTCCCAGACCGAGAAGTCGAACGCGTAGGAGTGGAACATCGTCCACACGTCGTCCGCACCGAATCGATACACCTCGGTGGTGTTCGCGAACAGCCGCACCACGTTGCGGTGCGAGACCAGAACGCCCTTGGGTCGGCCGGTCGAGCCCGAGGTGTAGATAACGTAGGCGACATTGTCGGGTCCGAGGGGACCACGCCGGTCGGCGTCGGCGATCGGCACGCCGGAGTACGCCTCGAGATCCACCCCATCGAGATCGAGCGATCTTGCACCACAAAGCTTTTCGACGTCCGCCGGCAATTCGACGCCAGCTGCGCCCGAGTACAGAATGCTGATCGGGCGAGCGTCCTCGAGCATGAATTCCATGCGATCGACGGGATAGTTCGGATCGAGTGGAAGGTATCCCCCGCCGGCTTTGACGACAGCGAGAAGCGCGACGACCAACTCGATCGAACGAGGCAGTGCAACGGCGACCAGCGTCTCCGGCCCCACCCCGTGCGAGATCAACAGACGCGCAAGTCGATTGGTCCGAGAGTCCAATTCTGCGTAGGTCAGCGAGCTGTCGCCGAACGTCACCGCAACGTTCGACGGGTGGGCGCGTGCCGCGTCGCCGAAGAGGTTCACCAGGGTCGTGGGTTCGGAGACGTCGACACCCGAAACGTTCCATTCCGATGCAACGGACCGATACTCATCCGCCTCGATGATCTGCACGTCCCCGACCGGCAGTCGAGGATCAGCGGTGACCGAGTTCAGGATCGCCGTGAATCTCGTTGCGAAACTGGCGACGAGTTCGGCGTCGAACAGATCGGTGGCGTACTCGAAGACCGCCACGATACCGGCGGGCCTGCCGTTGTCGTCGTGGTGCTCGGTCAACCACAGCTGTAGGTCGAACTTGGCGATCGGGACGTCGAATTCGTCTGCTACCGCACGCAATCCGCCCACGTCGAGTTCGCGAGACATTGCCGATTCGAGCGAGAGCGCGACCTGGAACAGCGGATGACGTGACGTCGAGCGCGCCGGATTGAGGACTTCCACCAACCGCTCGAACGGGACGCCCGCGTGTGCGAATGCGGACAAGTCTGTATCCCGAACATGACCGACCAGGGTTTCGAACGAGTCCCCGGGATCGACCTCGGTACGGAGGACGAGAGTGTTGACGAACATTCCGACGAGGTCGTCGAGTGCAGGCTCCCCGCGCCCGGCGACGGGCGCACCGATGGCGATGTCGGTGGTGCCACTGAGCCTCGCGAGCAGGATCGCGTACGCGGACTGCATCACCATGAACAGCGAGGCACTGTTCGCACGTGCAAGTCCGGCAAGCGACGAGTGCAGCTCCGCGGGCAGCTCGACGCGCAGCTTGGCCCCGGAGTTGGACGAGACTGTAGGACGCGGACGACTGAACGGCAGCGTCAGCTGATCGGGTAGATCTTCGAGTGTGGCGCTCCAGTACCGGATTTCGCGCGCGGACAGCGATGTCGGGTCCGATTCCGGTCCGAGTACCGCTCGCTGCCACAGCGCGTAGTCGGCGTATTGCACGCTCAGCGGCGACCAGTCCGGCTCACGACCGTCCGCGCGTGAGGAATACGCGACGAGCACATCGCGGGCGAGTGGACCGAACGACGCACCGTCGGCGGCGATGTGGTGGAGCACCATCGCGAACTCGTGCTCGGTCGGCGAGATCTCGAAAATCGCGGTACGGAACGGCGCGTCGACGGTGACATCGAAGCCCTTGCCCACGAGCTCACCGAGATGCCGGGACAAGTTCTCGCGAGCGATCCGCGTGGGCACTATGTCCGTGGGAACGCGGGCAGGGTCGAGTACGACCTGCTCCGGCGAGCCGTCGACCTCGGGATAGATGGTGCGAAGCGATTCGTGCCTGCGCACGACGTCGGCGAATGCGGCCGACAGCGCCTCGACATTCAGCTTGCCGGTCAGACGAACAGTGAACGGTAGGTTGTACACCGCGGTCGACGGATCGAACCGGTTGAGAAACCACATCCGCTGCTGAGCGGGCGAGAGCGGAATCCGGTCGGGCCGATCACGCGCCTCGAGCACGGGGGCGTCGTTGCCGACGACCGACGCCGATTCCGCACGAGCAGCGAGAGCGCCGACGGTCGGCGCCTCGAACAACTCGCGTACGCCCAGTCGGATACCGAGCGCCGACCCGACACGGGTAACGAGTTGTGTTGCAATCAGCGAGTTTCCGCCGAGCTCGAAGAAGTCCTCGTCGAGACCGACGTGGGTAGCACCCAAGACGTCCTCGAACACGCCCGCGACCACGTATTCGGCATGGCTCTGTGGCGCTCGGTACGTCTTGACACTGGTGAACACCGGCTCGGGCAGGGCCTTGCGGTCGAGCTTGCCGCTCGTGTTGAGCGGAAGTGCGTCCAGCACCATGATCGAGGCCGGGACCATGTACGAAGGCAGTGACCGTCCGGCGAACTCCACCGCCTGCGCAGCGTCGATCGCGGTACCCGGCGCCGGCACGACGTAGGCGACCAATTGTTCACCGGTCGCGGTGGGAATGACGAGTGCAACGGCCTGGGAAATCGACTCGTGCGCAAGAAGAACCGTCTCGATCTCGCCGAGTTCGATGCGCTGGCCGCGGAACTTGACCTGGAAATCAGTACGGCCGATGTAATCGATCGTGCCGTCGGCGCGCCACTTGACGAGGTCGCCTGTGCGGTACATTCGCTCCCCCGCCGACCCGAATGGGTTGGCAACGAAGCGATCCGAGCTCAGATCGGGACGCCCGACGTAACCGCGCGCCAATTGAACACCGGCGAGGTAGAGCTCGCCTGCCTCGCCGATCGGCGTCGGGCGCAGTCTCCCGTCCAGGACGAACGTTCGGGTGTTCCACTCCGGTACGCCGATCGGAACGGTCTTGAGATCCGCAATTCCACTCTCGTAGTACGTGACCGACACGGCAGCCTCGGTCGGACCGTACAGGTTGTGTAGACCTGCACGGGAGAGATCACGGAACGCTGCGGCTGTTTCCGCCGGCAGCGCCTCACCGATGACGAACACGTGCCGAAGAGAACCACATGTCCCGGCAGGCGCGTTGGCCACGAAGACGGACAACATCGACGGCACGAAGTCGGTGACGGTGACGCCGTACTCGGCGATCTTGTCCGCGACATAGATCGAGTCACGATGGCCGTCCGGAGTCGCGAGCACCATCGTGGCGCCGACTCGAAGCGGGAGAAAGAAGCCCCACAACGACACGTCGAACGTCGTCGCGGTCTTCTGCAGGTAGACGTCCGAGGACTCCAGACCGTATTCGGCGGTCATCCACTGCAGCTGATTGTCGATTGCCGCGTGCGAGACCGCCACGCCCTTGGGGCGGCCGGTCGAGCCCGAGGTATAGATCACGTACGCCGTGTTGTCCATCCGCAACGGGGACAGTCTTTCTCGGTCCTCGACGCGTGACCCCCTCAGCTTCCCGAAGTCGACCAGGTCGACCTCGACGACGTCTGTGCCCGCGGGAAGTTCGACCGCATCGCGTGAGACGGTCAGCACGCACAGCGGCTGCGCGGATTCGAGGATGTAGGCCGTGCGATCCGCGGGGTGATCTGGATCGATCGGAACCCAGGCACCGCCGGCCTCGACGATTGCGTACATCGCGACGACCAGATCCAGCGACCGTCGAATCGACAAACCTACGAGAGTCTCGGGCCCGACGCCTTTGTCGATGAGGATTCGGGCAAGGCCACCGACTCGCGCGCCGAGTTCACCGTAGGACAGCGAACGGTTCTCGAACACCAGCGCCGTCGCGGACGGGTCGGTGTCCACTCGCGCATGGAATTCGGACAGCAACGTGGCCGGTACGAGCTCCCGCGCCGTGTCGTTCCAGGACCGGAGAACCTGCCTCTGTTCGTCTTCGGTGACAAGGGCGAGATCCCACACGCGAGTGTCGGGAGTCGACTCGACGAACCGATCGAAGAAGTCGACGAATCTGTTGTGATTCCGCTCCGATTCCTCGGACGAGTACAGGTTCGGGTTCGATTCGAAATCGATGTGAGTCTTGCTGCCCGCGACACTCTGATAGAGGTTGAGACCGAAATCCTCGATCAGGCCCGTCGAGAGGATGTTGATGCCCCCGACCATCGAGCCGAGTCGCACCTCGCCGAAGAACAGCATGATGTTGACCCAGGGCCCGAAGAACGACGCCTGGCCGCTTGCTCCGCCAGCGTCACGTCGGATGTCCTCATGGCGATAACGCTGGTGCCGCAGCGCACCGGTGACCTCGGTCCCGATACGTGCGAGTAGCTGTTCGACCGTGGTCTCCGCCGACACGTCGAGTCGTAGCGGAACGACGTTGGAGACCATTCCACCCGAGCGCCGAAGCACCGCGGTCGTGCGAGCGGTCACCGGCAAGCTCAGGACGACGTCCTCGCGACCGGTCATCTGCGCCATGTACGCCGCGAATGCGGCGATGACGACGCTGGCCAGCGTCGTGTCCGTGGCGTCGGTGAGCGCATCGATACCGGACACAGCGGCAGGAGACAGAGATGTGGAGTCGATCTGGCTGACCGCCGCAGGCGCGGCGCTACGTCCGGCGAGGCTCGTCACCGAATCGATGCCGGCGATCCGCTGTGCCCAGTAGTCGCGGTCGGTGACGAACCGCGTCGAGTCACGGTAGGACACATCGATGTCGTAGACCTTGCGCAGGTCGGACGACATGTTCTTCTTGGGCTCCGTGCCCTCGACCGCGGCGGTGTACAGCTCGGCTGCACGGTTCATGAACGTCACCGCGCCGAATCCATCGAGAACGACGTGATGGACCCGCTCGTACCAGAAGTACAGATCGTCCTCGAGTTGAAGGACTGTGGCGGAGATCAGGCGGTCACGCAGGATGTCGATCGGCGCACTGTAGTCAGCGCGCATCCACGCGAGTGCTACTGCGCGGGGGTCCGCCTCACCGCGAAGATCGCGGTACCCGAGGGCATCGTCGAGGGACGGGTCGACGTACTGCCTCGGCTCTGCATCCACCTCGACGATCCGAACGAATCCGGACTGCATTTCGAGCGCGGCCTCCGACGAGACCCGCTGGAGTAGATCACGGTCGAGATCACCGCGGAGTTCGACGTACTGGGCAATGTTGGCCGGTACCGATGGGTCGACGTGTTGAGCGAACCACATGCCGAGCTGTGCGGGAGAGAGCGGAAAGGACGATTCGGGCAGTCCGTGGCCTTCAGATGCACCTTCGGCTGATTCTTCCCAACCTAGCGGGTCCAATCGAATCCTCTCTTTCCCACAATCACGCGCCCTCGCCGAACATCGATTTCACCGAAGCTCTTCGAGCACCGAACACACAAATGTAATAGTTTTTTGCAATCAGAACGACTCGCCGCCCCGCGCGTGGACAAAGTTACCCATCGGTACATCCCCGTCGGGGGGCTCGATCGTTACAGGCGCCGATCGTGGGCCCTGGTGAGACAGCTGATGTGCACGATGCATCCGGGCAACGTCGCGGCGCCGTCAACCGCCGACCTAGGACTGCGAGACTGGGCCGAGCACCCCCGTTCCACGTCCAGTATCAGCACCGGTCCAATCTACAGGTCACCGAGGGGCGTTGACCAAAGCCCGGGGGCGTCGGCGCTCGACCAGCACACCGGATCAAGCCGTCATGTTCAGCGACGCGACGATCTTCGTGGGCCTGATACGTACGACCAGCTCGCCCGGAACTCCGTTGCGTCGACCGAATTCCTCCGCTCGGTCGACCCCCATGTACCGTGCGCCGATTGCGGTGGCTGTCCGCAGCAGGTCTGCCGGCTCCTGAGACGTGTCCGCGACCCCCTGAACCTGCACGAATGCGTACGGCGGTTCTTCCAGGTCGACAGTCAGCACAACCCTCGGATCACGGGCGATGGCCTTGCCCTTCGCGGTGTCCGCCCCCGTGTTGAACACGATCGTCTCGTCCTCTACGACGAACCACACCGGGGCGACGAGTGGACGGCCGTCCCGGGCGACGTAGCCGAGCTTGCCCGTCCTGGTCCCGTGGTCAAGAAACTCACGAACGTCCGAATCGCTCAAGGATGCCATGGTCGCGAACTTACCCTTCGGCTCCGACAATTCGCCGAGCGATACCGAGGTAGATCTCCACGAGTTCGGCGGGCTTCAACGGTCCGTCCGGTCGATACCACCCTGCGACCCCGACACACATCGACGTCACCGCTCGCGACGCATCCCCGGCGTGCCGGAGATCGAAGTCACCGGACTCGATTCCCGCCGCCACGATCGCGTCGAGCATGCGTTGTTGTTCGTCTCGTCGGCCGACATAGTCGGCCCGATTGGCAGGCTCCAGGCTGCGAATTTCGGTCGATCCCAGGAACGCTTGATCTCGTCGGTGCATATGGAACAGCAGCAGCGATCGAACGACGGCGTCGAAACGTGCCTGCGGCGACGTCCCGGCCGCGGCCTCCGCCTGCCGGGACCGCGCTAGGAGCTCGTCCATCGCGGCCGACATCAAGCCGACGAGCATGGCCTGCTTCGACGGATAGTGATGATAGAGCCCCGGTACCGACAGGCCGGCCCGCCCGGCGATCTCGCGCACCGACGTCCCGTGGTAGCCCTGCTCGACGAACGCGGCCAACGCAGCACTGAGCGGAAGAGGTAGGTCGGCTTCCCCGTACACCTGCCACGCCGGCAACTCGGTCACGTCGGTGGCCCGCCGAACGTGATGGCTCCCGCCCGTACCGTGGCCAGTACCGGAAGCGCGCGAAGGTCATGGTTGCTCAGACCTGCCGGGTGCTCGGCAAGGAGCACCACATCTGCCGACATCCCGAGCTCGATGGAGGCCCTTCCGCCGCACGCGGCGGCGATCGCGACATCGAGCGGCAACGCCTCGTCCGACTGCCACGGCGGCCGCTCGTCGTCCGTCCGCCATACGGCGTCGGCGATCGAGTCGAGGGGCGAGGGCGGGCTGACCGGCGCATCGGACCCGAAGAGCAGCCGGGCACCCGCTCGGTGCAACGACCGGTAGGGGTACGCGATCGATCCACGACCGTCCCAGAGTTCGTCCGCGACGTCGCGATCGCTGACCGCATGCTGGGGCTGCACCGAGGCGCTTACCCCCAGCGCGGTGAAGCGTGGCACATCGGCGGGGACGAGCTGCTGCGCATGTTCGATCCGGCCGCCGCCGCCGACCCGCTCGAATGCATCGAGTGCCAGCGAGTTGGCCCTGTCTCCGATCGCGTGGATTGCCGGCAGAATTCCACCCGTCTGCGCTCTCTCCATGAGCGCGACGAGGTCCTCCGGCGTCTCGAGCAACACACCGGTCGAGCTGCCACCGGGATACGGATCGTGGCAACACGCGGTCCTCGTGTTGAGCGAGCCGTCGAACATGACCTTCAGCGGTCCGAGTGCGACGTGCTCGGCGATCGCGTCACCGGTGCGTGCGCCGAGCACGAGTTCGTGTTCCAGCCACTCCCGCCACACTGCGAAATGGATGTCGACCGCCGGGGCTGCATGCTCGATGCGTCGGCCCCACACTGCCCGGTTGTCCGCGTACTCGAAGTCGGTGACTGCGGTAATTCCGCGGCGCGCCAGCTCGGCGGTTGCGGCGAGGGTGTCGCGATCGCTGTGGTCGATGTTCGTCAGTTTTTCGAGGGCGTTGAGCCCTTCCATGCACTCGTGGTCCCGGAGCACACCGGTCGGATGATCCATGCCGAGATCTGCCAGAAGTGCGGGACTGAGCCACAGCGTGTGCAAGTCCATGCTCGTGACGGCAACAGGTCGCCCGGGCAGCGCGTTCTGCAGTACGTCTTTGTGTGGTGCATCGGACCACAGGGCGTCCCGGAAACCCTGGGCGCGGAGAATTCCGTGACCATGCCGTTCGTTCGACCGCGCGAGTATGTCTACGAGGTCCACTGCGGAATCCGCACCGGAGACGTCGATCCGCGTCAAGGACGCCGCCCACTGCGTCAGGTGCAGGTGGTTGTCGACGAACGACGGAAGCAGCGCAGCACCCTCACCGTCGAGAACGTCTCCCTCGATCGGACGTGCCGTCGACTGGGCCGATCCGACCTCGGCGATCTCGCCGCGCACCGTCTGCACGTCGACGGCGTCGCCGCCCGGAGCCAGGACCACGTTTCTGATCAACACACCCGGACTCTAGATCACCGTGGGCATGAGAACGTATGGCGGTGACACACGTCGAGCAGGCCTACCACGCCACCATCACCGTCCGCTGGTCGGACATGGACGCCTTCGCCCATATCAATCACGCCCGAATGGTCACCCTGTTGGAGGAAGCTCGCATCGAATGGCTACTCAGTGCAGGGGAAGCCAACGAGTCGCTGATCAAGAGCGCATTGATCGCGAATGTGAACATCTCGTACAAGAAGCCGCTGCGCCATTCCGACAGTCCGCTCGACATCGCCCTGTGGTTCGAGCAGGTGCGGTCCGTCGACTTCACCATCGGTTACGAAGTGCGTCCATCCGACGCACCGGCCGATTCCCCGCCTGCAGTGCTAGCTACTACTCAGATGGCGATGGTGGATATCGGCTCGGAGCGGCTGCGCCGCATCACCCCCGACGAGAAGCAGTTTCTGGCAAAGTGGACGCGTCACCGATCGTGATCGCGCCCCCGTGCGACGAACCAATCCACCAGTTCCGGAGAGTCGACCGAGGTTCGGTCGAATGCGCCTGTCTGGGCACGGCCCTGAAAGATCTTCTTGAGCGGGACTTCGAGCTTCTTTCCCGTTCTGGTATGCGGGATTCCAGGCGCCGCGATGATCTCGTCGGGGACGTGCCGGGCAGACGCGTGCTCGGTGATGACGTCCTTGATCTTCCGGCGTAGCTCGTCGTCGAGCTCGGTGCCGTCGGCCAGCACCACGAACAGTGGCATCCAGTAGCCGCCGTTCTCGGATTCGACGCCCAACACCAGTGATTCGACGATCTCGGGCAACGACTCGACTGCTTGGTAGATGTCGGCGCTTCCCATCCTGATTCCGTTGCGGTTCAGCGTGGAATCCGACCTGCCGTGTACAACGACACTCCCGTGTTCGGTTCGGGTGATCCAGTCCCCATGTCGCCACACTCCAGGGAAACTGTCGAAATAGGCACCGCGGTAGCGGCTTCCGTCGACATCGTTCCAGAATCGAATCGGCATCGACGGCATCGGTTTCGTGATCACCAATTCGCCGACGTCACCGCGAACGGACTCACCGCGTTCGTCGAACGAATCGAGTGCGACGCCGAGGTACGGTGCCGACAGCTCACCCGGCCACACCGGTACGGTTCGGACGCCACCGATGAACGCAGACACGACATCGGTACCGCCCGAGATCGAGAACACCGGAACATGTGCACCGACGTTGTCCGCCAACCAGATCGACGATGACGCGGGCAGCGAGGAACCGGTGATGCCCACAGCGCGAAGTGCACTCAGGTCGTGCTCACCCGACGGGTGCACACCAGCTTTGATGCAGGCCAACACGTAGCCGGGGCTCGTCCCGAGGAACGTGACCCGCTCGCGCGCCGCGATCGACCACAACGCGTCGGGTGCCGGAAATCCAGGACTGCCGGCGAAACACACGATGGTGGCGCCGACGAGAAGGCCTGCGACTTGGAAGTTCCACATCATCCAGCTCGGGCTGGTGTACCAGAAGAATGTGTCCTCGGGACCGATGTCGGACTGCAGGGCAACCGACTTCAGATGTTCCAGCAGTACTCCACCATGCCCGTGCACGATCCCCTTCGGCAGGCCCGTCGTACCCGAGGAGAAGACCACCCACAGCGGATGATCGAACGGCACCGGCGTCGACACCCATTCGTGCACACCGGCAGTTGCGTCTGTCCAGCTCATCGATCCCTCGGTGACGTGCTCGCCCACCTGGATCACCGACTCCACCGTCGCGAGGCCGGCATGCAGCGACGTCACATCGGCTGTCCTGTCATGATATTTGCCGCCGTAGGAGTATCCGTCGGCAGTGACGAGCACCTTGGGGTCCAGTTGACCCAATCGGTCGAGGGCAGCAGATGCAGAGTAGTCCTGCCCGCATGCGGACCAGATCGCACCGATGGTTGCCGTCGCGAGAAACGCCACCACGGTCTCCGGAATATTGGGGAGGTAACCGACGACCCGATCGCCCATGCCCACTCCGACGGAGGTCAGCGTCACGGCGAGGGCGCCGACCTGTCGCGCCAGTTCGTCCCAACTCAACGCTCGCTCGGTGCCATCCTCGGCCACGTACTGGATCGCGATCCCACCGCGATCCACCTGTCGCTTGACCTGTTCGACGTAATTGAGCATCGCCCCGGGAAACCACTGTGCTCCCGGCATCTCGGCGCTCCCGAGCACTGCGGTCGGATCCTCGCTCGAGATGATGTCGAAGTAGTCCCACACCGCCTGCCAGAACTGCTCGAGGTTGTCGGTCGACCAGGTCCACAGTGCGTCGTAGCCCTCCAACGACACGTCGTAGGTCTTCTCGACCCGCTTCGTGAACTCGGTGATGCGAGCGTTCTCGATGTCCTCCGACGACGGTGTCCACTGTGGCTCGGTCATGGGGAGAGTATTCCTCGAGCCCGCTCGTCACAACCGAGATGTGCGTGTACAACGCGGATCGACGTTGTAAACGAACAGGAACGTTGTAGAAGGAACCGACAAGTATCGAGTGGTACGAACGAACCAGAATCCATCCACAGCTGCCTGGTTCATCCACAATCCCGGGTCGGGTGGTGGTAGCGCGACTAGGTCGGCTGCACGATCGTCGCATGCACCCCGATCCGGACGGATTCCTCACGCGCGCAGCAGCGTCGGCAGCTGGATACACCGACGCCGAATTTCGCCGACTGGTCGAAGCAGGCGAGATCAGAAAGATTGCCACAGGCATCTACTACCCCGCACGTGGGTACGACGGCTTGACGCCGACCGCTGTTCACCGACTCAGGGCGCTCGCCGCGGTCCGAGGCCGAACCGATCATGCCGTCAGTCACATCTCGGCGGCCGTGATGCACGGCCTCACGATGTGGAACACCGAACTCGACCGAGTCCACCTCACTGTCGATCGGTCGACCGGCGGCCGAAAGACGTCGAGCGTTCACGTACACACCGCAGCACTCACCACCGCGACCGTCGTAGATATCGATTCGGTACCGGTCACCTCCCCTGCTCGCACGGTCATCGACACCGCCCGCATCGTCGATATGGATCACGCGGTGGTGATCGGCGATTCTACGCTCCGCAAGTATGCGATCACGACGGACGAGCTGACGGAGATTCTCGAGCAGAGCTCCAGACTGCACAACATCGCCGCGGCCCGTCGGGCAGTTGCACGAATGAACGGTCTCAGCGAAAGCGCAGGCGAGACACTCAGCCGTCTCCGGATGATCGACCACGACATGCCTGCCCCGTCGCTGCAATATCGGGTGCCGGGTCTGAATTTCCGGGTCGACTTCTTCTGGCCACAATTTCGGATCATCGGCGAATTCGATGGAATGGCCAAATACGGCGGGAGGGCGGAGACACTTGCGCGCGAGAAGGAAAGGGAAGACGCCCTCCGTGACGAGGGGTACGAAGTATTCCGGTGGACGTGGAAGGACTTGTGGAGCTTCCATGACGTATACATGCGATTCGAGCGAGCGAAGGCTCGCGCTCTCACACACTGAATCCGCGTTCACAACACGAATGACGGTTGTAGACCGCCGAAGCGGTTGTGAGAGTCAGATCAGGTCGAGCGACCGTTCGCGCATTTCCACCTTGCGCACCTTCCCGGTGACCGTCATGGGGAATTCGTCGACGACGTGGACGTATCGCGGGATCTTGTAGTGCGCCAGCTTGCCTGCGGAGAACGCCTTGACGGCCTCGGCGTCGAGCGGCACCGCGCCGTCCCTCATCCGTATCCAAACCATCAGTTCCTCCCCGTACTTGGCGTCGGGGACGCCGACAACCTGGGCGTCGAGGATGTCCGGATGGGTGTACAGGAACTCTTCGATCTCGCGCGGATACACGTTCTCGCCCCCGCGGATGACCATATCCTTGATCCGTCCGGTGATGGACACGTAGCCGAGGTCATCCATGACGCCGATGTCGCCGGTATGCATCCACCCCTCGGTGTCGATCGCCTCCGCAGTCTTCTCGGGCTGTTCCCAGTAACCGAGCATGACCGAATACCCACGGGTGCACAGTTCCCCGGACTCTCCGCGAGGCAGTGTCCTGCCGTCGACCGGATCGACGATCTTCACCTCGAGATGCGGTCCGACCGCACCCACCGTCGACACTCGCTGATCGATGGTGTCGTCGCTCCGAGTCTGCAGCGACACCGGCGACGTCTCGGTCATCCCGTAGCAGATCGAGACCTCGGACATTCCCATCCGCTCGATGACCTGCTTCATCACCTCGGTCGGGCACGGCGAGCCGGCCATGATTCCGGTACGCAAACTGCTCAGATCGAACGAATCGAACTCGGCCAGTGCAAGTTCGGCGATGAACATCGTCGGCACCCCGTACAGCGAGGTGCATCGTTCCTGCTGGACGGCTGTCAGCGTCGCCGCCGCGTCGAATGCCTGGCCGGCAATGACGATCGCAGCACCGTGGCTGGTGCACGCTAGATTGCCCATCACCATGCCGAAGCAGTGATAGAACGGCACCGGAATGCACACACGATCGGCTGCGGTGTAATGGCACAACTCGCCGACGAAATAGCCGTTGTTCAGGATGTTCCGGTGACTCAGCGTGGCACCCTTGGGGAAACCTGTTGTCCCGGAGGTGTACTGAATATTGATCGGATCGTGTGCGGTCAACGTCGATTGCGCGTCTGCCACCATGGACGGTTCTTCGGTGAGCGCGCGGTGCCCTCTGTCGGTCATCAGTTCCCAGCCGAAGCTGCCGATGTACACGACTTCGCGAAGGTCGGGTGCCTCGGCGCGCGCTTCGTCGATCATCGCGGTGTAATCCGAACCCTTGAATTCCTGGGCCGACAGCAGCACCGACACACCGGCTTGCTTCAGCACGAAACGCAACTCGTGCGTCCGGTACGCCGGATTGATGTTGACCAGAATCGCACCGATCTTCGCCGTCGCGTACTGGGCCAGAACCCATTCGGGACAGTTCGGGGCCCACATCCCGACGCGGTCGCCCCGCCCTACCCCTTTCACGAGAAGGCCGGCCGCCAACAATTCGACGTCCGCGAGAAATTCCGAGTAGGTCCACCGTCGCCCCGACGGCACGTCGATCAGTGCGTCGCGTCCAGCGTGCTCAGCGGCGGTCCGGTCGAGATTTGCACCGATAGTGTCCTCGAGAAGCGGTGTCGACGAACTTCCCGACGAAAAACTGAGACTCTCCATACGAGCCAGGATAGTGACCTGAGTCACGGCCATCTACCCCCGGACAGGGGTGCTACTCGATGGTCAACGCCTCCGAGGACTCGAGGGCTTCGGCACGCGAGGTGTCTTTGAGAGCGACACCGGATCTACCCAGCTTGCGCGCTCCGGAGATCAAGCTCGCCACGATCTTCGCCGACTGCTGATATCCAAGGCCTTCCGGAGGATGGATGTTCGAGATGCAGTTCCGATCGGCATCGGACTTTCCGGGCGCGGGTAGGTGCGTGAGATAGATCCCGAGGCTGTCCGCCACCGAAAGACCGGGTCGCTCCCCGATCAGCACGACAACGGTACGCACGCCCATCGCCTCGGCGATATGGTCACCGAGCGCGACTCGCGCCTCTGTCGCAATCACCGGTGGCGCAATCGAATACGTGTCCGACAGTTCCTTCACGAGCGCTTCCAGCATCGACGAGCCGTGATCCATCAGCGCCCTCGGAGACAAACCGTCACTCAGGACGAAGCCGACATCGAAGTCGCCCTTGTCGATCGACGACAGGTCGTCCGGCGAGCGTCCCAGATCCGGCCTCCGCAGATACTCGGCCCTCGACGTCGCCTTCGATGTCACGACAACGGGCGCTCCGACGCCCACCTTCTCCACGTCCACCGCGAACTTGTCGACCTCGAGCGGCATGTGGACCGCGTCTCGTGCTGCCGCGTGCGCGGACCTGAATTCCAGCACCCGACGGGTCGGCAGCGAGTCACCGGTGCGCCCGAGCCCGATCCGAGCCTGAGTGCTCAGCCGGAGCTCATCCCACAGTGCGCTGTCCGCACGTTCTGGTTCGAGTTCACTCATCGCGCACCGGTCAACGCTCGAAGAGGGGAGCCCACAGCGTCGATGTCGAGGATTCTTCCGGTGGAATCGACCATCCCGAGACGATCGAGCCACGCAGCGAACTCGGGTGCCGGCTTCAATCCCAATACCTGCCGCACGTACAGAACGTCGTGGAAGCTCAGGCTCTGGTACCCGAGCATCACATCGTCGGCGCCGGGTACTGCGATGACGAAGGCAACCCCTGCCGCTCCCAAGAGCGTGAGAAGGGTGTCCATGTCGTCCTGGTCGGCTTCGGCATGGTTGGTGTAGCAGACGTCGACGCCCATCGGCAGTCCGAGAAGCTTTCCGCAGAAGTGATCTTCGAGGCCTGCACGAATGATCTGTTTACCGTCGTACAGATACTCCGGGCCGATGAACCCGACGACCGTGTTGACCAACAACGGCTCGAGATCGCGGCACACCGCATACGCACGAGTCTCCAACGTCTGCTGGTCGACGGGTTTGCCGTCCGTGCCCAGATGCGCGCCTGCACTCAGCGCCGATCCCTGCCCCGTCTCGAGATACATGACGTTGTCTCCGACGGTTCCTCGATGCAGCGAACGTCCTGCTTCATTGGCCTCGCGAAGCAGGGAAACATGCACTCCGAAACCGGAATTCGCACCCTCGGTGCCGGCAACGGATTGGAAGACGAGATCGACCGGGACTCCCTTGCCGATCAGCTCCATCGTCGTCGTCACGTGCGAGAGCACGCACGACTGCGTCGGGATCTCGAATCGCTGCCGGATGTCGTCGAGCAGGTAGAGCAGATCCGATGTGGCATGCGGAGAATCGGTAGCGGGATTGATTCCGATGACCGCGTCGCCGGACCCGAGTAGAAGGCCGTCGAGCGTTGCGGCCGCGATTCCACGTGGGTCGTCGGTCGGATGGTTCGGCTGCAGCCGTGTGCTGAGTGTCCCCGGCATCCCGACGGTCGTTCGGAAGGCGGACGTCACCTCGGCAGCCCGCGCAACCGAGATCAGATCTTGATTGCGCATGATCTTGCTGACAGCTGCGACCATCTCGGGTGTCAACCCCGCTGCCACGGACCGCAGAATCGACGCCGAATCCGGCGACGCTGCGGCGTCGAGCAGCCAATCCCGCAGCCCGCCGACGGTCAGATGCGAGATGGCGCCGAACGCGGACCGATCGTGTGAGTCGATGATGAGCCGGGTGACCTCGTCGGTCTCGTACGGAACGAGCAGATCATGCAGGAACACATCGAGAGACACCTCCGACAGTGCCCATTGTGCTGCGGCTCGTTCTGCATCGGACTGCGCCGCGCAGCCGGCCAGTTCGTCGCCGGAGCGCAAGGGCGTTGCCTTCGCCATCAGTTCGACGAGGCCGTCGAACTGATAGGTCGTGCCGGACACCGACTGCGTATAGATGCTCATTCGAGTTCGGCTTCTGCTTCCGCGAGTGCGGCGAATTCTTCGTCCGGTGAATTCGCGACGAGATGATGACGACTGTAGAGGCCGAAGTACACCATGAACGCCGCGAACACCGCGAGGCACCACAGCGCAGCGGTGCTGTCCACGAGGAAGGTCGCGACCACTGCGAGAGCCGCGATGACGAGGGCGAATCCGGTGGTGGCAATGCCGCCTGGGGTGCGGTACGGACGCTCCATGTGCGGTTCCTTGCGACGCAGCACGATGTGGCTGATCATCATCAGAACGTAACTCAGCGCAGCGCCGAACACGGCCATGTTCAGCAGCATCGCGCCCTGACCGGTGAGCGAAAGCAGGAACCCGATGACGCCTGGGACGATCAGTGCGAGGGTCGGAGCCTTGCGAGAGTTGGTCACCGACAGCGAATTCGGTAGATAGCCGGCACGGGACAGCGCGAACAGCTGCCTCGAGTACGCGTACATGATCGAGAAGAAGCTCGCGACCAGTCCTGCGAGCCCGATGTAGTTGACGACCTTCGCGGCCGAGCTGTCACCGAGCGCCTCGACGAGCGGATTGCCCGACGCCTGCATCGCGTCCGCACCGCCGGCTCCGGTCACGAGGAAGAGCACGCCTGCGCCGGTAACGAGGAGAACAGCCATGGCCGCGATGATTCCTCGCGGCACGTTCTTGGTCGGATCCTTCGCTTCTTCGGCAGCCAGCGGCACACCTTCGATGGCCAGAAAGAACCAGATCGCGAACGGGACGGCTGCCCAGATTCCGATGTATCCGAACGGCAGGAAGCTCGACGCACCGGCGGCATCGGTCGGAGCGATGTCGGTCAGGTTGGCCGAATCGAATTGGCCCACCGCCGACACCGCGAAGATCACCAGGCCGACAAGTGCGATCCCGGTGATGACGAACATGATCTTGAGAGCTTCACCCGCTCCGCCGAGATGGATCCCGATGAAGATGGCATACACGGCGAGATAGACCCACCACCCGTCGGTGATTCCGAACAGCCCGAGAGACTCGACGTACGCACCGATGAAGGTCGCGATAGCTGCAGGCGCGATTGCGTACTCGATGAGAATCGCTGTCCCGGTTGCAAAACCACCCCACGGTCCGAGCGCGCGACGCGCGAACGTGTAGCCACCGCCCGCCGCGGGCAGTGCCGAGGACATCTCGGCCATGCCGAGCACCATCGCCAGATACATGCCGGCGATGATGATGCCGGCGATCAGCAGGCCGCCGAAGCCGCCCTGTTCCAATCCGAAGTTCCAGCCCGAGTAGTCACCCGAGATGACATAGCTGACGCCGAGCCCGGCGAGGAGGACCCAACCCGCGGTTCCCTTCTTCAACTGACGCTTCGCCAGATAATCGCTTCCTTCGACGTGGGACTCGGTCCCGTCGTGATGGGCGCCTGTTGGTTTGCTGACGGACATGTGCGGCCTCTCTCGAAGCAGTGAGCTCGTTATCGCCGGGGGAAGCGAATCGAATCAAGATATGCCCGCGGTGTAAGCGCGGAGTGATCGACATATGACGAGAGAATTACGGAGCTACCAGTTGGTGCTACCGATGCGCCTCCGGCGCAGTGGCGCGGTTGAGTGCACTCCAATGCACTTGACCGCGCCACTGGGGCGGAGCGCCTACCCCTGAAGCAGTCCCGGAACGGGACACGCATCCTCCGCTTCCGCGACGACGAGAACATCGTGCGGAACCGGTGGCCGGCGCCCCTCTTCCCAGTCGACGCCGACCAGCGGCGCCGTGCCTTTCAGCGCGTCGTTCTCCTCCGGGGTGAACGCGCGCCCCCGACTGAGGAACCGAAGGCCCTCAGGTGTCTCGAGGGAGAAGCCGGATCCACGCCCGGGCACGACGTCGAGGACCATCTGCGTGTGCTTCCACGCCTCGAACTGCGAACCCGAAATCCACACCGGAACAGCGTCGTCACCGTCGGGGAGATCGTCCGGGATGTCGTCGACGCCGAGACGAAGATCGAGCAATCCGAGAAGAACGTCCCGGTCACCGACGATGAATTCGCCTGCGGGATAACACATCGGCGACGAGCCGTCACAGCATCCGCCGGACTGATGCATCATCAGTGCGCCGTGGATACCGCCGAGGCGACGGAGAAGCTCCATCGCCCCGGCGGTGGCTCGAAGACGCGCGGGCGCAGCCGAAGCTGGACCCGACCCGTCAGGCATCAGAAGAAGCCCTGGGCCTTCTGTGCGTAACTGACCAGAAGGTTCTTCGTCTGCTGGTAGTGATCCAGCATCATCTTGTGATTCTCGCGGCCGATGCCCGACTGCTTGTAGCCGCCGAAGGCAGCGTGCGCCGGGTACTGGTGGTACGTGTTGGTCCACACTCGACCGGCCTTGATGTCTCGACCCGCGCGGTACGCGACGCCGCCGTCCCGCGACCACACGCCTGCACCGAGTCCGTACAGGGTGTCGTTGGCGATGGAGATGGCCTCGTCGTAGTCCTTGAAAGACGTCACCGAGACGACCGGCCCGAAGATCTCCTCCTGGAAGATACGCATGTCGTTCTTGCCGGTGAAGATCGTCGGCTGAACGTAGTAGCCGCCGTTGAGGTCTCCGCCGAGCTGAGCACGCTCACCACCGGTGACGACCTGAGCACCCTCACCCTTGCCGATCTCGATGTAGGACAGGATCTTCTCGAGCTGATCGTTCGATGCCTGTGCACCGATCATGGTGTCGGTATCGAGCGGATCGCCCTGTCGAACAGCCTTGGTGCGGATCGCGGCGAGTGCGAGGAACTCGTCGTAGATGTCTGCCTGGATGAGCGAACGCGACGGGCAGGTGCACACTTCACCCTGATTGAGGGCGAACATCGTGAAGCCTTCGAGGGCTTTGTCCTGGTAGTCGTCGTTGGCCGAAAGAACATCGGAGAAGAAGACGTTCGGGCTCTTGCCGCCGAGCTCGAGCGTGACCGGAATCAGGTTCTGCGATGCGTACTGCATGATCAGTCGCCCGGTAGTGGTCTCGCCGGTGAACGCGATCTTGGCGATACGCGGGCTGGATGCGAGGGGCTTGCCCGCCTCGGTACCGAACCCGTTGACGACGTTGAGGACCCCGGCGGGAAGCAGATCGCCGATGATCGAGATCAGGTGCAGAATCGACGCCGGCGTCTGCTCGGCCGGCTTGAGGACGACGGCGTTTCCTGCTGCCAGCGCGGGAGCGAGCTTCCACACCGCCATGAGGATCGGAAAGTTCCACGGAATGATCTGGCCGACAACGCCGAGGGGCTCGTGGAAGTGGTACGCAACTGTGTCGGAGTCGATTTCGGAGAGCGAGCCTTCCTGCGCACGGATGCATCCGGCGAAGTAGCGGAAGTGATCGACCGCCAACGGGATATCGGCGTTGAGAGTCTCGCGAATCGGCTTGCCGTTGTCCCAGGACTCGGCGAGCGCGATCGACTCGAGGTTCTCGGCGATGCGATCGGCGATCTTGTTGAGGATCACGGCGCGCTCTGCGGCGGAAGTCTTGCCCCACGCAGGTGCGGCGGCGTGTGCAGCGTCGAGCGCGAGCTCGATGTCCTCCGACGTGGAGCGAGCTACCTCGCAGAAGTTCTCACCGGTGACGGGAGTCGGGTTCTCGAAGTACTGACCCTTGACCGGTGGTACCCATTCGCCGCCGATCCAGTTCTCGTAGCGCGGCTGAAACGACATGACCGAATTCTCGGTACCGGGACGGGCGTAAACAGACATCTAGGACTCCTTCTGATCACAGAACTGATGTGATTCAGAACACTAGAGTCTGCAACGTTGCAACTAGGTTGCTGCACTGCGTGCAACTACGACCGGTCTGCCCGAGGCCAGGGAAGACTAGACGCCCAGCTGACGGTCGAGATGACTCAAACGCGCGCTGACCTGGTCGTACAGAGCGGAATCGGAGCTGAGGGTGGCCCGATAGGCTTCCCAGGCGATGACGTCGGTCCTTCCGTGAATCGACGACGTCCACTGCGCGAGCAGGACGGGGTCACCCGCTCGTAGCAGTGCCGCCTGAACGCGCGAGCGGAGTTCCTCGCGAATCTCCTCGATGCCGGGCGCCGAGGATCCCGGCAGCACCGGACCGGTGTAGATCCGGAGCGCTGCTTCCACGTCACCGCGGTCCAGAGCGCGGCGGATATCACCGACATCGGAGTTCAGCTCCCCCACCAGGCGATAGGGACGTGACGCGAGACCGGCCGAACCGAAAGCCTTCCGCAGCCGTGACATCTCCGCACGAATGGTGACCGAGTCCAGCTCGTGCTCGTCGAGCAACACCGCGAGGTGATCCGAACTCAGACCCTCGGGGTGGTCGGCAAGAAGAAGGAGTATCTCCGCGTGACGCTGCGACAACGACACGCGACCGGAACTCCGCACCACCCCCGGCTTACCCGACCCGAGCACCTCCAAGCGAGGGGCGGTGTCCCCCAGCGACTTCGGTGAATTCATCAGATGTACGCGCAGCTCCGATTCCGCCGCTGCGACAGTGGCACGAATGAGCGAGAGCACCTCGGGAACCGCCACCCGCGGTCCGCCCGTGATATCGATGGCGCCCAGGATGCGACCACTGGTCGGATGGTGGACAGGTGCAGCAGAGCAGCTCCATTCGTGGACGGATCTGCTGAAGTGCTCCGCAGCGAATATCTGCACACAGTGATCGACGGCGAGAGCGGTTCCGGGAGCATTGGTCCCTTTGCTCTCCTCGCTCCAGTCGACGCCCTCCGCAAAACTCATCGAACTGGCACGGTCCTTCGCTGCGGAATCGCCCTCGACCCACAAGAGGCGGCCTTCGGCGTCGGAAATCGCGACGAGCAGACCGGTGTCGGCTGCATCCTCGACGAGCAACTTGCGGATGACCGGCCTGATGATCGACATCGGATGGCCGTCGCGGTATCGATCGAGTTCGGCGCCAGAGAGGACTACCGAGTCGTCGCGGCCGTCCGGATCGACGCCTTGTGTTCTGCTACGCAGCCACGAATCGAGGACCACGGAGCGGACACTGTCGGATGGAGACCTGTCCTCGACGAACGACCGATGCGCGGTCGTCATCCGTCGAGCAAGGACATCGAGGTCCTCACCAGGGCGAACAGCGACCCACGGGTTGCCCTGCCCCCGGATGTTTCCAGTCATCAGTTTGCTACCTCTTCTGGCGCGGTCACCCTACTGTAACGCAGCTCACACACGCAGAATACAGCCCCTTCATCCCCGACGGTTGTCCGCCGAGGCCGAAGGACCCGCACTCGGTCAGCGCTTCTTGCTTGTCGCGGAAATGTCTATGCTCGAGTCGGCGGACGCCTCCGTCTTCTTGTCCGCGCGCTTCTCCTTCAACGACTTTCCGGACTGCTTGATCACGGAATTGCGAGGAGATTGTCGGACGTCGGTTCGCACCGCTGTGCGACCCGTGAACGGCCCACGGACCATGAACCTACGCCACCGTGCCTCGAACGAGGTCCGCTCCGCGTTCGGCGAGCATGATCGCCGTCGCGTGTGGCCCTCTCGTCGGTACGACAGGAAATGCCGAGGTGTCGAGAACGTACAGTCCGTCGATCCCCCGGACCCGGCACGAATCGTCGAGCACCGAGCCGTCGTCGCCCATCGCGCAGCTACCCGACAGATGAAGCGAGGTCCCGAGCCGCCCGAGCAACGGATCGCCGACGACGGTTGCCAACGGCGCAACGCCACCCATCATCTCGCCGACCATGTCGAGGCCGGCGGACAACGCCGATCGATCCGATTCGGTCTCCAGATAACGATAGCGAACGAGGGGTGTATCGGCGGGATCATCGGTCCGTAGAGTGATGTCGCCTCGACTCTCCGGGCGCATCAATCCGACGCCTATCATCGGGTCGCCGATTGCGAGCCCTGGAATCATCCGGTCGAACGGTACCGAATACGGACGTATTTCCAGATCGTCGACGTGAAGGACGGCCTCGATCGGTGATCGACCGATAGCCGAGTCCGAAACTTCGTAGTACACACCGACTTCCGGATGGTCACTGAACCCTCGACCCACACGAGGATGGTCGAGTTTCACCGAAATACCTTTCTCGACAATGCCTCTCGCCGGTCCGACACCGGACAACATCAGCAACTGCGGTGTACGCACCGCCCCCGCGCACAGGATCACTCGGTCTGCCCGCAGATGCTCGACAGACCGAGCCGTCGCGACGGTGACTCCGTTCGCTCTCATCCCGTCGAACGTCACGGCGAGGACACGCGCACTATCGACGACCGTCAAGTTGGCCCGACTCGATGCCGGAAGTAGATATGCAACAGCAGCATTGGTACGAACGCCGCGAAAGATGTTGCGTGGCACCGGCCCGATGCCACCAGCGGGGTCGGGTGCATTCTTGTCCGGGTCGTCCGCGAATCCGGCGCGACGGGCCGCGTCGACGAACATCTCGCTGAGAAGAGACATCGAGTCCTCGGTGACACGCGAGACGGGCATCGGCCCCGCGTCGCCGTGGAAGCTCCCGGAGAAGTCCATGTCGTTCTCGAGCTTGCAGTAGTACGGGAGGACGTCGTCGAAGGACCACGACTTCGGCCACGCGTCGAAGTCCGAGGGGCGCGCTCGGATGAAGTAGCCACCGTTCACGGCCCCCGACCCTCCGAGTACGCGGCCCCGCGCCACGGTCCGCGTCAGCGACGGCGTCAACTCGGCACGGTAGGTATCGACCCAGGCGCTCTGCGGCCCGATGGGCAGAATGCGTGCATCCAGAATGTCCTGCGGTACGTCGCCGAGGGAACCGAACCCCGATCCCGCCTCGAGCAACATCACCGAACACGACGGGTCCTCGCTCAGCCGCGCCGCCACAACCGATCCGCATGACCCGCCACCGACGACGATCACGTCCACGGCACGGGCTGTGCTCATGTGTCCATTCGTGGCGTCAATGCCTTCACGCTTCGCGCGTGCACTGCTCCGGACCACAGTCCGGCACCGTAGGCGACATCGTCGATGCGCTTGAAGAACGCGTACCGAACCGGATCCAGACCACCTAGCTCACGATGGTTGTACCAGTCCGACAACGCTTCTGCCACGGCAAGACCCAGAGCGATCTTTCGAATCCGACTGGACAGGATCACCGCAAGGAGCGTGACCGGCCAATAATGGCGACACAGGGCGGATGCGAGTTGCCACATACCTCCGATGAAACCCTCGGTCGCAAGAATCGCGGCAATCCGAGTGGGTTGATCGAGACCGACGAACATCTTGCGAAGGCGGCCGATGGTGACGCCAAGCGTCAACAGCGCCCCGAGCAGACCGAATTTGGTGAAGCTCACCGCGAGCAAACATGCAACCAGCGTCCACGGGGACATCGAGATCGGCGGAACCATGCCCGGGTGCCGTTCGGCGAGCGGGCTCGCGCCGGTGCCGTAGAACAGCTTGCGTCCGAACCAGCGGCCGAAGGTCACCCGGTGGTCGTGTGCCACGTGGGCCACCGGTTCGTATCGCAGCCGCCAACCCGCTTCCTGCAACCTCCAGCAGAGGTCGACGTCCTCGGCCACGTGCATCGACTCGTCGAACCCGCCGCACTCCTGCGCAACCTGTCTACGAATCAACATCGCAGCACTCGGCACGTAGGACACCGAGCTTCCCGCACGCACAGCAGCCTCTTTGCGCCCCAGATCCAGGGACGACCGGGCGTGCTCGTACCTCGCGAGTGTATTACCCTCGGGTTCGAGCGCCACGATTCTCGGTGCGACAAGAGCGACGGCCGGGTCGGAGAAGTGTCCGAGCATGACTTCCAGCCACCCTTTGCGTGGCACGACGTCGGAGTCTAAAAATGCGACGAAATCAGTTGTTGCGCTGCGTAGGCCGGTGTTTCTCGCCGCTGCGGGCCCGCGCGAGGTCTCGTGACGCAGCACGGTCACCCCGCCGATACTCCAGGCCATCGGCGGGGCCTTGACCGGATCGTCGGAACCGTCGTCCACGACGATCACATTCAGCCCGTGCAGTGCAGGCAGCAGCCTGCTGAGCCCTGCCGCGTTGTTCTTCAAGGGCACGACGACCGTCACGTCACGGGGTGAGGGAATCGACATCGGTCGTGGGTTGGCGACACCCGAATCGAGC
Organism: Rhodococcus sp. FG69; assembly: GCF_057808915.1. NCBI lineage: Bacteria > Bacillati > Actinomycetota > Actinomycetes > Mycobacteriales > Nocardiaceae > Rhodococcus > Rhodococcus sp. FG69. Next base: position 54,616 of record NZ_JBMDIX010000023.1, on the reverse strand, counting down.
AACTTCCGCGCGACGAGCGCGGACTGTGAATCGGTCACCTCGAGAAAACCGTCGCCGATCATCGCCGCAGCCGTCGGCGCAAGCTTGAGCATCCGGGTCGGAGATCCCCCGATCAGAACGCGACCGTCCGAGTATGTTCGTACCCGAGGATCGACGCGCACCCCGAAGCCATCAGGTAATCGTCCTTGACCCATCAGGTGATCGTAAGCGGACATCGCGGCGAAGTGTTATCGACCGCCGGAGAAAACAGGGAACATACCGAAACCCCGTTTCGACGCTTGTTTCCGGACCGGTGGATCAGGTCAACATCCCCCGAGGGGACGGCGCCCATCGCCGCAGGGCAGCGGCTGTGCGGGCACACATATCGGCGAGAATCGCCTCGCCCTCGGAGGCGCTGGACCCCCGCGGGTCGCCGAGCACTCCATTGGGTGCCACAGCCTGCACTCCTCCGTCCCGTAGGCGCGGGAGAAGGTCTCCGAGGGTGTCGGTGTTCCCCACCTCGGCACGCGAGAGGTCCACGACGTCCGGTGAAAGCCAGAGCAGCAGCGAAGTTTCGGTCCGCCCAGCATGGGCATCGGCTCCTGGCGCAGCGCACGGAACCCACGCGACGTCGCGGCCTTCGTAGCGCAGCAACTCCACGGCGGCAATCAGCGTGGCGACGTTCCCGCCGTGGCCGTTGACGAACAACACCCGTGTCGCCCATGCGGACGCCGATCGGCCGTATTCGACGAGCAGGGACCGAAGCGCGTCGGCGCCGATGGATATCGTCCCGGCGAATCCCGCGTGCTCGCCGCTGGAACCGTAGGCGATAGACGGTGCGAGCTGCACGCCCTTCAGACGCCGCGCGACGGCTTCGGCAATCCGAGTGTCGGTATCGAGCGGAAGGTGCGGTCCGTGTTGCTCGAATGCCCCCAGCGGTACGACGACCGTCACGGACCCGTCCACACTCGGCCACGCTCTCGGTCCGAGTTCGTCGAACCCGGGGCGGACATCGTCGTTCTTCGGCACCGGCCGATGGTATCTCTCGGCCCGGTAGACCGATCTTCACACAGCGGAAACAATGTCCCACTAGCGTGCCCGATGTGTAACGGAAGGAACCACAATGCCACCACGTCGGCGATCGGTACTCCTGGCGAAGTTGAGTATCAATGAGCCCGGAGGTAGGCAGTCGACCATTCTCGACGAACTCCGCAGAGTAATACTCTCCGGTGATGCCCCACCGAACACGCCTATTCCACTGAACGAGGTCGCCGAGGTATTCGGGGTCAGCAGAATACCGGTACGCGAATCGTTGAAGACTCTCATCGGCGAGGGATTGGTGGACCACCGACCCAATCTCGGATACACCGTGGCGCAATTGACCTCCGCGGAACTCCGGGAGATGTACATCGTCAGAGAGGTACTGGAAACAGCTGCACTGGCAACTGCCGTCGAACTCGCGACGGACAGCGACCTCGAACAGGCAGTAGAGGCCAATCGCTTACTGGAGGAGGCTATTTCGGCTGACGACCCCCGTGAGTACCATCGCAGGAGTCGTCAATTCCACATGTCGCTGACCAACCCTTCGCGAATGAAGCGACTCCTCCACATGCTTGAATCGGCCTGGAACATAACCGAACCCGTACAACCGATGGTGCACGTCGCAGGGTCCGATCGGGCGTCGCTGCATTCGGATCACCGAACGATGCTCGAAGCGTTTCTCGACCGCGATTCGGTCGCATTGTTGGAGATCGCGCAATCGCATTCCGGAAGACTCAATACGGTGATCTCGTCCATCACGAGTGAGTCGGGACTGTTGGCAGATCCGTCGGTCGACTGAGGCAGGCCAAAGATATATCCCTGTCGTCACGCAGGTGCAACACTTCGTCGCTACCTTTTGTTTCGCCGGTCCTCGCCATCGCGGAGTGGACCGATTCACTCGCCAGGAGTGGAGCCTACGGAACGACCGGAGGGCTTTCAGGAGTGGAGCCTGCGGAACGACCGGAGTGCTCTGCGCTACTCATCAGGAGCATCGATGACAGATACAGCGAACGGACCCTTATCGCCCTCTGCTGAGCAGACAGGCGACTTGATCGAGGCCGCAGGCCATCCGGTCGGCGGCGGATTGATCAAGGACAGCTACGACCCACGGCTTACGAACGAGGACCTCGCGCCGCTGAAGAAGCAGACGTGGACCTCCTACAATCTCTTTGCGTTCTGGATGTCCGACGTCCACTCCGTCGGTGGATACGTCACGGCGGGAAGCCTGTTCGCGCTCGGCCTCGCCAGCTGGCAGGTTCTCATCTCACTCCTCGTCGGTATCTCGATCGTCTACTTCTTCTGCAACTTGGTCGCCAAGCCCAGCCAGGTCTCGGGCGTGCCGTATCCGGTGATGTGTCGCGCATCGTTCGGGGTACTGGGCGCCAATATCCCGGCCATCATTCGTGGACTGATCGCCGTTGCCTGGTACGGGATTCAGACATTCCTGGCATCTGCGGCACTCGACATCGTCCTCATCAAGCTCTTCCCAAGCCTTGCGCCGTATGCCGTCACCGCCGACTACGGCTTCGCCGGTCTCTCTGCACTCGGCTGGGCGAGCTTCCTGTTCCTCTGGGTGCTGCAGGCCGCCGTGTTCTGGCGGGGTATGGAATCGATTCGCAAGTTCATCGACTTCTGTGGACCTGCGGTGTACGTGGTCATGTTCGCATTGTGCGGTTACCTGATCTGGAAGGCAGGCTGGGGCGCAATCGATCTCAACCTCGGCGAGGTCGAGTACACCGGATTCAGCGCAGTGCCCGTCATGCTCGGTGCGATCGCGCTCGTCGTGTCCTACTTCTCCGGCCCGATGCTCAATTTCGGTGACTTCTCCCGCTACGGCAAGTCCTACGCGGCGGTCAAGAAGGGCAACTTCCTGGGCCTGCCGGTGAACTTCCTCGTCTTCTCCATCCTCGTCGTCGTCACTGCGTCGTTGACGCTGCCGGTCTTCGGCGAACTCATCACCGACCCCGTCGAGACGGTCGCTCGAATCGACAGCACGTTCGCCATCGTGCTGGGCGCACTCACCTTCACGATCGCCACGATCGGTATCAACATCGTCGCCAACTTCATCTCCCCCGCATTCGACTTCTCCAATGTCAGCCCGCAGAAGATCAGTTGGCGTGCGGGCGGCATGATCGCAGCCGTCGGCTCGGTGCTCATCACGCCGTGGAACCTGTACAACAACCCTGATGTGATCCACCTGACCCTCGAGACCCTCGGTGCATTCATCGGACCGTTGTTCGGCGTTCTGATCGCCGACTACTATCTGGTTCGCAAGCAGAAGGTAGTGGTGGACGAACTGTTCACGATGTCGCCGACCGGAAAATACTGGTACTCCAAGGGATACAACCCGGCAGCGGTGTACGCCACGATCGCCGGTGCATTGCTGGCGATGTTCACCGTGCTGTTCAACGGTGCCATCGAGGGCATGGAGATCGCCGGGATGTCGACCGCGTCGAAATACAGCTGGTTCATCGGCTGCGGCGTCGGATTCGCCCTGTACTACTATCTTGCGACCAAGACCAAGCTCGCAGTGACCAATCACCTCGACGCCCCGGTGAAGGCATAGGATCCTGCCCGTGCTCATCAAGGTCATCAACCCGAACACCACGCTGTCGATGACCGCAACGATCGGAGAGTGTGCCCGGGCCGTCGCAGGCCCGGGCACACTCGTCGACGCGGTCAGCCCGTCGATGGGGCCTGCCTCCATCGAATCCCATGTGGACGAAGCACTCAGTGTCCCAGGAATATTGGAACAGATCGCGCTCGGCGAAGCTCAGGGTGCCGACGGCTACGTCATCGCATGCTTCGGCGACCCAGGCATGGACGCTGCGCGGGAGGCAGCGTCGGGCCCGGTCGTCGGAATCGCCGAAGCTGCGATGCACGCCGCGAGCTTCCTCGGTCGCGGCTTCTCCGTCGTGACGACGTTGGGCAGAACCACCGGGCGTGCCTGGGACCTCGCCGGTCACTACGGACTCTCCCGCCAGTGTCGCGGGGTCCACGCCTGCGAAATCCCGGTCCTCGAACTGGAGACCGACCCGGATGCCCGAAAGATCATCACCGAAGCGTGCCGGGACGCCATGGAAAGCGATGGCAGCGACGCCATCGTCCTCGGGTGCGCCGGGATGGCCGACCTCTGTGAGCACATCTCGTCGGAGATCGGCGCACCCGTCGTCGACGGCGTGGCAGCAGCGACGTTGTTCGTGCAGTCTCTCGTGACGATGGGGCTGCGCACCGGAAAGCGTGAGGAGTTCGCCGCTCCTCGGCCCAAGAAGTACTCAGGTCTGTTGGCCGGCTTCGGATCCGATTGACTGTCCCGCCCCGCCGCGTCGAGTAGCTGTTCCCCGGAAATCCACGAGGATCCGAATCCGGCCGCATATCGTCGAAACATGAACGAGTTGATTGCACGGGCGTCGATCATCGCCGCTCGGCCCGGCCGCAGCATCCTCGGCATCACGGGGGCGCCGGGAGCAGGCAAGTCGACGCTCGCCGAGCTTCTCGTCCGCGAGCTCGGCTCCGACCGTGCCGTACTCGTACCGATGGATGGCTTCCACCTGGCGAACCGAGAACTGGCCAGGCTCGGTCGCCGCATACGCAAGGGAGCACCGGACACCTTCGACGCGTCCGGCTACGCACATCTCCTCGCCCGCATTCGTCGTCGAGACAGCGACACCGTGTACGCCCCGCAGTTCGACCGAACCCTCGACGAACCCATCGCCGCAAGCATCGCCGTCACCCCCGACATACCCCTGGTGATCACCGAGGGCAACTACCTCTTACTCGACGACGGTGCATGGCCGCAAGCCCGCACCGCGATGGACGAGGTCTGGTACATCGACATCGACGACGGCATCCGTCGGGAGCGGTTGGTCAAGCGGCACAGTCTGTTCGGCAAGACGGAAGTCGAGGCGCGGGCATGGGCCCACGGCAGCGACGAGGACAACGCCGTCCTCATCGCGTCCACCGCTCACCGCGCCGATCTGACGATCACGGCTCCGCCGCAGTGGATCTAGCGGCTCCGCCGCAGTGGATCTAGCGGCTCCGCCGCAGTGGCATGGTCAAGTGTCCTGGCGTGCACTCAACCGCGCCACTGGGGCGGAGCCCCAGCATCACGCGTCCAGAACCGTCACTTCACCGCATCCACCTCGACCTCCACAAGCCACCCCTGCACGGGGAGCGACGCGACCTCGAGGGCGAACCGTGACGGTCGTGCAGAATTGCGCTCGATCGGTGCTGCGGGCTCGGCGGTTCCCATCGGCACGAGCTCGGTCTCGTCGGTGTCGAGATTGGTGTTCGCGAAGAACTGCCGATACGCGCGATTCCAACCTGCATAGTCGGCGCGATCGGTTCCGGGTGCATTGTCGAGGAACACCCGCATCGACACGACATCCTCGAGCGCATAGCCCTGATCCTCGAGGTTGTCGCGGATCTTCTTCAGCACGCCGATTCCCTGGGCCTCCGTGACCGTCACACCGGACGGCAAGGACCCACCCGAGAATTGCTCGGTGTCGATGTACGATTCCGGACTTCCCTCTGCCGCCTCCTCGTTCAGTGCGGTCGGTCCGAGTCCACTGGACTTGTAGACCGTTGCATCACCGGAGATCTCGACGCCCTGCGCGATCATCGGATTCGCTTCACCCGGCTCGATGACCGATCTGGCCCCCGAGGCGGATTCGGTGTCGGCAGGGGCCGCATCCGAATCCGACGAGCACGCCGCAGTGAACAGGATTGCCCCGGCGGCGAGCGCGGCGGCGAACGAACGTGTGTTCTTGGACAAGAGAGGTTTCCTTTCGAGGACGAACAGGGATCAGGACGCGGTGACGCGTTCGTGAATGGAGGTGACCACGTCGCGCGCGGAGGTGAACGCGCCGTGCTGCCAGGCAATGGCGTTGGACAGGTGATCGCCCGCGAAATAGATGTGCTCGACAGGCTTCAGGAGCGTGGAGTATTCGGCCGTCGCGACACCGCCGTGCGAATCTCCGGCCCCCGCCCAGGACACCCACGCACTCTCGGAGTACTTCGTTCGGCGCCAACTTCCGGAGAACGACGAGCTGATGTCCTTGGTGTACTTGTCACCGTGGATCATCGATCCCTCGGCGACCGCCTTGGCCAGGCGCTGTTTGTGCGTGAGTGATTCGAAAGCCTGATGCCGCTTACCCGTGTTGTAGTAGGCGACGACGACGCCGCGATCGGAGTTGTAGTGGTCGTACGGGAACATGATCTGGGATATGTCCATGTCGGTGTTGCTGGCGCCACCGTAGATGCGCTCGTCGGTCTCCCACCACCGTCGCGAGTACTCGATACCGAGCTTCCCGGACGGTGTCGCCTTGGCCGCTTTCAACGCGAGCAGCACTTCGGCGGGCAGATTGTTGTCCAGCCGCGTGACGAGGGCAGGCGGGATGGTGCAGATGACGTAGTCGGCAGAGATCGATTCCACCGAGCCGCTTTTGACGTACTCGACGGTCGCGCCGTCGGACGTGTTGTTCAGTGCCGTGACCTCGGCACCGTAGACGATGTTGTCCTCGCCGATGGCGTCGGAGAACGCGTAGTAGATCCGATCCATGCCCCCCACCGGGCTGAACATGAGCATGGCCTGGTCGTAGCCGAACTCGAAGCTGAAGTTTCGTCCGATGCCGCTCTGGATCACGTCGGACATTCCGTACGGCTTCGTCTCCTCGCCGAAGTTCAGACCTGCACCCGGCTCCGAGCTGTATCCACGACGGGTGGATCCGATGTAGCGTCCGTCGTCGGACAGGTCGCCGAAGCTGGACAGAAACTCCGACAGGGCGTCCTTGTCGTCGGGCGTCAGGACATCGTCCAGGGCACCTCTGCTGGCTGCCTTCTGCAGCAACTCCGACATGTAGCCGTAGGTATCGGCCTTCGCTGCGCGGTAGGACACCGACTGCTGATTCAACGCCGTGCTGCTCTTGTAGTTGACGAGGGTGTTCGCGTTCTGGTTTCCGAACGTCTGCAACTCGACGCCGAGTTCTTTGCAGTAGTCCATCGTGATGTGGCTCTGCGGGATTCGCGTTGCGCCGATGTTGTAGAAGTGCCCGTCGGAGAAAGTGCATTTCTGGGTCTCCCCATTGAGGTCGGTCTCCTCGGCCCCTCCGCGGATGGACCACACTCGTCCGCCCGGCCGCTGACGCGCCTCGAGGATCGTCACGGCGTAACCGGCCTTCTGCAGCTCGTACGCCGAGCAGAGCCCCGCGGGCCCGCCGCCGAGGACGACGACCTTGGGGCTTCCTTCGACTCGTCCGATCAGGTCGGCCATCGCGGGCGACTGAAACCGCTTGGGCGCCGCTGCGGCCGATGGCGCAAGACCGATCGTCGACATCGCTCCGTAGGCGAGTCCTGCACCGCCTGTCACACCAAGGCCACGCATGAACGATCTCCGTGTAACTGCCATGTGTTTTTCCACTCCTCAATCCGGCTCTCGCTCGTACTGCCGGCCGACATCGGCTGGTTTCGAGTTCGGTCAATCGTGGAATGCCGAGAATTCGGGTATGCGTACCGCGCGAAACGTTCGTCGAATTCTCGGGTGAGAACGTCGGCATCGACTCGTCTCGAGTTCCCACTCACTTGAATTCAGCCGACGCATCGACGCAACGCGTCCGCAACAATGCGGGGCTACTTTCTGGCCATCATGTCCGCACTCGAACAGGCCATCGCCGCATCCTTCGCCGCACGGGAGCCGGATCGGCCCGCACTGTCACCGCTGCGTGCACTCGGCCGCCGTCAACTTTCGGGGATCGAGGTGTTCGCACAGTCGGTGGCGACGACCGCTCCTGCCGCGTCGATGGTGATTCTGCCGATCACCATGCTGAGCCACGAGACGATGCTCGGTGGTCTGCTCACGGTATTCGCCGCCACGATCGTCGTGTCGTTGATCGCGTTCTGCGTCTCTCAGTTTACGAGGCGGTTCTCGTCGTCCGGCGGGCTGTACAGCTTCGTGATGAAGGGGTCGGGGTCACGTGGGGCGTTGACCGTCGGGGCAGCGATGGTGTGCAAGTACTGCGCCAGTGGCGCGCTGACGCTGTATTTCGGCGGTCAGGCTGTGCGCACCGTGCTGGGTGAAGTCGGGATACCTACCGGTGGAGTCGCCGGCGCACTTGCGATTCATGTCGTGCTCGCGCTCGGAATACTCGGATGTCTCGTCCGCGGAGTCAGATTCGCGGCAACCGCGATCCTGGTGATCGAGCTGTGCTCGCTGATGTTCATCGCCGCGCTCTTGCTGTTGCCGGCCGACAAGCCTGTCGTCGTCGAGCCGTCCGGCGCCCCCAACGGCCTGCTCCTCGTCGCTCTCGGCGCGATGTTCGCACTCGCAGGCTTCGAGAGCGCTACCTTTTTCGGTCCCGAGGCCAAGCGTCCGCTCGTCACTGTCACCAGAACCGTTCTACTCACGCCGATCATCTGCGGCGCGCTCTTCACCTTCTCTGCCTGGGCCGTGTGGTCCGGTCGCGGCGGAGTGCTGCTCGGCGCCTACCAACACGGGACTTCGACGGGTATCGATGCGTGGCTGGTCATCGCGTTGAACCTCGGGCTGAGTTGCTCGTGGCTCGCATCGGCGATGGCGTCGTCCAATGCGGCGTCGAGACTCGTCTACACGATGGGGATCGAAAACGTCGTGCCCCATCGGTTCGCCCGCGTCCATCGAACCTTCCGCACACCGCATGTCGCACTCTGCGTCGTTCTCGGTGGATTGGGCGTGGTCAGTTCGGCCTTCGTTGCGCTCAATGGTTCGGTCGTGCTCGAGGACGCCCGACTTCTGGCTCGGGCGGCCCTCATCGTCGGATACGCCGTCGTGGCCATTGCCGCAGTGGTCTTCCTCAGGCGTATCGGAGAACTCACCGCGACGGTCGTGCTCGCCGGAGTCCTCGCGTGCACCGCGGGATGCGCCGTCCTGGTCAACCTCCTCGTGACGGTGGGTGTCGAGCAGAACGTCACCATGGTGGTCATGCTCGGTGCACTCGCGCTGTCCGGATTCTGCTGGCGCGCATACCTGTACAGGCGTAGTCCACGAGCCCTCGCAGCGGTCGGAGTGTTCGACAGCGCCGAAAGCAGCGACGTTCTTCCGGGTGCCGCCTCCTACGGAGAAAATGCACGCGGCACAGTTGCCCTGGTGAAGAGCCCCTGGACCGACGCACGCTGATGGCGGTGAGGACAGCGCGGACGGTACGGGCAACAGAAGTCGGAGGACACGAACCCCGGGCTGTCCAGAAGGCGCTCGCGTTGCTCGAAGCCGTCGCACATCTCGGTTCGGGGGCGACGGCCAAGGAAGTCGCGCACGCCACCGGAATTCCACCTGCTACGGCGTACCGACTGCTCAATCTGCTGGTCGCCGACGGCTTCCTGGTACGCATCGAAGACCTGTCGGGCTTCGCTCTCGGTCGCAGAACGAGAGAGCTCGCCACAGCGGCCCCAGTGAGCGAGGTCGACAATCACCACATCGTGGACGAGCTTCGTGCCCGCATCAGGTTCGGCGTGTACCTGGCGTCGTACGAGAACGATCGAATTCAGTTGATCGACCGAGACCCCGACCACGAACTGTCCGGTGAGACGGCACTGGTGACTCATGCTCATGCGTCGGCGATCGGAAAACTATTGCTGGCCAACAGACCCGATGGCATTGCTCTGTCCGACCTCAGGAAATTCACGTCGCACACCATCGTCGATCTCGCCGAGCTCGCGATCGAGATGAGCCGGATTCGCACGACCGATATCGCAGTCGAGACCGACGAGATCAAGGTAGGACGATCGTCGGTGGCCGTCCCCGTCCGCGACGACGGTGGACGAGTATCGGGCGCTCTCGCGGTGATCGGGCGGACGGGCAGGTTGGTGCACGACGACCCCGATCTGATCGGTCTGCTCAGGTCGACCGCGAGTCAGATGCGCTTGGCGTGTGCGACGAAGTAGTCATCACGACGTCCGACGGGGACAGGTCGTGCACGGACGCATGTCCGAGCCCCAGCACCGCGGAATCGACGCCACCACGGAGAATGTCCAACACGTTCTCCACACCGGACTGACCGCCCGCTGCCAAGCCCCACAAGTACGCACGACCGATCATGACCGCTCTCGCACCGAGCGCAAGTGCCTTGACGACATCACTTCCTCGACGGATTCCACCGTCGAGGGTGATCTCCACTCGATCGCCGACCGCCTCGACGATCGAGGGCAAAATGCGAATGGTCGCGGGTGTGCCGTCGAGATTGTTGCCGCCGTGGTTGGACACCGAAATCGCAGTAACGCCGGCGTCGACAGCTCGCTGTGCGTCGTCGACACGAGTGATGCCCTTGAGCATGAACGGCCCTTCCCACTGCTCACGTAGCCACGCGATGTCCTCCCACGTCGGCAACGGGCTGGCCATCCAATCGCGGTACGCGCCGAAGAATGTCGGTGCAGTTCCGCCGGGGCGGGTCAGGTTCGGCGCGGACAGATCGGGGATCTTGCCGCTCCGAGCGAACTGCCACAGCCATCTCGGGCGGGCAAGAGCCTCCGGCGCAAAGCGAGCCATCGCAGCGAGATTCACTGTCTCCGGAATCGACGGGCTACCCCAATCGCGCCCTTCGGAGAACGACCAATCCATTGTCAGGATCAATCCGACAGCCCCGGCGCCGCGCGCCCGATCCATCAGATGCAGCAGATACTCGCGTGAACCCACCCAGTGCAACTGAAAGAGTGTCTGCGGGTTGGCTGCAACGACGTCTTCGACGGGTTTGCTCGCAAACAACGACAATCCCAGCGGGATTCCTCGTGATGCTGCCGCCCGAGCGACCGCAATCTCGCCGTCCGGATGAACAGCTTGCACACCCGTCGGCGAGATCATCACGGGAAACGACAGCGGCTGTCCCATAACCGTTGTCGCCAGATCACGCGTGTTCGACAAACCCGCGACGTGCGGGGCGAAGCCGAGTTCACCGAACGCCGCCACGTTGTCGTCGACTGTGATGCCCTGCTCCGAACCCGCCAACAACGCGGCGTAGACGGACTCGGGTAGACGTTTCTTTGCGCGCCGCTGAGCCTCTGCGACGCTCTCGAACCAATCGGTCACACACCCAGCCTGCGGTCGAACCCGGCCGGCATCACCACATCCGAGGGTGAGAGGTCATGCACCGACGAATGACCGAGTCCGAGCACCGCGGAGTCTATTCCGCCGCGCAGGATGTCGAGAACATTTTCGACACCGGCCTGCCCGCCTGCGGACAGACCCCACAGGTACGCGCGACCGATCATCACCGCCCGCGCACCCAACGCGAGTGCCTTGACGACATCACTGCCGCGACGGATACCGCCGTCGAGAGTGATCTCGATCTGATCCCCCACCGCTTCGGCAATTGCAGGAAGCGCGCGGATCGGCGCCGGCGTTCCGTCGAGGTTGTTGCCGCCGTGGTTGGACACCGAGATCGCAGAGACGCCAGCATCGACCGCCCGCTTGGCATCGTCGACCCGCATGACACCCTTGAGCATGAACGGCCCACCCCACTGCTCGCGCAGCCACGCCACGTCGTCCCAGGTGGGAAGCGGGGTGCCCATCCACTCGCCATAGGCACCGAAGAACGTCGGTGCGGGGCCGCCGCCCGGCGCGGTCAGGTTCGGGGTCGTCAGGTCGGGAATCTTGCCGGTCTTGGCGAACTCCCACAACCACTTCGGCCGTGTGATGCCCTCAGGAGCGAACTGGAACATCGCTTTGAGGTCCATCTTCTCCGGAATCGACGGACTTCCCCAGTCGCGGCCGTTGGAGAACGACCAGTCCAGCGTCATGATCAGACCCACGGCACCCGCGGCCCGTGCACGCTCCATGCGCTGAAGCAGCACCTCGCGTGTTCCGACCCAGTACATCTGGAAGAACGTCTGCGGATTTGCTGCAGCGACCTCCTCGACCGACTTGCTGGCGAACGACGACAATCCGATGGGGATGCCGCGGGCCGCCGCTGCTCTGGCGACGGCGACCTCCCCGTCCGGATGGACGGCCTGCACACCCGTCGGCGAGATCATGACCGGGAACGACAATGGCTGCCCCATCACGGTCGTCGACAAATCACGTTTGTCGGACAATCCGGCAACATGTGGGGCGAACCCCAGTTCACCGAACGCCGCCGTGTTGTCGTCGACGGTGATTCCTCGCTCGGACCCCGCTACCAGCGCGGCGTACACGGACTTCGGTAGACGTTTCTTGGCGCGGCGCTGCGCTTCGGCAACGGTCTCGAACCAGGCACTCTTGGCCATAGCTGTTCTTCCTATTCCATTCCTGCGAGCGGATTCTCGTCGCAGATCTTGGCCGGTGGCCGCATCATCAAGGTGAGCGGCACCGACGCTCTCGGTGTCTTGCGCTGCCCGGTGCGGGAATGGTCGACGCTCGACTTGGGGATCTCCCCCGCGCCGGCCAATGCCAGTTCACCGTTGCCGATGACGCACTCGGGATCCGGACCATCCATGGGGAGACCGGTGAAGAATTTGGCGGCCATGCAGCCGCCACGGCACGCGTCGAAGTGCGCACACTTGGTGCATGCGCCCGACGTTTGCGGAGACCGCAGTTCCTGGAACAATTCCGATGTCTGCCAAACGGATTGGAACCCGCCCATAGCCGCAGATGTCGCTGTCGCGGGACGCGCGTCACGGACGATGTTGCCCGCAAGGAACTGTTCGTGGATGGCGAACGGGCACGCGTAGACGTCGCCGATCGGGTCGATCAAGCAGACGACACGTCCCGCGCCACAGAGGTTGAGGCCTGGAAGCGCATCGCCGAACGCAGACAGATGGAAGAAGGAATCGCCGGTCAGAACACCTTCGCCGTTGGCGACCAGCCAGTCGTAGAGCTCACGCTGCTGTCCGGCCGTGGGATGCAGATCGTCCCAGACGTCGGCACCGCGACCCGAGGGACGCAGCCGCGTGATGCGCAGTGTGGCATCGTATTTGTCTGCGAGTGCCTTGAAGTCGTCGAGCTGGCTCACGTTGTGTCGGGTGACGACGACCGAGATCTTGGCGTCCTTGAAGCCGGCCTCCTTCAGGTTCTCCAGCGCGCGGCACGCCATGTCGAACGAGCCTGGGCCGCGCACCGCATCGTTGACCTCGGCGGTAGCGCCGTCGATGGAAATCTGCACGTCGACGTAGTCGGATGCTGCCAGGCGTGCAGCAACCTTCTTGTCGATCTTGACGCCGTTGGTGGAAAACTTGACGCCGACCTGATGTGCCGTCGCGTAGTCGACCAGCTCCCAGAAGTCCGACCGCACCGTCGGCTCACCGCCGCCGATGTTGACGTAGAAGACCTGCATCTTCTGCAGTTCGTCGATGATGGACTTGCACTGCTCGGTGCTGAGCTCTCGGGGGTCACGGCGACCGGAGGAGGACAGACAGTGCACGCACGAGAGGTTGCAGGCGTAGGTCAGCTCCCAGGTCAGACAGATCGGGGCATCCAGTCCGAGTTCGAACTGATCGACCAACTTACCGACCGCGGGCGGTGGTGCTGGTCTTTCGAGCATGGAGGTCATGGGGCTGTCCTCTTCGTCGGGGCGGAACGGGAATATCGGTTCGGTCGGGCAATCACAGAGTGGTGATCATGCGCGAATCAGCCAGAGTGGCCAGAGCTTTCACGTACGGCGCCATGCCGGCCTCGTCGATGCCTGCCGCAGCGATCGCGGAGCGCATGTCGGGATGATCGGGAAAAGACTCGATGATCGCTACGATGGTGCGATTCTTGAGAAAAGAGAGCTTGCGCGTCCCGAAGTGGTAGAGCAGCGCCCCGAAAGACTCGGGGCGCAGCGCCACCTGCGGGTGAAGGGCCCAGCGTGCATCGAGATCCAACGCGTCGACAACCTTCACGGCGGACATGTCAGTACACGCCGCACATACCGTCGATGGAAACCTCTTCCACGAGAGACTCTTCGACCAGATCGGACTGGGCTACTGCAGCGTCGACGACGTCTGTCTTGGGGTTCTGAGACATCTTGTTCCTCCATCGGCGAGAATCATTCGGTCGGTCACAGTCGGGGGTGACAGTGACTTGGTTCACCACAATAATGGCATCGAGTGCACAATGACAGCAAACGGAGAGAAAAAAGTGGTCAGCCGCAAGAAACCATCCGGCCGGGTAGGTCGCCGCCCGTCCACGACGAGGGGGCAGATCAGTGATCTCGGCATCGAACTCTTCGCCACGAATGGCTTCGACTCCACGAGCGTCGACGACATCGCCGAGGCCGCCGGCATAGCTCGACGTACGTTCTTTCGCTACTTTCCCTCCAAGAACGCCGTCCCCTGGGGCGACTTCGACGAGCAACTGGCCGCTCTTCGTTCCCTACTCGCCGACCTGCCCGACGAAATCTCGCTCGCCGACGGAATTCGATCGGCCTTGTTGGAGTTCAACACTTTCCCCGAGGACGAGAAGGCAGTGCACCGCCAGCGCATGGCCTTGATCCTGCGAAATCCTGCACTACAGGGCTATTCGATGCTCATGTACGAGGGTTGGCGCGACGTCATCGCCGAATACGTGGCAGCGCGAACGCATTCCACGCCGACAGATCATTTTCCGCGAACTGTTGGCTGGATGGTCCTCGGTGTGGCAATGTCTGCGTACGAGCAGTGGCTCACCGACGAGACGCTCGATCTCGCACAGTTGCTGTCCGACGGCACTCGCACTCTCTACGCCGGTCTCGATCTCCCCGCAGCGAAAGAACCGACATGACCGAACTCGACGCCTTGGCTCCAAGTTGCGCTGCTCCTGCTCGTGACGGTCGCTGGGGATACGACGACATCACGGTCGAGTTCTGCGACCAGCTCGCTCCCGGCGCACTCGAGCTGGACCGCACTCGATCCCTCACTGTCCGACACGGCCTGAATTCCGCGCACATCGGTGAGAGTCTCGTACCGAGAGTCACCGACTTGAATCTCTCTCAACGAGAATTCGAAGTCGTCATGGTCGGACTCGTGCGATCGACGGTCGCCGACCCTGTCGAGGCCTGGACCACCTACTATCGCAACTCACTCGATGATCTTCTCGGCGGCACTGCGGATTTCGCTCCCGTCCACAGCCGCGCCGAATCCCTGGCGCTGGGAAGCGTCCTCGACCTCGGGTCGTGCTTCGGGTTCTTTCCGCTCCGACTCGCGCTCCGCGGGATCGACGTCACCGCCACCGACCTGTCCGAGGGAACGATGCGATTGCTCGGCACGGTCGCTCCACACCTGGGCGCCACTCTCGACGTCATCACCTCGGATGCTGCGGGCGTGCCGGTCGCAGACAACTCGGCCGACACCGTGACGGCGTTGCATCTCCTCGAACACGTCGACGACGCAGTAGGCGCTCGGATCGTCGACGAGGCGATCCGAATCGCCCGCGCGCGCGTCGTCATCGCTGTCCCGTACGAATCGGAAGCGACTGCGTGCCACGGTCATGTCAGGACGTTCGACAACGATTCACTCGCCGAGCTCGGCCGACGCACCGGCTTGGCCTTCGAGATCGACGAGTATCACGGCGGTTGGCTCGTCCTCGACACCTCACGCCCCGATGTCTCCCGCACTGTGGCGGTCAGATGAGTCCCTGCTTGCTCGCGGCGTAGACCGCCTCGGCACGACGACTCACTCCCAGCTTGCGCATGATGTTGCTGACGTGGAATTTCACCGTGGTCGCCGAAATGAACAGCTTGGTCCCGATACCCGCGTTGGACAAGCCGGTTGCCAACAACCGCAGCACCTCGAGTTCACGGTCGGTCAGCCGCTCGACTGCCGATCCCTGACCGTTGAGGGACCGAATGACCGCAGAAGCGCTGCGCGAGTCGAATGCGCTCTCGCCGCGTGAGACGGCACGGATCGCGCGTACCAACTCGGTAGTGTCGACGTCTTTGACGACGTATCCCCGAGCACCGGCGTGCACCGCCTCCACTACGAGCCGATCGTCGAGAAACGTCGTCAACACCAGCAGCCCGAGACCAGGATGCGCGCTGGAGAGCTGCGCGCACAGAGCCAGTCCTTCGTAATCGGTACTCGCCGAGAGCTTGAGGTCCATCAGCACGATGTCCGGCTGGACTCGCTCGACGACGGCGAGTCCTTCCCCGCGCGAGGACGCCTCACCGACGACGGACAAATCGGCCTCGCGCTCGAGCACCGACTTCAGCCCGTCGCGAAGTATGGCGTGATCGTCGACCAGCACGATCCGGACCACGGTTGTCTCAACGGTCACGACTGCTCACTCTCCTGGGAAGGAATGCGCACGGAAATCCGCACACCTCCGATTCGGGCCTTACGGATCTCGAGCACCCCTCCGTGCTCACGTGCTCGCGCTGCCATGTTCGCCAGGCCTCGATGCCGTCCGTCGACGTCGTTGCTCTCTGCCACACGCAACATCATTCTCAAGTGCGCCGGATCGCCCTGCCCGTCGTCGGCGATCGACAGGAACACATGCCCGGCTCGGTACGCGAGACGGATGACCGCACGATGTGCGCCTGCGTGAACCGCAGTGTTGAACAACGCTTCACCCGCAATTCGCAGCAGACCGTGTTCACATGCGCTGTCGAGTTCGACGGGAGTTCCCTCGACCCGCAACGAGACCTGGAGCTCGTCGGGCATGTGCACGACCGAGAGCTGCTCGAGCATTTCCGGCAGCGACGTGCGGTCGTCGTCCTGCGAATTGTTGAGCGCGTAGATCGCCGACCGCAACTGTTCGACGGCACGTCGAGTCAGCTCTTTCGCGAGGTCCAACCGCTCCCGTCTTTCGTCGGCGGGAATGTCGTTGCGACACACTTCGATCTGCATCCCGGCCGACAGCACCGCCTGGGTGACGCTGTCGTGCAATTCTCGCGCGATGCGGTGCCGTTCGTCGTCGAGCACCTGATGTCGGTGCGCGGCACCGAGTTGACGTTGTGTCGCTTCGAGTTCCGCGTTCCGAATTGCGAGATCCGCCGCTGTCCGATGCGCCTGCCCATACGCGTTCTCGGTGCGTTCGAGGAGCACTCGTCTACTCTGATACAACGCCGAATTCTGCAGTGCTACCGCAGTTTGGCTCGCAAGAATACTGAGCACTGCCGAATCCGTTGCATCGAGCACTCGCCGCGTCGGCGTCCACGCTGCGAACGCTCCGACCACCCCTCCATCCAATGCGATGGGTACGAATGCGTGGTGCGCAGCGATCTGAGGTTGGCGTCCGTCGCCTGTGGTGGCGAGCCGGATCGCTTCCAGGCACTCGACGACGTCGTCGGGCAGCGGTGGCCCTACGACATCGTCGACCAGAAACGGCGTCGCGTCGGGTCCGAGGACGAGTCGCCGTGGTCCAGCATCCGGCAGGGCCCCGTCGGCGAGAGCGAAGACGACCCACTGCGCGCTCAAATGGGCACGCGCGGCTTCGGCGACGGCGCAGATCAGCGTTTCTGGACCGTCGACCGTGCGTACCAGAGCCCGAGAAATCAGCTCGAGGGCATGTACGACGCGTTCGAGCCGCTCGGCCGCGCCGCGATACTGAGGATAGAACGTGCTCTTGCCCGACCGCAGCCCCGTCAGCAGTGACAGATCCGGTGGCTGGGTGGTCATAGGGCAGTCCTGAACAACGCAGCCATTTCCTCGTGCGAGGCTTGGCGTGGGTTGGTCGACATGCACGCGTCGCGGAGCGCATTGGTCGCGAGAACGTCGATGTCGGCGTCACTGACACCGATTTCGCGCAGCCCCTTCGGCACGCCCACCTGGCGTGCCAACTCCTCCACCCGTGCGGCGACGGCCTGAGCCGCTTCCTCGGCGGACCCCCGTCCTTCGGGGAGAGCGAGGCTCATCGCTATCGCCACGTAGGGCAAGGGATCTGCTGCCGCGTTGAACCTGATGACGTGCGGAAGCAGCACACCGTTGATGACGCCGTGCGGGAGGTCGAGCAGTCCGCCGACCTGGTGGCTCATTGCATGCGTGGCACCCAGGATGGCGTTGGTGAAGGCGAGGCCTGCTTCGAGGCTCGCCTGTGCCATCGACGTTCGAGCGGTCATGTCCGACGGTTCGTCCATCGTGCGGGCGAGATGCGAGGTCACCATCGTGACCGCACGCAGTGCATGGTGATCGGTGAGTTGGTTGTGCCCGAGCGAGACGAATGCCTCGATCCCGTGTGTCAAGGCGTCGAGACCTGTTGCCGCGTTGAGCCATTCCGGCATGGTCGTCAACAATCTCGGGTCGATGACGGTGATATCGGGAACCAGTGCCCGTCCGAGAATGGTGATCTTGGTGGATCGGGCAGTGTCGGTGACTATGCAGAACTGGGATACGTCGGCGCCGGTGCCGGAGGTCGTCGGAACCATGACGAGCGGCGGGATAGGTCTCGTCGCACGATCGACGCCCTCGTAGTCGAGAATCGATCCGCCGTGGCCCGCCAACACTGCAATGCCTTTGGCAGCATCCATGACCGAGCCGCCGCCGATCGCGATCAGGACGTCACAACCCGATTCCTGGTAGACCTGGTGGCCGGCTTCGATCTCGACGTCCTTGGGATTGGGCGTGAGCCCGTTCCACGTCGTCGGCGCGAGGCCTTGCTCGTCGAGGAGAAGCGTCAACTGGGCGACCCAACCGGTGTCGATGAGGCCCTCGTCGGTGACCACCATCGGCCGCTGTGCGCCGAGGCGAAGTGCAGCATGCGCGACTTCGACGAGCGAGTCCTGGCCGAACACGATTTCGGGCGCATGAAACTTGAGCACCCGCGGCGCCTCGACCGCGCTTCGGTGCGAATGCAGGTCATGCATGGCCTGACTGGTCGAGGCCGCTTCGATCATCGGTTATCGCCTCTGAACTTCCCTGTTGGCGGCGGAGCCCACCACCATGTGATTCAGGTTACAACGTTAACCGTCCCGACGCCTGCCTGCCCACCAGCGGTCAGGCAGGTGTCCACCTATCCGATCGGGTAGGTACCGGCGCGTCGATCCCCGCGCGCGCCCCGGTGTCGGTACCCACACAACCTAGGCGGTCTCGACACACACCCGAATCGACCGCTAAACTAGAACACGTTTCAGTTCTACGAAGGGATGCAACCCGATGGCGAGTGCCGACCAGCAGCATGGTTCACGATCGGTGCTGCTCA
This sequence comes from Rhodococcus sp. FG69, assembly GCF_057808915.1. NCBI lineage: Bacteria > Bacillati > Actinomycetota > Actinomycetes > Mycobacteriales > Nocardiaceae > Rhodococcus > Rhodococcus sp. FG69. Next base: position 35,565 of record NZ_JBMDIX010000023.1, on the reverse strand, counting down.
CCGTAGCCGCGGTCGTCGAAGAGACCGCGGATGCCAGGTCCATCGTCTTCGACGCACCGGCGGATTTCGACTACCGGCCGGGCCAATTCCTGACGCTGCGGATACCGAGCGAACGGACGGGCTCGGTTGCTCGGTGCTACTCGCTGGCCAGCTCCCCGCACGGCGACGAGGCCCCGAAGGTCACCGTCAAACGCACCGTCGACGGGTACGGCTCCAACTGGGTCTGCGACAACGTCGCCGTCGGCGACGTCATCGAGTCGCTTCCGCCGTCCGGCCGTTTCACCCCACCCGACCTCGACGAGGACTTCCTGCTACTGGCTGCCGGATCGGGAATCACCCCAGTCATGTCGATCCTGAAGTCCGCCTTGGCCGAAGGAGTTGGCTCGATCGCACTCCTCTATGCCAACCGCGACGAGTCCTCGGTGATCTTCGCCGACGAACTACGCGCACTGGCAGCGGAGTATCCGCGCCGACTGGCCGTGACGCACTGGCTCGAATCACTGCAGGGAATCCCGAGCATCGACCAACTGGCCACTGTCGCAGCACCGTATCGCGAGCGCACAGCGTTCATGTGCGGCCCAGGCCCGTTCATGGATGCCGTGCACAAAGCCCTTGCCAGCGGCGGGTTCCCGCGCGAGCGTGTCCACAGCGAAGTGTTCTCCTCACTCACCGGTGATCCCTTCACCGATCCTCCCCCGACGCCTGTCACCGAAGAGGACAGCGCGTCGGCAGCGACCGCGACAGTCGAACTCGACGGCGAAACGCACAACTTTCCATGGCCGAGAACACAGACTCTCGTCGAGGTCATGCTGACCCAGGGCCTGGCCGTCCCCTATTCATGTCGAGAGGGTGAGTGCGGTTCGTGCGCGTGCACGATTCTCGACGGTGAAGTCGCCATGGAGAATTCGGAAATACTGGACGAGGAGGACATTGCCGACGGGATGATCCTGGGATGCCAGGCTCGTCCCGTCAGCAATGACGTGCGGATCGAATTCTGACGACGTCACCACGGATCCACGAATATCGTGATGGGCGTGTTTTCCGATACGACCGTGTCCTCCGCGACCGACGTGCGAGTGACGCTGGTGTTCGGATTGTCGCCGTAGGGGCCTGCGACCCTCACACTGGTGAACCCTGCATCCTCGAGCACGTCGACCGCGACAGGGGCCGAGTAGCCGACCACGTCGGGGACCGTGATTTGGTCGACGGTGGCGGCGGAGGCCACCGAGGCGCCTCCGACGGATACCGCTCCGACTGCTGCGATGACAGCAACTGCTTTTTTGAACGAGGTACGCATTCCGAGACTCCTAAGCCCGAGTGGATGTTCCTTCCCGATCCACAATCCGCTCGAAGTCTGAGGTTCGACGCAGAGAACGCTGTGAGTTCGCTTCAGGCCCCGCGACTATCGAAAACTCCCTGCCGGTGGCCTGCAACCGCCCCGACAGCCGCGAGCAGTTCGGCGTCATGGCTGATCATCAAGACACCCATACCCGCCTCGCGCGCTTCGCTTTGCACGAGCCGCATGATCGATGCCGTCGTAGCAGCATCGAGCATCGCGGTCGCTTCGTCGCAGATGAGGTACCGCGGCTCCTGCGCCAGCGCTCTTGCGACGCAGGCCCGCTGAAGCTGCCCATCGCTGACCTGGTGCGGACGACGGTCGAGCAAGTCGGCCGTCAACCCGACCCGTTCGACCAATTCCTCCACCACGATGCGGCGACGCACTATCTTGGCGGGCTGTTCGATGATCGCGCGCAACGTCATTCGAGGATCCGTTGCTGCCCTGGGCGATTGGAACAACATGGCTACCTGCCGCCGAATCGCCGACGGCACAGCCAATCCGACGCCCCTGACCTCACGGCCATCGATCGTGACGATGCCTGCTCGCGGCTCGAGGAGCAGCGCGAGAACCCGAGCCAACGTCGACTTCCCTGATCCGGACGGTCCGGCCAGCCCGACAAGAGATCCGGCGGGAATCGAGAACGACTCGCGCACAAGAACATCCGAGGTACCGGAATAGCCCGCGGTGATGTCGACGGCGTCCAGACTCATGCGCTCACTCTCGTTCGATACGACCGATTCCCGACGGTGACCAGCTCGGTCGCGCCGCCGGACTGAGTCGACTCGGGTCGACGCAGATGATAGACACACTCCTCGGGCAAGTCCGTCAGCTGCGGCGCAGTACCGGGCATCGGGTTCAGCCCACGAGATGGCAGCGCATTCAACAGGTCTCGGGTGTAGTCGTGCAGCGGTTCGTCGAGCACCGAGCGTGCAGGGCCGGTCTCCATGATCCGCGAGGCGTACATCACCGCGACACGGTCTGCGACGGCCGTGCGCATCAACGAGGACAGATCGTGAGTGATCAGCAGGACGGCAGCACCATCGTCGGCCGAGCGTCTCAGCAGTCCCAGGATGCGATCGGTCAGGTCCCCGTCGAGGTTGGCGGTCGGCTCGTCGGCGACGATGACCGCAGGATCCCCGACCAGAGCACCGGCGATCGCAACGCGCTGCGCCATCCCGCCGGACAACTCGTGCGGGTAACAGTCCAGATCATGCGGATCCAGACCGACCAACCGCGCCAACTCGTCGCATCTGTGTCGGGATCGGAGAACTCGAATGGCCTCTTCCAGTTGAGATCTCGCCGTGCGCACCGGCGTCAGATACGACGATGCCGACTGCGGGATCAACGCCACATCGCGCCCACGGAACGACGAGTCGGCGAACACGTCGACGATTCGTTCGGGGGTCTGCACCACGACCGATCCCGAGACCGAGGACTCGACCGGCAACATGTTCATGATCGCCGACGCCAGGATCGACTTGCCACAACCCGATTCTCCGACCAACGCGGTGACGGTCCCGGCAGGGACTGCCAGGTGCACCCCGCTCGCGGCATGCACGACCCGACCGTCGGCCAGCGGTATGCGCACCGTCAGATTGTCGATTGCCAATGCGGTCACAGTCTCAACTCCGAGGGTTTCGGCGGTGAGACCGCCTGCCGTAGCGTCGATCCGAGCACAGCCACTGCAACTGTCGCCAGAACCAGAATTCCCGCTGGGAAGACCAATGTCCACCATCCCCCGAGGAGGAGGGAACTACGTGCCTCGGACAGCAGGGTGCCCAGACTCGGTTCGTGCGGCGCGAGACCGAAGCCGAGAAAGGACAGCGTCGACTCGTGCCATATCGCATGCGGCAACAGAAGAACGACCGCGATCAAAGCCTGAGGCAGGACTGCGGGGAGCACGTGCGCCGCGACGAGATGCCGACGGCTCGCACCGGCGAGGACTGCGGCGTCGATGTACGGTTGCTCGCGCAGCCCGAGGATCTCCGAACGCACGATCCGGGCTACCTGAGTCCAGTGGGTCAACGCGATCGACAACACGATGGCAACGATGCTGCCCCGGAACATCGCAACGATGACGATCCCCAGCAGCAAGTGCGGTAGTGCATTGACCGCGTCGGTGCTGCGCATGACAACTCGATCGACCCAGCCGCCCCACACTCCGGCCACGACGCCCACCATGCTCCCGATCACGGTGGCCAGCACCGCGCAGGCCGCCGCGATCAGCAACGACGTGCGGATCGCGGCAGCGCTGCGCACGAACAGATCTCGACCGGCGGAATCGGTCCCGAAAACGTGTGAGATCGACGGCGCCTGCCGAGCTGCGGCGAAATCGGTGACCCTGTCGTCGATGCCGGACAACCAGGGCACCGCGACCGCGTACAGCGTGAGCAGAGCGAGAACCGAGCCTGCCAGTACCAGCCTGCGCCTATCCATCGGTCTTCACCCGCGGATCCAACAGCGCGACGACGACGTCGGCGAGAAGCGATCCGAGCATCACCGCCAGCGTCGTGCCTACCGTCAGCACTGCCAGCAACGCCATGTCGAGATCACGGGCGGACTGCACGATGGCACCGGCGACACCGGGCCAGGAGAACACCTCTTCCACCAGTACGGCCCCGACGACGAGTTCCGGCAGACGTACGCCGAGCACATTGACGAACGGTGCCATCGACGTCGGCACGATGTGCCTGCGCGTCACCATCGATGTCGGGATCCCGCGGGCCACCGCGCCTGCGACGTACTCCTCGCCCCGCGCGGTCGAGACCGATTCTCTGACTGCGAGCAACAACCACGGAAGTTGCGATACCGCGAGGACTGCGACCGGAAGAATCATGTGTACGGCGACCCCACCGGGAGTCGGGTCGGCTCCCCCGTCGCTGAGCCCCGCGACCGGTAGCCATCCGAGCCCGAGCGCGAACACCGCAATCGCGCCGAGGGACATGACGAACGGGGGCAGGCCGGCAACGGCGATACAGAAACCGGTGACGCATCGATCGAGGATGCCACCGCTGCGAATGCCCGCCGTGACACCGAGGACCAGCGCCAGCGTCGCAGCGATCGCCAGACCGACACCCGCCAACAACAGCGTCCACGGTGCGCGCTCGGCAAGGACCTCGGCAACGGGCTGGCCGAACGACCGCGAAGTACCGAGGTCGCCAGTGAAAACTCCGTGCAACCACTGCCAGTACGTCGTGTACCAGGCTTGATCGAAACCCAGTTGTTCGGTGATCATCGCTTTGTCCGCGTCGGTCGTCGTCGTATAGCGCACACCGAGATACGCGACGAGAGGATCGAACGGTGAGACCGCAGCAGCCGCGAACAGACCGGCCGAGACCGCGCCGCACACCGGGACGACGAACAGCAGCCGACGTCCGATCATGCGGAGAATTCCCCGGCGTCGAGTTCTCCTGTCGTGGCTCGCTGCCGACGTCGTCACCGGCCGCGCAATGGTGGCGGTCACGACTGCCGCGTCCATGTCTGCAGCGACCACCACGGTCCCCATGTGACGCCGTGAGAATGCGGTTCGAGGATCGGCCCCGACATCGTCCAGTCCGAGTCCTTGGACACGTAGGTGTGATCGAGGAACACCAGGAACACGAAGCCGGGATCCTCGATATACGCCCGCTGCATATCGCGGTACGCCGCATCGCGTTCTGCGGTGTCGAGGCTTCGCCGTCCCGTTTCGAGCGCCGCGTCGACGGCAGGATTGACGTAGTCGCTCGCGTTGTCGTAGATGCTGCCCACGTCAGGGTTCACGAACACCGAGTCCAGCGTGTTGTACGCCTGGGTGTCCGGGTCGTACGGCTCGGATCCGCCACCGAGCATCGTCGAATCGAACGAGATACGAGGGTCGATCCGATCCCACGACAACGCTTCCAGGTTCACCTCCACTCCGACTGCCAGAGCGTCGGATGCAAAGGCCTGAGCCAGATCTCGTCGGACCGTGTCCGTCGAGTTGTACATCACGGTGAATTCGGCCCGGGTGCCGTCCTTGACGCGGATACCGTCTTCGGCACGGCTCCAGCCTGCCTCGTCGAGCAGACGCTCGGCCCCGACGGGGTCGTATCGGAACACCGCACTCGGATCGTAGGCGTCGCCGTACACCTCGGGAATCGGCGTCGCCGCACTCGCGCCGTATCCGCCGAGGACGTTGTCCACCATGGACTGCCGATTCGCGGCCAGGTTCAGCGCCATGCGCACGGCCTTGTCACCCGCGACCGGATTATCGGTCGGCAGCGAAACTCCACGCCAGTCGGCAGAGGTATTGGACGACAACGACATACCGTCTTTGCCGTCGAGCGTCTTCGCCAGCAGCGGCGGCAGGTTGGTGCCGTCGATCTCGCCTGCGGCCATCCGTTGAGCGCGGGTGTTGTCGTCGGGTACGTACAGCAGGGTCAACTTCTTCACTGTCGGCGCGCCGCCGAAGTAGTTCTCGTTGGCCTCCAGGACCGCACGATCGGGCGAAAGGTCGACGAGGGTGTACGGACCGGTACCGATCGGTACCGTGTTCAGGCTCGACTCGGCGGCGAGCCCCGGTGTCGCGACCGATTCCGCCGGAACGATGCCGATCAGGAGCTTGGTCGGCAATGCCGAATACGGGTAGGCGAGCCGAAATTCGACGGTACGGTCGTCGACTGCGGCGACGTCGGTGATCATGTCGAACGAGGACCGCACCTCCGACGCCGAGGCGGGGTCTTGGATCGCGCCATACGTTGCGACGACGTCGGCCGCATCGAAGGAGGAACCGTCGGAGAACGTGACGCCGTCGCGCAACGGGACAGTCCAGACCGTCGCGTCGGCGTTCGACGTCGGAAGCTCCGTAGCCAGCGACGGCTCGAAACCCGGTAGCCCATCGGCACCGTCGAGCCGAAGCAAACCGTCGTACATCTTGGCCTCGCCCGCGGCACCGTAGCCCGCCACGGGGTTGTAGCCACCCAGCTCGTAGCCGTCGGCGAGGACCAATCCGCCTGCACTCGACCCGCTCGCAGAATTCGTCGGGGCACTGCACGACACAACCGCAAGAACACACGTCGCGCCGACCGCGACACCGACCACAGACCCAGTCCGGATCACTAGACCCTCCTCGTTCATCTGAGCAGTTGTTCAGATGGACGAATGGTGTCACAGGGTGTGCGCACGTGCCCACGATCGATCGCCTACCACCCGTTCATCACCGACGAACTGGCCTATCGGGTAGGCCGAGGAGCCCTCCGTTCCTGCCGAGAAGCAAGTCCGAAGCCGGCGGAAGACACGAGAGCCAAGAGAATGACGAAACCTCCGTATGCCAGCGCAGTCGGCTCGAGGCCGAAGGAGTGCACCGCAACGCCGCCGATCACGGCGGGGACACTGAACGCCAGATAGCTGAGCACGAACGTGGTAGCGAAGACACTTCCGCGTTCGTCTGCGGGCACCAGTGCGCCGAGGGTGCGCATGGCCCCGAGAAACGTGCTCCCCCAGCCCACACCCGCGACGATCGAACCGAGGAAGTAGAGCGGGACCGACACCATCGACACGGACACCAGTGACAACCCGACGCCGAGCGCGAGCACGACCGCACCGACGACCATGACAGCCCTCGGTGGACGAGTTCGAACACACGCGGCCGCAACGGCTCCGGAGAAGAACAAGGCGAATATGTCGAGACCGCCGACGATGTGGTTGTCGATACCGAAGACGGAACCGATGATCGACGGGCCGAGGGAGAGATGAAAGCCACCGAGCGACCACGTCGCGATCAGTGCGGGCACGATCAGCAGGAACGGGACGCGCGCACCCGTCGGGAACGATGCCCTCGGCAACAGCAGCTGTGCAAGGTGCCGTCGTGATTCGACCTCCCGCAGCGCAGAGGTTTCCGGCACGAACAGCACCGCCGAGGCCAGAAGCACGACCGATCCGATGAGGAGCGCGTAGACGAGCGTCGTCGGCGCCGGGGCCAGTTGCACCAACAGTCCAGCACCCAGCGCACCGGTGGCGAGGCCGATCGACGGCGCAACGCTGTTGACGAGCGGGCCTGCCGATTCGTTCGGCTGAAGGTCGATGACTGCGGCACTGAGGGCACCGGTGGCCGTACCTGCTGCCATGCCCTGTACCACTCGGGCTGCGATCAAACCGGGAACGCCGTCCGCGACGATGAACAGAGCCAAGCTGATCACCAACAACACCAGCGCGGCGATCAGAATCGGTTTGCGACCCACGTGGTCGGACAGACTGCCGACGGTCAGTAGCGCGGAGAGCAGAGCAACGGCGTACACCGCGAACACGACGGTCAGCATTGTGGAGGAGAAGCCCCAGGCTTGCTGGTAGACGGGATACAGCGGAGACGGCGCGGCCGAGGACGCCATGATCACCAGGTACGTCAGTCCGACAGCCCAGAACGCCACGGCCGAGGGCATCCGCTTTTTCGACGCCGCAGGAGCGACACTGGAAGTCTCCGCGCCCAGTTCGGTGTTGGCCATCGCAGTCTTCCGATCGGTTGAAGCACAGCTAATTACTTCAACAAACAATAAGCCGTCGCACTATCGAGTTCTGTTCGGCGTGCTTCGGACACACGTCGAGTACGCGTGTCACTGGTGAACCGGTTGCACCCCGGCCAACAGACGCCCCTCCGCGTAGGCAAGGGCGCTGGCCGGCAGAAAGCCGTCGCGCCCACTGAGCGACACCGACACCGCACCTGTGCCCTGGTCCCCATCGCCGAGTTCGTCGATCCGCCGCAGTGTCTGCCGCGCAACGGCATCCGCACTGTCGAAGAGTTGCACTCCGGACGGGAGAGCCGCCACGATCTCCGTTGCCACCAACGGATAGTGCGTGCACCCCAGCACCACCGATTCCACGTCGGCCGGAGTGGCAGCAACAGCGGCGCGAATGGCAGCCGACACGCCCTCGGCGTCGCCGCGGTCGATCGCGTCCGCAAGTCCGTGGCACGCGATCGGCGTCACTGCCCGGTCCGAAGCGAATTCCTCGATGAGCCGAGCCTGATACGCACTGGCCGTCGTGGCAGCCGTCGCCCACACCGCGATCCGGTTGCTCGCCGCCGCGGCAGGTTTGATCGCAGGAACAGTGCCGACGACAGGTACGGCAGGTCCGAGATGCGCACGCACATGGGTCAGCGCGGTCACACTCGCGGTGTTGCACGGGAGCACGATCACTCCGGCGCCGGCTGCCATCGCTCGATCGACGGCGCCGAGCACCCGCTCGACAACCCAGTCGTCGGGCTTGGGACCCCACGGCGCCTGATCGGGGTCCATCAGCAGGATCAGATCGAGCTCGGGACGCAGCTTCTTCAGCCACGCGGAAGTGGGCAGCATGCCCAGCCCCGAGTCGATCAGTCCGACGATCATGCGATCACGCGCCCAGCGCCTGCTCGATGTCACCGATCAGGTCGGCGGCGTCCTCGATGCCCACCGACAATCGCACGAGATCGTCGGGGACCTCGAGCAACGAGCCTGCCGTCGACGCGTGCGTCATCGCGCCCGGATGCTCGATGAGCGACTCGACGCCGCCGAGCGACTCGGCGAGCGTGAAGATTTCGGTACGCGAGCAGAAATCCAACGCAGCCTGCTTGCCGCCCGCGAGACGCACCGAGATCATGCCGCCGAAGCGACGCATCTGCTTGGCGGCGACGCTGTGCGACGGGTGCGACTTCAAGCCCGGGTAGATGACCTGGGAGATCGAGGAATGACCGTCGAGCAGGTCGACGAGTGCCTCTGCGTTGTCACTGTGCCGTTCCATGCGCAGCGCGAGAGTCTTGATGCCACGCAGGGTGAGGAAGGCGTCGAACGGTCCCGGTACGCCACCCGCACCGTTCTGCAGGAACGCGATTGCCGCGTCCAGTTCCTCGTCATCGGTGATCAACGCACCACCGACGACGTCGGAGTGTCCGCCGATGTACTTCGTCGTCGAGTGCAGCACGACGTCGGCACCGAGTTGCAGAGGCTGCTGCAGATACGGCGACGCGAAGGTGTTGTCGACCACGAGTTTGGTGTTCTTCTCGTGGGCGACCTCGGCGAGCGCGGCGATGTCACCGACATTGAGGAGGGGGTTGGTCGGCGTCTCCACCCACACCAGCTTGGTGTTGGGACGGATCGCGTCGCGGACGGCGTCGATGTCGGACACCGCGGCGACCGAGTACTCGATGCCCCACTGAGTGAAGACCTTGTCGATGAGCCGGAAGGTGCCGCCGTACGCGTCGTTGGGAATGACGAGGTGATCACCGGGGCGCAGGGACGCCCGCAGCAGAGCGTCCGTGGCCGCCATGCCCGAGGAGAATGCCCGTCCGTACGTACCCGATTCGATGGCCGCGAGATTGGCCTCGAGCGGCCGGCGCGTCGGATTGCCGGTGCGGGCGTACTCGAAGCCACTGCGCATCCCGCCGACGCCATCCTGGGCGAACGTCGAGCTCGCGTAGATCGGGACGTTGACCGCGCCGGTCAGCGAGTCCGGCTCGTAACCGGCGTGAACCGCCTTCGTCGAAAATCCCTGCCCACCCGCGTTGGTCGTTCCGCGGGCTCCACTCCCGGATTCGCTGTCTGCCTTGCTGCGCTGCTCACTCATGACTTCCAGACTAATGGTCGAGCGAAGTGGGTAGCCTGCGGGAGACACCGCTGATGAAAAGAGGCTTTCCACCGTGGCCGATTCGCACCGCTCGCAGAGCGTCGACGAGCTGTTCTCCCTCGACACCCTCCTCGATACCGAGGAGAAAGAAATTCGTGACACCGTGCGCAAGCTCGGCAACGAACGCATCCGTCCGCACTTGGCCGACTGGTTCGAGGAGGGGACAGTCCCTGCTCGCGAGCTGGCCAAGGAGCTCGGCGCGCTCGGACTGCTCGGCATGCACCTCGAGGGCTATGGCTGCGCAGGCACGTCGGCCACCGCCTACGGACTCGCGTGCCTCGAGCTCGAAGCCATGGACTCGGGCATCCGCAGTCTCGTGTCCGTGCAGGGCTCGCTCGCGATGTTCGCGCTCTGGAAGTACGGCTCGGAAGAGCAGAAGCAACAATGGCTGCCCGGCATGGCCGAGGGAAACCTCATCGGCTGCTTCGGGCTCACCGAGGCCGACTTCGGCTCCAATCCCGGCGGGATGCGGACGCGCGCCAAGAAGGACGGCACCGACTGGGTGCTCAACGGCAGCAAGATGTGGATCACCAACGGACCCATAGCCGACGTTGCAATCGTGTGGGCCCAGACGGACGACAAGGTCCGCGGCTTCGTCGTGCCGACCGAGACACCCGGATTCTCCGCCAACACCGTCAAGAAGAAGTTGTCCCTGCGCGCGTCGATCACCGGCGAGCTCGTGCTGGAAGACGTGCGCCTACCGGCCGAGGCGATGCTGCCCGAGGCTCGTGGGCTCAGTGGACCGCTCGGCTGTCTGACCGAGGCGCGCTTCGGGATCATCTTCGGGGCCATGGGCGCAGCACGTGACTGCATCGAGTCCGCCGTCGAGTACTCGAAGACGCGTGAGGTGTTCGACAAGCCGCTCGGCGCCTACCAACTGACGCAGGCGAAGCTCGCCAACATGGCGCTCGAACTCGGCAAGGGCCAACTACTCGCTCTGCACCTGGGACGCCTCAAGGACAAGGGCGAACTCCGCGGCGAGCAGGTGTCCGTCGGCAAACTGAACAACGTCCGCGAGGCAATCAAGATTGCACGTGAGTGCCGAACCATCCTGGGTGCCAACGGAATCACCCTCGAATACCCGGTGCTCCGGCACGCCAACAACCTCGAATCGGTCCTGACCTACGAGGGAACGTCCGAAGTGCACCAGCTCGTCATCGGACAGGCGCTCACCGGGTCCAGCGCGTTCCGCTAGGCATTCCGCGGCGCGTCAGGCGCTTCGCAGGCGCTCCGCGCCTGCTTCGAAGGCGCTCCGCGCCAGTGGCATGGTTAAGCGCACCCCAATGCACTTATTCGTCCCACTGGCGACGGAGTCGCCCAGGGAACTAGGCCCCCTTGCTCAGGAAACCCAGCAAATCGTGCCGCGTGATGACGCCGACGGGCTTGCCTTCTTCGACGACCATCAACGCGTCGGTTTCACCGAGCGCCTTGGTGGCGTCGGAAACGTGCTCTCCGGCACCGATCAGCGGGAACGGCGCGCTCATGTGCTGTGCGACCGAGTCCGCCAACGCCGCGCGCCCCTCGAACACTGCGCTGAGCAAATCACGCTCGGTGACGCTGCCCGCAACCTCGCCTGCCATGACGGGTGGCTCCGCACCGACGACCGGCATTTGCGAAACGCCGTACTCCCGCAGGATCTCGATGGCGTCGCGCACAGTCTCCGACGGGTGCGTGTGCACGAGGTCGGGCAACGCACCCGACTTTCCACGCAGCACATCGCCGACGGATGGCTCGCCGACCTTGCCGTCGAGACGTGAGCGAAGGAAGCCGTAGGACGACATCCAGTCGTCGTTGAAGATCTTCGCGAGGTAGCCGCGTCCGCCGTCCGGCAGCAGCACGACCACGAGGGCGTCGGGCCCCTCACGCTCGGCGACCTTGATCGCGCCCACGGCCGCCATGCCGCAAGATCCGCCGACCAGCAGACCCTCCTCTCGCGCAAGACGACGGGTCATGTCGAACGAGTCGGCGTCCGAGACAGCGATGATCTCGTCGGGAATGGACGCGTCGTACGCGGACGGCCAGAAATCCTCGCCGACACCCTCGACCAGATACGGACGACCGGTTCCACCGGAGTACACCGAGCCTTCGGGATCGACCCCGATGACCTTGACCTTTCCGCCCGAGATCTCCTTGAGGTATTTGCCTGTTCCGGAGATGGTGCCGCCGGTGCCGACACCCGCGACGAAGTGGGTGATCTTTCCGTCGGTGTCGGCCCAGATCTCGGGACCGGTGGTCTCGTAGTGGCTCTGCGGTCCTGCCGGATTGGAATACTGGTTCGGCTTCCATGCACCGTCGATCTCACGGACGAGTCGATCCGAGACGCTGTAGTAACTGGTGGGGTCCTCAGGTGCCACGGCAGTCGGGCAGACGACCACCTCGGCGCCGTAGGCACGCAGGACGTTGCGCTTGTCCTCGCCGACCTTGTCGGGGCACACGAACACGCACTTGTATCCGCGCTGCTGAGCTACGAGTGCCAATCCGACGCCGGTGTTGCCCGACGTCGGCTCGACGATCGTTCCGCCCGGCTTCAATTCGCCGGAGGCCTCCGCGGCGTCGACCATCTTGATCGCGATCCGATCCTTCGACGAACCACCCGGATTGAGGTATTCGATCTTGGCAGCGACCATCCCTGCGTTGTCACCGACAACAGAGGAGAGCTGGACCAAAGGGGTGTTGCCGATGAGTTCGGTGATGTGCTGAGCAATGCGCATGCACCCATCTTCCCAGATGCCGAGAAGTCGGCTTCTCGGTACCGCCGGGAGTGGTCGGCAATGGTGCCTACGATGTAAGGCGTGGCGCAGATCGTAGGAGTGAAACCGTGCCGGTGAACAAGTGGCGCAATGCCGCCAAAGCCGGCGCCGCAACAGTGATCGCAGGCTCCTCAGCAGGGACTGCATCGTGGGCCGCGTACAAGCACCTGATGTCACAGGCGACGTCGGCGCGTGGCGTCATCGGGCGATCGACGGCGAAGCCACCCGAGGCGGACGGCGTGTACGGACCAGGTGACCTCACCCCGGAGCGGTGGCGTTTCGGAAGTTCGGCCGATATTCATCTGATGGTCTTCGGAGACTCGACCGCGGCCGGGGTCGGCTGCGTCGTCGCAGCCGAGGTGCCGGGAGTACTCGTGGCTCGCGGTCTCGCCGAAGAGACCGACAAGCGAATACGGCTGAGCACCAAAGCAATCGCCGGAGCCACGTCGAAGGGTCTGGAAGGACAGGTCGACGCTATGTTCGTCGCGGGCGCGCCACCCGACGCCGCCGTGATTCTCGTCGGCGCCAACGACGTCACCAAGAAGTTCTCCATCGCCGCATCGGCCGCCAGGTTGGGTAATGCCGTCGAACGCCTCACGGCAAAGGGGACCGTCGTGGTCGTCGGAACCTGCCCTGATCTCGGTGTCGTCACCGCGATCCCCCAACCCCTGCGAACCGTGGTGCGGAATTGGGGACGACGCCTCGCCCGTGCTCAGACCGACGCGACGCTGAAGGCCGGCGGTCATCCGGTGGCGTTGGCCGACCTGTTGGCGCCCGAATTCCTGGCGGCCCCGGACACGATGTTCTCTGCCGACCGCTTCCATCCGTCGGCGGCCGGATACGAGCTCGCGGCGCGGCAACTGCTGCCGGTGCTCGCCACTGCCCTCGGGGAATGGCACGGCGGTCCACTCCCCGACCTTCCCGAGGTGTCCGCTGCGGCGGAATCGCGAAAATTCGTTCCCCGTGCTGCTGCGTCGCTCGATCGTTTTCTTCGCCGCCGAGATGCCGAGATCGAGGCACAGAACGGGTAGCGATAGGTTCGAGTACAGGTCGTTTGTTCTCTATGTAAGCCAACCAAGGAGAGTTCATGCCAGAGGCAGTCATCGTCAGTACCGCCCGTTCCCCGATCGGCCGCGCGATGAAGGGATCACTCAAGGACATTCGTCCCGACGACCTGACCGTGCAGATGGTCGCCGCCGCGCTCGCCAAGGTGCCCGAGCTGGACCCGACGGACATCGACGACCTGCTGCTCGGTTGTGGTCTCCCCGGCGGCATGCAGGGAAACAACCTCGCACGCATCGTCGCCGTTCTACTCGGTTACGACTCGCTGCCGGGAACAACCATCACCCGCTACTGTTCGTCCTCGCTGCAGACCACCCGCATGGCGATGCATGCCATCAAGGCAGGCGAAGGCGACGTGTTCATCTCCGCAGGCGTCGAGAGCGTCTCGAACTTCGTCCACGGCAGCTCCGATTCGCTCCCGCAGAGCCACAATCCCCTCTTCGCCGACGCGGAAGCCCGCACCAAGAAGGCGCAGGAAGAGGGCGCCGACACCTGGACCGACCCACGCGAGAACGGCGACCTCCCGGACGCCTACATCGCGATGGGCCAGACCGCCGAGAACGTCTCGATCCTGACGGGCATCAGCCGTGAGGAACAGGACCACTGGGCCGTCCGAAGCCAGAACCGTGCGGAAGAGGCAATCAACTCCGGCTTCTTCGAGCGCGAGATCACCCCGGTCACGCTGCCCGACGGCACCGTCGTGTCCACCGACGACGGCCCTCGTGCCGGAACCACCTACGAGAAGATCAGCGGGCTCAAGCCGGTGTTCCGGCCGAACGGCACCGTGACCGCCGGCAATGCGTGCCCACTCAACGACGGCGCTGCAGCGCTCGTCATCATGAGCGACACCAAGGCGAAGGCACTCGGATTGACGCCACTCGCACGGATCGTGTCCACCGGCGTCACCGGAACGTCCCCCGAGATCATGGGGCTAGGCCCCATCGAGGCGACCCGTCGCGCCCTCGGCATCGCGGGCATGTCGATCTCCGACATCGATCTTTTCGAGATCAACGAGGCCTTCGCGATCCAGGTACTCGGCTCTGCCCGCGACCTGGGTATCGACCACGACAAGCTCAACATCTCCGGCGGCGCCATCGCCGTCGGTCACCCCTTCGGTATGACCGGTGCACGCATCACCACAACCTTGCTGAACAACCTGAAGACGCAGGACAAGACGTTCGGCGTCGAGACCATGTGCGTCGGCGGCGGCATGGGCATGGCAATGGTGCTCGAACGCCTCAGCTGATCGGTAGCGTGGCATCCCTGCCCTGATACGCGAAAGGCCCCGCACTCATCGTGAGTGCGGGGCCTTTCGCGCTGATGCTAGTCGTTGTTGAAGTAGCTGAGCAGGCGCAGGATCTCGACGTACAACCACACCAGGGTGATGGTCAGTCCGAGTGCGACGCCCCACGCTGCCTTCTCCGGAGCCTGGCCGCGGATCAGCTGATCTGCCTGGTCGAAGTCCAGCAGGAAGCTGAACGCTGCGATACCGATGCAGACGAGGCTGAAGATGATCGCGATCGGGCCGCCGTCGCGGAGGCCGAAGCCGCCGTCCATGAAGAAACTGGCGACGAGGTTGCCGAGAGCCAGAACCACGACGCCGATGAGGGCGCCGATGATCATGCGCGTCAAGCGTGGTGTGACACGGATTGCACCGGTCTTGTAGACGACGAGCATGCCGAAGAACACACCGAACGTACCGAGGATTGCTTGTGCGATGAGTGCGCTACCGCCGACGCCGCCGAACTCGACGTCGGTGAACATGAACGACAGCGCACCGAGGAAGAATCCCTCGGCGACCGCGTAGGCCAGCACGACGGCCTTGTTGTCCATCTTGCGACCGAACGTCGCGAACAACACGAGACCGAGTCCGACGAGACCGCCGCCGATGACGAAGGGCGCGGCGAGGTTGGTGTTGTTGTCGACGAGGAGGTACGCCACGATCGCGGTGATCGAGAGAACACCGAGCGTGATGCCGGTCTTGGTGACGACGTCGTCGATCGTCATGGCCCGCGAGGTAGGTCCGGTCTGGTACGGATCGGCCTGCGTCTGTGGCTGGCCGAACTGGGCGGCTTGTGAGGCGCCTGCTGTGGCAGTGCCGAACGTGGCGTATCCGCCGCCCTGCTGTTTCGGCAGGTTGCGGAAGACCGGATTACTGGAGGTGCGCACCGTGTCACTTCCCTTCTAAGAGCGCGAGCCCTTCTATGTTTCAGGCCTTCGCCGGGGCGTTCCCCAGCTGTTGTACGTAGAACGTGCCACATACGGACAAAAGTTCCCAGTCGGACTGGCCCCAACATCCGACAATTCGGACTTTACCGTGTCGGCGCGCCCAAAGAGCGTTCGACGACCGAGTTTCCTCCTGTTCGGTTGCGGGCATGGACAATGGCGTGATGAGCATCGAAGACGGACCCGGCGACACATTGGACCAGAGCGAAAGCCTCGACTCGGACGAGCTTCGCAACGACGACGGCGACACTGTGGTCGATCCCCCCGATCACTACAGCGAATCGGACAGGTTCGGCACCACCGCGAACGAGGCTCTCGAAGGCGAAAGCCTGGACGAGAAGCTGAGCGAGGAAGAGCCCGACACCGCACTCGAAGACGACGGACCTTCGGTCGCCGAGACTCCCGACGAGGAGTTGACCGAGGAACTCGTCGATCACGAAATCCTCGCCTCCGACGAGGACCCCGACATCGACTACGCCGACGGGCAGCGCAAAGCGGAAATCGTCGAAGGAACACTCGTGGAGGACCGCGGGCGCGATCGCGGACAGATCAGCGGCACCCCCGAGGACGGCGGGCCGGTCGAATAGTTCCGCAGGGTGGTGTCAGACGACCGACCGGGTGACGGTGAACTTCGTGTTCTTCCCCGCCACCGTGGTCGGTCCGACGGCATCTGCCAGCGCCCGCCGATAGTTCAGGTGCGAGTTGTAGACCGTCCACATCTCGCCGCCGGGTTTCAGCACCCTGCGCGCTGCCTCGAACAGTTTCTCGGCACTGCCCGTATGCAGTGAAGCGCCCTCGTGGAAGGGCGGATTGCAGACGATCAGGTCCACCGAGGATTGCGGGTAGGTCGACATGGCGTCGTCTCGGGACACGTCGACGTCGAGTCCGTTGGCCGCCGCCGTTGCGCGAACCGACGCCACTGCAGCCGCAGAACGATCCGTGGCGTGCACTGTGGCGTCGGGACGGGCACGCGCCAACAAACAGGCGAGGATGCCGGTCCCGCAGCCGAGATCGACGATCTGCCCGGCGTCGGGCTTCATCTTCTTTTCGAAGCCGACGAGGTACCGAGTGCCGATGTCCAGTTTCGCCCCGGCGAACACTGCCCCGTACGCAACCACAGTGAGACCTATGTCACCGAGAACGGCGGTGACCGGATACGTCGGGGACTGCGGACGAATCGGTGTCGCGGCAGTGAGAACGCGGGCTTTCTGGCGACCTCTGCCTGCGGAGACCGATTCGAAAGACGCACGCAGGACCGAATTCATCGCGGGCGTCATGTGCTTGTCACGTCCTCCGGCGAACACCTGGACGTCGGGATCTGCGAACCGTGCGATGGTCTCGGCGATGTCGGTGAGCTCGGCGAGGCTTCGAGGCAACTGCATCAGAACGACGTTCACCCCGTCCAGCAGCGTCTCGTCCAGACCGTGATGCTCGAAGACACCCGACAGCTCGGCGTCGACTGCGTTGCGCGAGAGGGCGATCTCTCCCGTATACGAATCC
Source organism: Rhodococcus sp. FG69 (assembly GCF_057808915.1). Lineage (NCBI taxonomy): Bacteria > Bacillati > Actinomycetota > Actinomycetes > Mycobacteriales > Nocardiaceae > Rhodococcus > Rhodococcus sp. FG69. The sequence goes on along the minus strand of NZ_JBMDIX010000023.1, from coordinate 18,075 downwards.
TGGTGGACGCGTACGCCGGTCACCCCGTGTCGAGCCGCGAGCCCGAGCGTCAGCGCGCCGTACCGGTCCCCGATCACCGCGATCGTCCGTTTGTCGAGGTCCGGAACAGCCTCGCTCACCGCATCGAGGATCAGTCGATCTGCAGCGTCGACGGCAAAGAGATTCGCGGCCTCGGCGTCGGGGCGGCGGCGCAGTCCAGCAAGGACCGATTCGAGGTCAGGCACGCGAGTGAGTCTCCCACTCCGTTCGACCGCATTCCAAACACGTGTCGAATTCCAATGCTGTACGTCCCCGCGAGTCCGAGTGGCGTTTTACGGGAATCGAGAGCATGCTCGTGGAATGGAACCATCGAAGAAGACCGAGGCTTTGTTCAGCCACGTCGACAACTCTTCAGTCGACGCCCCTGCCGAGAACACGAAGCCTGCCGTCTACACGACGCTCTTCAGCGGGGACAACAATTCAGGACAGGTAGCGTAAGTAGTCCAACGCTCGATCAGCGTGCACATGGGCACGCTCACTGGTCACAACCAGTCGCACCACCCTATTTCGATCGATCACGAACGTCGTCCTTTTCACTGACAGCAGCTGCCGGATAATCCCTCGCTGTGCTGCGTGAGACGAACGGCTTTTGATTTCCTTCTTGCGTCTGCGCCTGGCAAACCAGCTGCCGCGACGCACCCCGAACTGCTCCGCGACCGAAGCATCCGAGTCGGCCAGCAGGGGAAAATCGAAGGATCGCTGCAACGCGAAATGCGACTGCTTGTCGGTCGCGTCGGTGCTGATGCCGACCCGTTGAGCGCCGAGCATCTCGAACGAACGGCCCAGGTCACGAAAATGGCATGCTTCCGCAGTGCAGATCGGGCTGTTGGCAGCTGGATAGAAGAACAGGACCACCGGACCCTTGGCCAACAGTTCACTGAGGGACCGCGTGGTCCCTTCGTGATCCGGTAGCCGAAAGTCCGGCGCCGTTTGGCCAGTGCGCATGGTGGTCAGGGTACGTGTCGATTCAATCGGTCGAGTCGAGCAGTGCAGACTTCAACTTGTCGACGTATACGCGGTCGAGCGCGAGCGCCTCGAGATACCCGTCGAACGACCCGTACAGTTCCCGAACGGTCTCGAGCCCGCGCAGGTAGTACGCCTCGGTGACTCCGACGACCGCATCGGACAGTTCGACCGGCGAACCGTCGAGCCCGGCCGGCCACACCGATCGCAGATGAGCTCTGAGCGGCTCGATGGCAGTGTTGCTGGTCATGTAGTCGGCGAGGACGTCTTGCTCGTGGACGCCCACAGCCCGCAGGACGGTTGCAATAGTCCATCCGGCGCGGTCTTTGCCCGCAGCGCAGTGGACCAGAACTCCACCGTCGCCCTGTATCAGTGCGCCCGCCACCGTATAGATGGCTGCCCGGGCACCGTCGAGCGACGGGTAGGACGTGTACGCGCGGATCATGTACTCCCGTTGGGCATTCGGGTCCATCGCAGCCCCGACCTCGTGCGGGGCTTTCTTACCCTTGCGGTTCTCGTAGGGCACGTTGTGCACCGTCACACTCGCAGGTACCCGGTCGGTGCCGCTGCGTCGGATCTCCGACTCCCCACGCAGATCGAATACGTGTCGGACGCCGAGTGTCTCCAATTCCGTGACACCTCTCGGGTCGAGCCGGCTGAGTTCGGACGACCGGAACAGCAACCCGCTGCGCACGACCTGCCCGTCTGCGGTACGCGCGCCTCCGACGTCCCGAAAGTTCCACGCGCCCGACAGCCGAAACTGGTCGGTCGATTCGATTCCTCGCATGTGAGCACACTATCCAGACTCATGGTGCCGGTAGTGTTCAGGCACATGGACGACCGAGATATTACGTTCGACGTGATCGTTGTCGGCGGTGGAATTGCCGGCGTGTCGATCGGATACGAGCTCGCCGCCGATCGGTCGGTGTGTCTGCTCGAACGCGAATCCACGTTGGCATTCCATACGACCGGACGTTCGGCCGCTCTGTTCCTCGAGACGTACGGCAACGACGCCATTCGCGCCCTCACCACAGCAAGCCGGAACTTTCTCACCGACCCACCGAATCACTGGGACTCCGCACTACTCTCGCCTCGGTCACTGCTCCAATTCGCGGCACGAGGCCGCGGTGACGCGCTGAAGTCGATGTTCGCTCGGGTACGCGATTTCACGCCAGACGCACAGCTTCTCACCCCGAAGGAAGCCGAAGACCTCTTCCCTCTCCTTCGTCCCGAGCATGTCGATGTGGCTCTGTACGAACCAGGTTCGATGGAAGTCGACGTTCATGCGCTACACCAGGGTTTCGTGCGCGGCATCCGCGCCCGCGGTGGTGTGATCGCCACCTCGAGCAACGTCGCGAGTCTCCAGCGTCGGAACGGCCTATGGCATGTGGAGTCCGCAGACGGGACCGTCCGTCGAGCACCTGTCGTGGTCGATGCCGCAGGCGCCTGGGCAGATTCGCTCGCAGAGTCAGCCGGTGCCTGCCGCGTCGGGCTCCGCCCCTTGCGTCGAACGATCTTCATGGTCGCCGCACCCGAGCACCTCGACACCACGACGTTGCCGACGCTGAGCGACTTCGACGAATCTTTCTACCTGAAACCGGAAGGGCACCAGATGCTGTGCTCACCCGCCGACGAAACACCGAGCGAGCCGAGCGATGCGCGACCCGACGACGTGGAAATCGCGCGTGCGCTCGACGCAATCGCCGAGGCAACGACTCTGACGGCTCGTCACGTCAAATCCTCGTGGGCAGGTCTGCGCAGCTTCGTCGGAGACCGAACTCCCGTGGTGGGGTTCGATCCCACACTCGACGGCTTCTTCTGGTGCGCGGGCCAGGGTGGATATGGGATCCAGACGTGCGCCGCGCTCGCTCGCGTCGGTGCTGCCCTCGTGCGCGGTGACAGTGTGCCCGACGACGTGCTGGCTCGTGGTCTACGAGTAGCTGACCTGGCCCCAGGCCGATCGGGTGCCGCGAGCGCAGGCCCACTACCGTGAACCGATGACCGATTTCGACCGAACCGACGCCCGCCTGCTGCTCGCTCTGTGCGACAAGCCACGCGCGACCGGTGTAGAGCTGGCGACCAGCCTCGGCCTGTCCCGCAACACCGTTCAGGCGCGGCTCACCCGGTGGGAGGACAAGGAAGCTCTCACGCCGATCGATCATCGTGTCCGACCGCGAAGTCTCGGCTATGCACTGCAAGCATTCGTGACGACTCGGGTCGATCAGCACAAGCTCTCGGAGGTCACCGACCACCTCGAGACCATTCCGGAGGTGCTCGAGGTCTTCGGCCTCTCCGGCGCCTCGGACATGCACATTCGAATCGCAGCAGTCGATGCAGACGACCTGTACAGGGTCGCCGGGTTGATACTGAAGATTCCCGGAGTGGAACGGACCAACATGTCCATAGCGATGAGCGAACTCATCCCGTATCGGACAAAACCCCTGCTCGACCGGGCCTCGGGACGGCAATCCAGCTGATTCGACTCGCGAACCGGCGCCGCCCCCGACGCGGCGCCGATCTACTTCGACGGTAACCCACCGACGGGTTTCGTCGATCGAGACTCGCTAGAGGTCGCCGAGCCGTAGAGGCGCGATCTCGCCGAAAACGTCTCCGGGCCCGGGGTTGCCGGGGACAGATGCACCACCGAAGTGGTGTATGACGCCCCAGACCGCATTCAGCGCGGTCTGGATGGCGCCCTCGGCCCATCCGGCAGTCCAGGAGATGTCGTCACCTGCAAGGAAGATTCCGCGGTGGCGATCTTCGAAAGAGTCCTGCACGAAGTGGCCGAACAGCCGCTCCTGGTACCGGTAGTGGCCGGGCAGATTGGCCTTGAAGGCGCCCATGAAGTCCCGTTCGGTCTCCCAGGACAGGCTGACCGGTTCACCGACGATGTGGGATCGAAAGTCGACTCCTGGGTAGATTCCTTCGAGCGAACGCAAGACGATGTCGGTCCGCTCCGCCGCGTCGAGTGCCAGCAATTTCAAGGAATCGTCGGACCATGTGTAGGACAGGCAGATCAATCCTGGTTGCCCTTCACCCTGGTCGAGAAGGTACGTCCCCCGGCTCATACGATCGGTCAGCGTCATGCTGACGATATCGCGTCCGGTCGCGGGATCCTTGTCCTTCCAGAACGGTCGGTCCACGAGGACGAAGACCTTGGTCGACCCCATGTAGTGGGTACGTTCGATTGCAGTCCAATGATCGATCGGGAGTAGGTCGTCGTCGCACGCGATGGTGCTGAGCAGCATCCAACTCTGAGCTGTGACCACTGCCGAAGGGAACGTTCGTTCATCGCCGCTGCTGTCGCGCACGACGATTCCCGCGGCGGTCCGCCGCAGTCCCACGACCCGAGGCGACGGAGTCCCGCCGTTCAGCGACGCCACCGACGTGCCGGCGGGCCAGTGCTTCGATTCCACTTCCGCGTTCCACAGTCCGACGGGCAACTGCTGCGCCCCGCCCACGATGCCACGGTGGTGATCGTCGGCCGCGGTGACCACGACGCGGAGTATCTCCAGTATCGAGTTGGGATAGTCGGTGTCCCACCCACCGGTTCCGAAACCGACCTGACCGAAGACTTCCCGCAGTCGGAACGACCGAAAGTGCTCGGACGCAGCAAGGAAGCCGTAGAACGTCTGGTCGTCGAAGCGGACGACGAGTTCGTTCCACAGTCGCTTGATCGCCGCGGCGTCCCGCGCACGGATGGCCCGCTGCAGCGGAACGAGATCGGCATGGTCTTCCAAGGTGCGTTGCCATGCGCGGGCAACCTCTGCGAAAACCTCGGGGAGATCGTCGAGAACGTGTGCGTAGTGGCTTTCGCCCTTCAAGTCGATGACCGTACTGGGGGTTGCCTCCGCAAGTGGGTTCGGGAACGGCTCGGTGCTCAGCCCGAGCATGTCGAGGTAGCGAAACAGCGCCGTCGACGACGGAGGAAAACGCATCGCACCCATCTCGGCGACAACGCCGGGGTGCCCCGGGAACGGAATCGACCGCATGCGTCCGCCGATCTGATCCGATTCGTAGACAACCGGTTTCAGGCCGAGCTTCATGAGCTCGAAGGCGGTGACCATGCCCGCCAATCCGCCGCCGATGATCGCCACTTCCGATCCGACCGCGGAATCCGGCACGTGGCCGAGTCCGCCGGGGTGAGCCAAGTAGTCGTCGTATGCGAACGGGAAGTCGGGCCCGAACATCGTCAGCGGGCGCTCGTCCTCGTCGGCGGACGTGCTGTCCGGAGTTACCGGTGTGGTCATGAACTTCCTCTTCCGTCTGCTGAGTACAAGTCCGACCGCCGGTCGGCCAAATGGGTGTTGACCGCTCTCGACCGTGCCAACACAGCGGTGTCGATGTCGACGGTGATGGACTCCTGGCTGCGTCCAGCGCGACCGAGTTCGGCCCCGTCGGGCCCGATGGCACAGGTGAGTCCGCAATACTGCAGATCGGTCTCGCTACCGCACCTGTTGACGTAGGCGATGAACAGCTGGCTTTCGTACGCCCGTGCCGGTACGACGTGTGTTGCCACGATGTCGAAGGGAACCATGAGTCCGGTAGGGACGATGAGCCAGTCGGTTCCGGAATCCGAGTGCGCGCGAACAGCTTCAGGAAACTCGACGTCGTAGCACGTGAGGAGGCCGCAGGTTACTCCGTTCATCTGGAACTGAACGACGAGTTCGGCTCCGGGCAGAAAGTGCGTGCGGTCCAGATCGCCGAACAGGTGGGTCTTGCGATACCTGGCCAACACGGAGCCGTCGGCGCCGACGACCTGAACAGAGTTGTAGACGCCCGGCTTGTCGTTCGTCCGATCGGCCAGTTCCGGATAGCCGTAGACGATTGCGACCCCCGTTCGCCGCGCGAGCGCTGCCACTGCGTCGAAGATAGGACCGTCGGCAGGTTCCGCACGGACCCGGACGCGCTCACCGATGTCGTAACCGGTGGCCGACATCTCAGGGGTGACCAGAATGTCCGCGCCGGCCGAAGACGCAACTTCGGCAGCGCCGGCGATCACATCGAGGTTGTCTGACGTCTCGCCGGAGAACTCCGGACCTTGGAACAGCGATGCTCTCAGGTGGGCAGCCATGTCATCCCCTGACCGACCAAGACTTTTCGGGTAGAGCGGGATTCAGCACCCAGAGCACGCGCGCACCGGCGTCACCGGCTTCGAAGCTGTGGTGTCGACGCGGGGAGAAGGTGAAGGCGTCGCCGCATTCGAGTACTACCTCCTCGGCTACGACGTCGCCGGGCACATCGCCGTCGAAACGTACGGTCAACCCACCGCTGAGCACATGCACGAAATTGACGTCCACCGGCAAGGAATAGCTTTCCGCACCGCTACCTCCGCCCGCCTCCAGTTCTCCGAGAAGAACCTGAATTCTGCGCTCCCCCACCGGCGTGAGCAGATACTCGGTCATCTTCTCGCCGCCGAACGCGACCCGAGGAAGCGCTCCTGCCCGCACCAGTTCACCGGCAGGTGCAGTGTCGAACAAGGATCCGACCTCGAGATCGAGGGCAGCGCACACCCGTACCAGCGTCGCCACCGACGGGTTGACGTGGTCACGTTCGAGTTTCGAGAGATACCCCTTGGTGACACCGCACGTGTCTGCGACATCGTCGAGCGTGAGGCAACGCGCTCGTCGCGCATCTTTGAGTCGCATTCCAATTCTGGGTGTCGCTGCCGTGGGTGTCGACATCGTCGTCCTCCTTCCGCCGTGCACCACGAGTATCGCGTGAGGAAACAGTAGTTGACAAGTCGGTCGACCGCGACGACGCTCACAATCGAATGCGAGTCACCTTCGACGAAAGAAGCGGAAGATGAGCACCCCGGATTCACCCGCCGGTCCTGCCGGCCCTGTTGGTTCTGCCAGCCCTGTTGGTCCTGTCAGCCCTGTTGGTCCTGTTGACGCCACCAAGGTGCCGCGCTACGCCGAGCCAACCACGTTCGGGCGCCTTCCGCGTCTCGACGAGGTGTCGCGGGCCGACGTCACCATTCTCGGTGTACCTTTCGATTCCGGTGTCAGCTACCGACCGGGAGCTCGGTTCGGTCCGAGCCACATTCGCGCGTCGTCGAAATTGCTACGTCCGTACAACCCCGCGCTGAAGGTGTCACCGTTCGCCAACCAACAGGTGGCAGATTTCGGCGACATCGGCGTCAACCCCTTCGACATCACCGAAACCCTCGCGACCGTCGAATCCGCGATCACCGGCCTCCGCGCCGATGGCTCGTCCGTCCTCACTCTCGGTGGTGACCATACGATCGCGCTCCCCATCCTCCGATCGCTGGCTCGCGATCACGGCCCCGTGGCCGTGCTGCATTTCGACGCGCATCTCGACACCTGGGACACCTACTTCGGCGCCCCGTACACGCACGGGACCCCGTTCCGGCGCGCGAGCGAAGAAGGCCTGATCGACATGGAACGCTCACAGCACATCGGCATTCGCGGGCCGCTCTACAGCGAGAAGGACCTCGAGGACGACCGAGTGCTCGGCTTCCAGGTGATCAGGTCCGACGACTACGAATACGACGGCGTTGCGAGCATCGTCGATCGAATGCGGGCCCGTCTGGACACAGGACCCGTCTACGTCTCGGTCGACATCGACGTGCTCGACCCTGCCCATGCACCCGGTACCGGAACCCCAGAGGCCGGCGGCATGACATCTCGAGAACTGCTGAACACGCTGCGCGGACTCGTCGGGCTGAATGTGGTGGGCGCCGACATCGTCGAAGTTGCTCCTGCCTACGACCACGCCGAAATCACCGGTATCGCTGCGGCGCACGTCGCGTACGAACTTCTGTCGGTCCTGGCCTTGAACCGCTGAACACCTATCATGGTGCTCGATGACACCTGATTCCGCTGCGACTGCGGGCGACGAAACTCGAGGTCGCGTGGCCGATCTCGCCGCCGAGGACGCGGGCGGACTGTCCACCGATCTCCTGGGCGACTTCCTCGACGTGTTGACGTCTGCGGTAGCCGACGGCCGGCCACTGTCGAGGCGGCAACTTCGCACTCTGCGTACGCATGGCGACGCAGCCGCGCTCCAGGGCGTCGCTCTTCGCGCACTTCTCGATCTGTATCTTTCCTCGGCGTGGCGGTTGTGGAGGACGCTCCCGGCGGTCGTCGATGCGGAACGAAACCCGAACGCCGTCGTCACCGCGGGCGAGGTCATGTTGCATGCCGTCGACGATGCGGTAGCCGAACTCACCGAGGGTTTTCAGCTCGCGCGCCGGACCCTCGTTCGAGCGGAGGTGTCTGCGCGGCGGGAGTTCGTCGACGATTTGCTCTCCGGCAGTGCCGACATCGCAGGGGTGATGGGGCGTGCCGAGAACTTCGGGCTGGATCTGAGCGGCCCACATGCCGTGGTCGTGGTGGCCGCATCGACACCGTTCACCGACGGCGGTGCCGTGATCACCGACGTCGAGCGGGCGGTCGAAGGCCGGAAGGCCGATTCGGAAACCCTGGTCGCCAGCAAGGAAGGTCGGTTGGTCGTCGTGTTCGCGGCGCCTGATCGCACCGCCGTCGAATACGTTGTCGATCGAGTTCGCAGCGCGACCGAAAGGCGGAACGATTCGACCGGGTGGGTCCGAAGAATCGGCGTCGGACGGACCGGCCCCAGTGTGACCGGCGTTGCGTCGTCGTATCGGGAAGCCCTCGATGCGCTCGATCTCGCAGCCAAGCTCGGGCTCGATACGCCGGTGGTCGACGCACGTGAGCTACTTGTCTACCGAGTGTTGTTGGACGATCGACCGGCGATCACGGATCTCGTGCAGACGGTGTTGACACCGCTGCTGTCGGCGAGAGGGGGAGCCGAACCCCTACTGGACACCTTGTTCACGTACTTCGGCAGCGGCGGTAACTCAGCGATGACCGCGCGGTCGATGCACCTGTCGGTTCGGGCCGTCACCTACCGCCTCGCGCGAGTAGCGGAGCTGACCGGCCACGATGTGAACGAACCGAGCGAGCGGTTCGCGCTGCAAACGGCTGTCTACGGTGCTCGACTTCTGGGCTGGCCGACCGCCGACTGAAGATCGGCCCGTTGGTTGCCGGGATCGGGCAATCGAAAACGGGCATACATGTCCGACATCCGACGATGACTGCCGCATTCATGACAGGCACACTGGAGTAATCGCGGCCGCTCGACCGCCGCTCCACATCGCCGTTCGAAAGGAGCACCGTTTCATGGCGTCATTGATACAGAAGCTGCAGGTGTTCTCCCGCAGCCCACAGGGTAAGAAGCTGATTACGCAAGCACGTGCGTACGCCACCAAACCCGAGAACCAGGCCAAGTTGAAGAGCCTCGGGTCTCGCCTGACGAGTAAGGACACTCGCCGATGAACGTCCCGGTATGGGCATGGGCGGCTTTTGCCGCTGTCGTCATCATCCTCCTGGCCATCGACCTTCTCGCCCACCGCGGCGCTCACATCATCGGTTTCAAGGAAGCCGCTTGGTGGAGCGCACTGTGGGTCGGCGTCGCACTGATCTTCGGCGGAGTCGTCTTCGCCACCCTCGGCACCACGGCGGGCGTCGAATACACCACCGCCTGGCTGCTCGAGAAGAGTTTGTCCGTCGACAACCTTTTCGTGTTCGCGCTGATCTTCGGGTACTTCAAGGTCCCCCGCGAATACCAGCACCGAGTGCTGTTCTTCGGCGTCATCGGCGCTCTCGTCTTCCGCGGCATCTTCCTCGCGGCCGGCGTGGCGATCGTCAGCAAGTTCACCGTCGTTCTGTTCGTCTTCGCCGCGATTCTTCTCTACAGCGCGTGGAAGCTGATGAAGGACGAGGAGGACTCGTACGATCCGAGCCAGTCGATCGCCGTGCGACTGCTCCGCAAGGTCATCCCGGTTCGCGACGAGTACGACGGCACCAAGTTCTTCGTCAAGGAGGCCGGCAAGCGTGTCGCGACTCCGTTGCTCGCCGTCGTCGTTGCCATCGAAGCAGCCGACCTCGTCTTCGCCGTGGACAGCGTTCCCGCCGTTCTCGCGGTCAGTGATGACCCGTTCATCGTGTACTCCTCGAACGCATTCGCGATCCTCGGACTGCGCGCCCTGTACTTCCTGCTCTCCGGGCTGCTCGACAAGTTCCACTACCTGTCCAAGGGTCTTGCGATCATCCTGGGATTCATCGGCGTCAAGCTGATTCTGCAGGCCAGCCACAAGGTGATCAGCACGTCCATCCCGGAAATCCCGTCGGTGGTCAGCTTGGTGGTGATCATCGGAGTTCTTGCAGGCTCGATCATCCTGAGCCTGAAGAAGCCGCAGAAGGAAGAATCCGACGCAGGCGACGCCACTGTCGCCGAGCACACAGGTACCGATGCAGATGCAGATGCCGGTGCCGTCGACGCAGCGACTCCGAGCCTGACGAAGGACTCGGAACAGAAGTAAGACGTACGTCCGCTACCCGGGGTGTTTCACACGAAGCCACCCCGGGTAGCCGTGTGTCATGAGCAATTCGAATTCCTACACCGTGCCCGGATTGAGCACCGACGAGGGCGCACGCATCGCCGCGCGCCTGCAAGATCGGTTGAACGCGTACAACGACCTGCACCTGACTCTCAAGCACATTCACTGGAACGTCGTGGGGCCAAACTTCATCTCGGTCCACGAGATGCTGGACCCACAGGTCGAGGCAGTGCGCGGATTCGCCGACGAGATTGCAGAGCGGATCGCCACCCTCGGTTCCTCCGCCCACGGAACCCCAGGAACCATCGTCGACGGACGCACCTGGGACGATTACTCGATCGGCCGTGCGACCGCCATCGAGCACCTCGGCGCGCTGGACCTCGTCTACGTCGGCGTAATCGGTGATACCCGCAAGGCGATCGAAGAGATCGGCGACATCGACCCGGTCACCGAGGATCTGTTGATCGGTCAGAGCGGTCAACTGGAGCTATTCCATTGGTTCGTCCGCGCGCACCTGGAGAACTCGGGCGGTCAACTCTCCACGTCGGGAGCGAAAAGCGAGAACGAAGCTGCGAACAACGCGGGCTGAAACACTCAGCCTCAGTACACATCGCGACAAGCGCCTCCACCCTCGGGCGGGGGCGCTTGTCGCTGCGTACAGGCGCCGGGTAACCGCTCGTGCGCAGTGAGAACGAGATGACTGACATTGGCGCGGAGGTCGCCGTCGAGTGGATCGGACGCGTGCAGGTCGAGCATCACTTGTTCCGCGAGCGACCGCAGTTTGACGTTGTGCATCTGAGATTGCCACGACAGAACACCGAACGCAGTGTCGGCGTCGACGCAGAATGCCAACATCAACGCGCCCTTCGCCTGCTCGATCACCGCGCGCGAGGCGACGACCGACTCCACCGCGCCGTTCACGCTCTCCGCCACGACGGTCTTCGTGTTTCGACTGACATCGACGACATAGCCGGATATCTCGACCGTTACCCCGCTAGAGTCCTTGGTTCCACTGCCCACGACGACGATATGCCTGACGTCGTTCGACGGAGTGATGATGCGGAGAGCATTGACGCACCCGATGCCGGACTCGAGCGTCGCCGCGATCACGGCCGCTGCCTGGGCGCGATCGTCGGAGTGGCACGCATTCAACATCAGGTCCTTCGTCGGCGTGACCTCGTCCACCTCGTAGCCGTAGATGCCGAACAGCGCGTCCGACCAGGACAGCACGCCGTTCACCATGTCGAATCCGAAAGTTCCCACGGTGCACGGAAAAGGGCTCTCCGGCGGGAGGTCCAGCCGCGTGGTCAACCCTGGCGCCCCTCGCTGCATGAGTAAGGAATACCAGCTCGCATCACTTATACCTACTCGATCCATGAATGTCGGTAGTGGCGAACGTTTCGAACCCGGATTGTCGGGGTAGTTCCAATTGCCCGGCGCTCCACACTCGGAGTGTCGTGGCGTTTTCGTCCATTCGAGGAACGCCCCGGGTACGCAGTGAGAGTTCGGCGATCAACGAACGTAGGTCGGCGGATGTCGCGACAGCGACACCCAAAATCGAAAGAAGGTAAGACAGTGATCGTCCTGGGAATCATCCTCGCCCTGATCGGCTATTTTGCATCGATCAGCATCTTGACCACGATCGGCATCATTCTCGTCGTCGTCGGCGCAGTCCTGACCATCCTCGGCGCAACCGGTCGCGCGGTGGGCGGACGTAAGACTTTCTATTGATCCACAGGTAGTGGACATTCGGCGAGGCCCCGCACTTCGAGTGCGGGGCCTCGTTCGTGTCGTCCAACTCGTGAAAGAGTGACGGCGTGACCAGTCTTGCCGCCCGTCTGATGCCCCTCGCCATACTGTTGCGAGGATCCAAACGCCGATTCGGTTCGGTCGACCGCACATCGGCACGGATCGACAAGACCCTCGCAGCGCCTGCGTCGTACGACCCGCCGCGTTCGGTCACGAGCAAGGTCGCGGTGACACGTGACGACACCTCTGGATGGCCGGTGTACCGCGTCTCCCCTCGTGATTCGACGCCTACTCGCGCGAGTGTGTACTTCCACGGCGGCGCGTACATCGCCGAGATAACCGCAACCCATTGGCGAACGATCGCGAAACTCGCAGCTTCCACGGACACGACGTTCGTGGTACCGATCTATCCCTTGGCCCCGACAAAGACAGCGGCGACGACCGTCGCACGCGCCGCGGAGATCGCCGAGTCCGTGACAATCGAGTACGGATCCGAGCACGTCGTACTCATGGGCGATTCGGCCGGCGGCGGCATGGCGCTCGCTGTGGCGCAGCAACTTCGCGACGCTGGTGTCGCGTCGGTTGGACACATCGTGTTGATCTCGCCGTGGTTGGACGTCGCGATGACCGACCCCGAGATCGAGAAGATCGCACCCCGTGATCCATGGCTCGCGGTGCCGGGAACCAAGCTTGCCGGTGAACTCTATCGAGGTGACCTCCCGGTCGACGACCCTCGGGTCAGTCCGCTTCGCGGCGATCTGCACGGTCTCGCGCCGATGTTGCTCTTCAGCGGTACCCGGGATATTGCCAACGCGGATGCCCGATCGCTTGTGAACGCCTGCCGGTCGATCGGTGCCCCGTTGCACTATCACGAAGCATCGGAGATGTTGCACGTCTATCCGTTGCTGCCGATTCCAGAAGGCCGTCGGGCACTGGCAGTGATCGCCGACGCCCTGACCCGCGACTGATCGTCGGAGCTGGCCTGCTCTCGGGGTCGAGAACCAGCCTTCTGTCCATGAATTCTGGACCCGCACAACGTGTTACGAGTATCCACTTCCAGCTGGGGCGAGCAGTTCGAGGCTGGTCGCATCCAAGCAATACCCGGTCAGCGCCGGGATCACTGTGCTTGAATCGGTCAGGACATCGACAAGGGGTGAAACATGAGCAGTGCAGTCGCGTCCTCCGAAGAGCACTACCAATGGGGAGTGGACTTGATGTCCTCCCTGGCTGTGCAGGGGATCGTCAAGAAGGTCGTCGCGCTTGCAACTCTCAGCATGGCACTGGTCGTCACCCTGGAAATTGGATTTGGCTATGGAGCCACGACCCCCATCCCCACGGCTGTCCAGTGGACGTCGATGATCGCGGCGTACATCATGGGACTGTTCTGGCTGGTCGGACCATGGCCGACGCTCAACCAGGCATTCGCGTTCGTGGTGATCGCGAACATCGCCATCTTCGCGGCGACGATCGTGGCCGACTTCCCACCCGAGATCACCCTGGGTAAGACTGCATTCTTCATCGAGATCGGAATGTTCGTCGGTTTCTTCTTCGAGCGGTGGATGCTGGCGTTTCACGTCCTGTTCTGCATTCTCGCCACGAGCTTCATCGCGATATACGTTGTGGCGTACGAGGATGTGGCCGTGCTGATGTCCTTCGTGGTCTGGTTGCCGGTAGTGGTGTCGATCGGTGGATTCGTGCTCCTGCTGCACTTCGCCGCCAGGTCGATGAGGCTCGAGTTCGAGTGAGCAACAGACCGGCGTGGGATGACGACCCGATCGTGTCCTCGTGGGCCGGGCTACCTGTACTGGACGACGCAGTGACGGCCGACGCGTGCGTCGTCGGACTAGGCGGTTCCGGGCTTGCAGCGGTGGATGCACTCGTCTGCCGTGGTCTCGACGTGGTCGCGATAGACGCCGGACGCACCGCAGCGGGGGCCGCCGGCCGAAACGGCGGTTTCTTGCTCGGTGGCCCTGCGACCTTTCTCCATTCCGCACTCGAGTCCTGGGGCGGGGTTGCTGTCGAGCTGTACCGCAAGACGCTCGAGGAGATCGATTCACTGGAAGCCAAGCTCGGTTCGAGCGTCATCCGGCGGACCGGGTCCATCAGACTCGCCGGACTCCCCGGAAACACCGACGATGCGGAGTTGTCCGACTGCCGCACCTTGGCTCGGGTTCTGGGCGAGCACGGCATCGCGGCAGAGAACTACGCCGACGAACTGGGTCAGGGCATATTCCTTCCCGACGATGCGGTCATGAACCCTGCCCGCCGCGCACTCGGACTTGCTTCGCAGCTCCGCCTACGCGCCCAACTGTTCGAACATTCCCCTGTCACGTCCATTCGATCCGGTTGCGTCGAGACCCGAAACGGCTCTGTGAGTGCGGCGTTCGTGATAGTCGCAGTGGATGGAAAGCTCGACAGAATTTTCCCTCAGCTACAAGGTCGAATACGAACGGCGAGACTGCAGATGCTCGCGACCGAGCCCGTTCGTTCGCGCCGCCTTCCGTGCCCGGTGTACGGCCGCTGGGGATACGACTACGCGCAACAGGACAGCGAGGGGCGGCTCTACGTCGGCGGCGGTCGCGACCTGTTCGCCGACGACGAATGGACCGACTCGGACGAACCGACAGCTGCAGTGCAACGGCACATCGAATCGGTGGCGCAGTCGATGGCAGGGCACCCGGTGAAGGTGACCACGAGGTGGGCGGCGTCGGTCGGCTTCACCGAGGACGGCCGCCCACTCTGCACCACCGTGGACGACGGCGTCATCGCCCTCGGCGGATACAACGGAACAGGAAACCTGGTCGGCCCAGTGGCCGCACGCGCAGCCGTCGAGCATCTTCTCGACGGCGCTCCGGTGCCCGGGTACCTCAGCGCATGACTGCGAACACTGTCTACCTGATTGAATCGACGAGCGCTGGAAGTCCGATCGCCGCAGTGGTGCGCCAGCGGTAGTCGGCCATGTCGGAGATCTCTGTTTCCACCGGGTTGATCTCGACCACTGTGGCGCCGGTACTCCGAGCCATCGCGGGAAGTCCAGCAAACGGAAAGACGACGCCAGACGTGCCGACCACCAACACGAGGTCGGCGGATTCGACAGCATCGACCGCCGCAGTCCATTCGGTTTCCGGAAGCGGCTCACCGAACCAGACTGCACCGGGACGCATCGGTCCACCGCAGTCGGGACACGGCGGCGGTGGCACCCGGTCAGTGAGCTCGTCGAGCGGCTCCAGCTCCAGTCGAGAATGGAGTCCGCACTCCGAACACCTCGGATCGAACAGGCTGCCGTGCACGTGCGCGATTACCGTCGACCCGGCCCGTTCGTGCAAGTCGTCGACGTTCTGCGTGGCAATGTCGAGGTGGACGCGCTGCTGCCACGCAGTGAGCGCGAGATGACCTGCGTTGGGATCCGCCCGTCGAACCAACTGGGCTCGCCATTGGTACCAGCCCCACACCAGATCGCTGTCGCGCGCCCAGCCCTCGGGACTCGCCAGATCGGCCGGATCGAAATTGGACCACAGACCGGTCTGAGCGTCACGAAATGTGGGAATTCCGGACTCCGCAGACACACCCGCACCGGTGAGAACGGCAACCCTCTGTGCCGAACGTGCCAGTTCGACTACGGCGCTTGGTACCTCGATTCCGCTCATGGACGCCAGTGTGCCACGGCCCCCGGACTTCTCACGTAATCACTTCGCACAGCGACGAGCTGCGTCCTCCACCCTTCGCCGAAAGTCGAGCCACTCCTTCTCGCCACCGGGTGCCATGTTCTCGTTCCCGACGGTCAGTCCTACCGAACCGTCGATCAGCTCACGAACGATGTCTGCGTGCCCCGCATGGCGGTCCATGTCCGCGATCACGTGAACGATGATCCGATGAAGCGTGACGGTGGCACGATCTTCGGGCCAGTGCGGGACGTGGCCTTGCGCGTCGAGAGGGAGCTCGGCAATCGTCGCGTCGGAGTGCGCGCATATTTGCCGGTACAGGTCGATGACGTAGTCGGACGACTCGTCCGCCGTCGCCCACATGTCCGAGTTGAGTTCGGCGCCGTCCTCGGCCCACGGCACGACGCCGGGAAACGGTCTGTCGAAGGTCCACGCGAAATAGCCGAGTTCGACTGCCGTGAGATGTTTGACGATGCCGAGGAGGTTGGTGGCGGTCGGCGTCATCGGTCTACGCATGTCGTATTCCGAGAGCCCCTCCAGCTTCCACAGAATCGCGTCCCGCCCGAGCTGCAGGTACCTGTGCAGATCCGTCTTCATGGAGTCGGTCATGCACATACCTTGGCAGAGGGTGCCGATTCGATTCCGTTGGGTCGAAAGCCCACGGTGACCACACGCGTATTACTGTTGAATCACAACACATTCAAGACATCTGCAATCATGCGGCGTTATCGATTCGTTACTCTTGTTATGAAGTCGTGACACTTAGGATGGCTGGACAGAAATCTGGATCCGTCACGATAGATCAACGCCTGCAGGAAGAGGACAATGGAAGACGCGACACTAGCACCCGTCAATGCAGGCCGAAGTCGTTCCCTTGTCGACCAACTCGATCACCGGGTGGCCGTAGGAGCTGTCTCCGGCACTGTTCTTGCCGCGATAGTCGCTCTCGATGCAGGCGGAAACGTCCTCGTCCTCATGTTCGGCGCTCTGCTTCTAGGCATCGCCGGTCTCGCCGCCGCTGCACTGTAGCTCCGACCGCGAGAGAGGCGGACAAATGACTGCGAGATTCGAAATGCAGCATGGCCTCCACACCTGAGTCCCCCTTCCGATGCATCGCACCCGTGGACATACCCGCGCCGATCCATTCTCCGGCCGCCGAACTCACCACCTCGTGCCCGAGTCCCCGCCGAATCGACCTACTGTCCGAAACGTACGTGGTCCACGACCGGTCTCTCGTGGACAATCCGGCGACCATCCTCAGCCAGGTGGAGACAGCCAGGGACCAATACCGTCGAATCGCTGTCGACGACGTAGGAACTCGGCCCGAGTCACTGACGCTGCTTCCCCTCATCGAACCTGACATCATCGTTCTTGCGCCCGAGCTGACATGTGCAGCTCCGGACACTGCTGCCGCCCGAACCCTGCACGTTCTCGCCGCGCAAGCGGAGAGGACGGGCGCCGTCATCGTTGCCAGCGGAGTCGACTCGGAGCGGCACCGGACCAGGGCACTGGCCCTGGGCGCATCCTTCGGCATCGGAGCGCTGTTTCCACCCGCCACCGTCGACGGGGCAGGTCCACGAGATGCGCTGATTTCCCCGACATGGAGTACGCCGTCGGGCAATTCTCGATCGCCGTTCGATATCGCGTCGACCGGTCAGCCGAGCGCGGTCAGCACGAAGAGGCTGCTCGTCGAGATGAGTTGCCAGATCGAGTCGCAGGCGTCGGACGCAGGGCCCGACACGATGGTTCTCGGCACTTTTCAACACGCCCGCCAATTCGCATCTCCGACGCAACGTCGCTGGCAGCGCATGGCCGGAAACGTTGCATACACCGGCATTTACGGCATCGACATGGCCGGCGTGACGGTTCCGGGCATCGTCAGCTCGTCCATAGATCCCTCCGACGAGTTGGTCGAGGAATGGAACGTCGTCGTTCTGGGTCAGTTCTTCTGCTGCGTATTGTCCGCGCGTGATTTGCGCTGGGGAGAAAGCGAACTCGGCCGGACATTCGAATACGTGGTCTCCCACGACAGAGGAGCCGTTGTCCGTTGTGCACGAGCAGTGCTGTCGCGATTCGACAACGCGACACAGCCCTCGACCGCGGCGCCCTAGCCACGATTCCCTGACGAGCCACTGTTCATGCGGCTACATCATTCGCCTCGGGCATCTCATCAACAGAAGAGGTTCGGATGTGAATTGATTTCCGCGAATAGGGGTGCCTCTGTGCAGGATTGGTGACTTTGTCGGTGGGGTGGGTTACAGTTCCAGCAGTGAA
>NZ_JBMDIX010000022.1:0-97175 GCF_057808915.1 Rhodococcus sp. FG69 | reverse complement strand
TTCTCGGACACGAAACTCACACAGACACTGGACTTCTACCTGGGGACCCAACCACGCCCTTCGCTCGACACTTCACGCCAATGGACTGCGCTTCCGCAAGAACTACCCGATCCGTCTCGATCGAAGGTCCGTTCGCTTCGACTCAGTCTTCGCTCGCGGCTCTGTCAAGGCTTTTGTGGACGGCTGTCATCGGCACGTCTGTCTCGAACAACGTCGGCGACGGAGGTCAAGCGTCGAGTTCTGTGATCACAAGCTGGGAACGAACCAGGAGCGCGACCGACTACAAACCTCACCGCTACGGAAGCGGGATGGACAGTTGGTCCATTCTGGGAGCGTGCGCAGCTTGAGTCGGCAGCGGCAACGGTCCTCCGCACGGTTGTTCCAGCAGGCTAAGCACTATCGGACGTCAGCAAATTCCGCCAACACACATCGTCCCAAGCTTGTATCAGCACCATTGCGCGATCCGCAGGGTACATCGAGCACACTTACCGTTCCTTAGTTTTTCCTGCTCCATGTTCGAGCCAGCGCAGATGCGCCACCCGGGATCAGACGCAGGGCGGTGCTCGAAGCCTTCATCGCTAACCGTGTCCCGCTCATCGGAGTCCATACGGATCAGAGGCTCGTGCCCAGTAACCGGGTTCCAGCACTCACAACAGCGAATGTCGGAGAACATTGAGCCCGTCTCCACGAAAGACAGGGGAGAGCAACGATGTTGTGTTGAGACAAGGCTTCTGACCCGGCCATGAAGCGCGCAGCTGTGCCGAATCCCAATTCTTCCCAGGCCGTTAAGTAGACCCATCTCGAAGCACGGTGCGGAGCTCCAGGTCACACAGCGACACCCGCGTGTGTCCGGAAGGGTAAACACAGCCCGGCTGATCCAGGAAAATCCTGGGCGATTCACCGCTGCGACCGTCCTGACAGAAGACGCACTGCGCTTTCAGGCAAAGAAGCAAGGGTCGGGTACGAAGCACGACTTGAAAGTAGCCGCTGACGTGCTGACATGCGGATAGGCGCTGTACCAAAGGACGTGAATTACCCAGAACGAGAACGCGCAAGAACGCCGATCTGGGGGGTGCGTAGCAGTTGCGCTACTAACGAGTCATCTGGTGACGCCACTCCTTGACCACCGGCAGGCAAACCCAACAGCACGCCGACGTGGAGTCGGTGACGGATGAGCCGACCCGTGAGGACGAAGGCAGCCGAGCTAGGTGGCCGCGCCCTTGCGCCCCGTAATCGTGAGCGTCTCTGCAGCCGGAACGGTATGACGGAACCTGACGGCGAGCAGATCACTGTCCCGCGGATTCCATTCGGTAACCAACCGCGGCGACCCGGGTCGAGTCGTCACGCTGTCGCCACCGAACTCCCACTCGATGCCGCTCACGACGAACAAATCGGTGGGCTGAAACCGTCTTGCGTGTTCGACCTCCCTATACGTCAGTTCCACCTTCGATGCCGAGCCGCTCGAGCCCTTCACCTCCACATGCCGTTCCGCCGGAAGATTCCCGGTGCCGGAGAGCAACAGATCGAATGGTTCGAGCGCACCAACGTCCTCGCACTGGTAGCCCAACGATTCGTAGTAGTTGATCGCTTGCGATACGGCCTGCAACTCGACCGCACGACGGACTTTTGGGTCCGATATGTAGCCAGCTTCCTGGCTTCGTTCCTCCGCTGAGAAGGAGGTAAGGGCGTCGACTTCATAGCGGGCTAGGTCCTGGAGCTGCTCCGCATCAACAAGACTGAGGTGGCGAGCATCAAGACTAAGGGTGCGCTCCGGGTGATCGGCAGCTTCCAGGGGATCGTAGTTGTCATTCGACCATCGCTGGTGTCCAGCGCGTACCGCGTTGTACTTCCTCAGCTGAACTTCGGACGTCGGTCTAGATTCACCTCGTCGGACGAATGTCCGCGCTGCCCAACTGGATGAGGGATCGGAGCGGCTTGCCATGAACTGCAGGGCCCGCCCATATCTGGGCAAGGTCGGTGCAGCGGCGAGCAGTAGTTCCTCGGATTCGGACGTCGCGTCGGGTATCGAGGCCGGCTCGGCGAAGTGTTGACAGGAACGCCAAAGCCCGAACAGCGGTTGACTGGCATTCATTGCTTGTCACCGTCTAGGGCCTGTTGGAACAGTGCCAAGAGGATGGGCAGTGCGGACGGCCCACATATGAACGACATCACCCTCTGATTATGGCCGTAAGGAGCCGCTTTTCCCTGACCGAGTGCGGACAGTACGCGTGCCGAATGCCCCTTTGGTGAAGCTCGCTCGTCCAGGCTCACAGCGCCAGCGTCCACTACTGGCAGCGTCGTTGCGGGTAGTAGTTAACACCGGCACCAGTCAATAGCCGCGATGTCGGGTCGTACCTACTCCGAGCCCCAAGGACAGAATGAGCGGGGTAAATGAGCGGTCGCGATCGCAGAGCTTGGTTGCGAACTGGCCAAGCGCAACGAGCAAAGCTTGTGTCCGACCATCGAGCTAAGCGGTTGGCCAGTCCGAAAGCGTCTCATCTCCAAGCCACCGATACCACGCTGGTCTGTCCACATCCGTCACGAATCGTTCTGAGAAGACCGTCCGACCGCGCTTGACCTGAACGCCAGCGATCTTTGCTCTGCCACCTATAGTCGCTACGGCCTGACGCTGCTTCGCTTCCTCGTCAGCTTCAAAATACGACCGTGATAGCAAGTGCTCCACCTCACGAACAGTCACGTCGTAGGTGCGCAGCGGCTTGCAGTTCAATTCTGCTACCCGATCCACAGCTAGAGAATCATGGCCCAACGATCCAAATATCGACCAATCTGCAATGGTCGAAACCTCGATCTGACCTACGCGGTTCAGAGTGTGGAACCTAGTCTCGTCTGCTATCCGATCTGGCCCATAGGATAGCGACAACAGGCCAAGGGGCTCCTCAACCCATGCGCGACAACGGCACCAACCTGGATCTCGATCAGGATCATAGAAGTCCGAAGCCAGGAGCCCGGCTGCCTCGTCGGCGAGCTCGCAGTCGTACATGTCGGGACATTGATGTGGGCATCTGCAGCGCTCTGCTTTGTTCCACTGGTAGACGCTTGCGCGCAGCGCACTAATGATGCCATCGACGGTCTCGCCCGGGTTGCAATTTCCGGGGGCGTTGCTTTCCTCGGCAATATCGTGGACGCTACGTCCGCCGATCTCTCCGCGCCCGTAAGTCGCCCACAAAACTCCCGAGTCTCCGACTGGCGTCGAACCGAACCCGACATGACGAATTTTGACCTGGTCGCTCCGCACTTCGTGGCCTTGCCGTGTGCGGCGACCGTCGGCTGCAATAACGAACCCATCAGAGGCCCGCGCCAATACAATTACCGTCATTTGAGCATCGCCGCGCGGACTGCCACCGTGAGTGTTCCGATTCTTGAGGGTGCCGTTGCACGGTGGGGTTTTAGCCGAGCTACTCGATTGTTCGGATCGTCTGCTTGAGTGCGTTTCCCCATGTGAAGTCTCTCGTCTCGTGTTGAACTCGACCAATCACGATGCCTGGGTGTACTCCTACCTCCAGCGCGAACTGGCGTAGAGCAACCGAGCTCTTTCGCCGAGGGCGTCTTAACCAGTCACTGGGCGGAATCAGTGTGTCGCGTGCAAACTGATCGGCCTCGGCCTCGAGCGGTCCTTCTGCTTCCTTACCTTCAATGAACAGACGGTCATGTGGGTGCAGGAGGACGTGGCCGAGTTCGTGAAAGAACGCAAACCAGAAGAGGTCGTTCTTCTTGCCTCTGCCGCTTAGTTGAACTACCGGGTTGGGACCCACCCAGTGGGTCACCCCTGAACACCTTGTCGCGTCCGGGCCCGCGTCGAAGATGACGGTAACTCCCACGTCTGCGCAAATCCTCACAGTCTCTGCAAGGAACTCGTCCTCGGGAAGGGTCGTCAAAGCTCTGAGTTTGGGTATGGCTCCATACAGACTCGCCGCGTCATACTCCATCTCCCCTCGAGAGTTGACTGCATGTGCACCGACACGTATCCACGTAGCAACCGCATAATCGTTGATTTGATATGCCTTCGACTGTTTGAAGCCGGCGACCGTGTGTTGCGGGAGCTTCAGCAGAGTGTCGACATCGGCGATTCCAAAGAAGTGCAACACTTCCCTCACCGTCTCAGCTGGCTGGCCAGCCGGGGCAGTCAAAAACCCCCGCTTGCGCAGGTAGGCCAGGGGAAACTGTGTGAGATCTGAGAGCCTGTCCGATAGTGTTTCGTCCTTCGCCAGGCGTGCGACGTCGAGTCGGTACTGATTCTCGTAGTTCATCCAGATGCGGGCGGGAACTCCAGTGACGAGCTCTAAGTCCTGCGCAACTGGGTGAGTGAGCACGGCCTGCCCAGACACCAGCTGGCTTACGTGTTTTCGCGAAACGTTTAGCGATCGAGCAAGGTCTGCTTGACTCATTCCGTTCTCGTCTAACCACTCAGCAATGAACTCGCCGGTAGGCACCGCGTAGTTCGTTGACATGAGCTCATCTCCTCTTTGCGTAGTGTTCGGAGATTTCGACCACTGTGACAACGGTGGCATCGACTGGCGGGTTCTCCACGCCTCCTTCAGGAACCACGATGACTCGGACTGCGTCCTTGACCGTTCCTGCCGCCTGGCCCGCCCTGTCGTGTAGCAGCCAGTGCCATCTCCCGCCCGCCGGAGGAAATACGTCCTTCAGCACGTCAGCCGATTCAAGCTGCTTGATCCGACGGGCAAGACCGTCCGCGTGCTGTGGACCCAACTTCCTAGTTGCGTGCCGTTTGTCGGTCGCCAACTTCTCGACCGCTGCATCAGCGTATCGCACTTCCATCAGGCAGTGTTACCTATCAGGTAACGCATTGAACTCCTCATCTATTCGCGTGCACTGAATTTGCCACGAGCATGCAGCCGAGATTTCGATAGCCACAGCCAATCATCAGGCGCTTCACTCCGCGCTTCGACACTCCGGGGCGTCAGCCGGCCGCGACGACTGTATCTGGGAGAACGGACAACGCTGGACGCGGTGATTCTTGGCGAATCCGCAGACTTGGGAACGACCGCCCAAACCAGTTAGTGACGACCCGCAGACCGCTCGCCTTCTGTCCCCACCTAAGGCGTTCCCCTCAAGCGAGACGTGACCGCCACCGGCGGGTGCTATCCCCTCCGACTGTCAGCTGGGGCCAACTTAAGCTGCCCGCGCAGACCTGACGAAGGTCTCAAAAACGATGGGTTTACGAGACACCTGCACACCTTCACCCATCGGTCGCATGCCTCCGGCTCGCTCCACCGTGACTTGTCTCAAAAGCCTGTCTCATATCTGGTAGTCTCAAAACTAAGAGATCGACGCGATTATGAGACAGGAACACGCATGGCAGTCATTGGATACGCACGAGTCAGCACAGTGGATCAGAATCCGCAGCTGCAACTCGATGCACTGGACAAGGCCGGCGCGGAGCGGGTGTTCACCGATCGCGGTGTTAGCGGATCGAAGACAGACCGGCCTCAGTTGGCAGCCTGCATCGACCACCTGCGTGCAGGAGACACACTGACAGTCTGGAAGCTCGACCGCTTGGGCCGAGACACTCGGCATGTACTCGACGTCATTGCAGAGCTGACAAGACGAAACATCACGTTCAGGAGTGTGACGGAGGGCCTGCACACCGACGGCCCCATGGGCCAGGCCATGCTGACCATCATGGCAGCCTTCGCCCAGCTCGAACGCGACACCATGATTGAGCGGACCCGCGCAGGGCTCGCCGCGGCAGCAAAGAATGGCCGCAACGGAGGACGCCCGAAGAAGGTAGACGCAGCTGCGATAGCTCGAGCTCGTGACCTCCTCGGCAAGGGTCTGACTGCCGATGAGGTAGCAAAAATGCTGGGCGTGAGCCGAGCCACCGTGTACCGCCATCTCCGCACGGCGTCAGAGCTCGACTTCGACTCAGCGCGGCCCTGAGCTCTCACCCGGCCAGTAGCGTGGCCACTATGCGCACCGACACGACGGCCTTACAAGTCACTGGGTGGCTCGCAGACGGCCCACCATCAGGATTCGATAGCGGAATACGGATCAACGCCTCATGGTGGCAAAAGACTCTCGGCGAGGCTGGTCGTGCCAATGAGATGCCGCCGACCAGCGAGGGCCAACTGAGCCGAAGCGACATCTTTCGGATCGCATCCCTCGGATTGCAAGACCCCCAGGTCGCACGCACCGTCCTCTGGGCTTCGCTGGCATGGGGTGAGGGCACGCGAGCATTCAGGAATCCAGGCCGAGTGCGGGCTTTCCTCACCGATGCCGACCACAATTCCGACCTACTTACCGAGGCAGCCGGCCTGTCACGCACCGAGCCGGAGGCGGCTTACCGCTTGCTGAACGGCCAAATCAAGAACATCGGGCCAGCCTTCTTCACCAAGTATCTGTACTTTGCCGGAGCTGGCGACCCGGAGCACCCGAGTCTCATTCTCGATGCTCGGGTAGCAGCAGCGCTCCGAGACCACTGTGGTTGGGACTCGCTACGCATCGGCGGAGCATGGCCACCGGACACTTACGGTCGATACTGCAGCCTGCTCCAGCGTTGGGCTCGCGAGCTGACCGCAAGCGGCAAAAAAGTGCATGCAGAGCACCTTGAGTTCCGACTATTTACGCGAAAGTGAACCATCCGCACGCTTGATCGGCTGGCTCGCTGCGCCTGCGATCAGTTTCTTCGTCACGATTCGGCGGTGACCTCAAGCTCGCTAACGATGCGCAACGTCTCCACCGAAACGGTCGTCACCTTCTTGATGAGTTCGACGATGTAGGTCGGGTCGTCGTGCTCGTCGCACCATTCGTTCGGATCATTGACGATGCCTGACGCCTTGTCAGTCTTGACCTGGTAGCGATCAATAATCCACCCCAGAGCGGACCGTGACCCCAGGAGATAGTCCTCCGCTTCAGCGGGGATGCCTGCGATGGTCACCTGCGCGTTGTAAACGATGGCGGTGCGATCGGTCTTGCCGCGCCATTTCATTTTCTCGACCCGCCAAGTCTCGCGGTCAGAGACATCGACGCCCGCCTTCATGTCGACCGCCAGAGGGTACGGATCGACGGACTCGTAGTCAGTATGCAGTTCCATGAGCTGCTCACCCGCAACGGCAAGCTGCCTGAACCGTCCAGCGGAGTCCGGGGTGGGGATATGCGGCAACATCTTCCTCAGGTCCCCGGCATAAGTCTGCCGGTAGCTTGAGATGTGGAGCTGCGCGTAGACGGAGTAGAAAATTTGGTCCTTTGTGACCGTATCTCCAAATGCATTCTTATAGGTACCCAGAATCGCATCGGTGATGTTGTCGATGCGCCTGTAGCCGTAGTCGTCGACTTCAGGCTGACCGGCTGTGGCCGTGCCAAAGTCGAGACTGCCCTCCTCTGAGCCCTCGGCTTCCTCATACAGCCACCGTGGGAAATACTGACCATTCTGGCCAGCCCCCAACATCTGCACGTCGGGCAGCGTCGTCGTGGCGAGCAGCGAAAAGTCCGCAGTCGCTCCCACCCCAATGGCATAAAAGCCCAGATTACGGTGGTGCGGCGTCGGAAATACGGACGGCATCCGGTAGACCATGTCGCTTGTTTTGAGGTCGAAGTAGACCCATTGGGGTGTGAAGGGCCGGTACGAGCCAGCGAAGACCATTTCATTATCCCAATTGATGCTCTTCTGTCGATTGAGGTGTTGTCGCAAGCTTCTGTTCCACGAGATTTTGCCGGGACCGGCCAATTCAGGGTGGGCATCGAAAAAGCCGTCAACTGTTGTGGCCGGCCCGTCTTCCGACAACAACCTTGCAGCGTCTCGATACTGCTGGGTCAGCTCGATCACGGACTTGTTCAATGCCGAATGGGACCAGTTGTATACCCAGGCATCGCGTCCAGTTTTGAGGCCTGAAGAGTATGTGCGGAAGATGGGTTGAGCCGTCGACCTCCTATCTCCCAACGTGGGCCACTTCCCAAATTCCTCGTTTCGTTGACTGGTCCAGTCTCCGTGGCCGTTCGGAGTGATGCTCTGCCAGTCGACTGTGTTGACTCGGTCCGCGTCGACAATGCGTAGCTTTTCCTCCCGCGTCAGATAGTCACCGATGTCTCGGTAATGGACCTCGCACGGCCCTGTCTGCGCAACGTTCTTCACTCCGATGAAAATTGCAATGGTGGAACGACTGCCACTGCCGAAGACCTTGCCGCCTTCTTTCCTGGACAGGTCACCGGCTGTTCGCTGGTTGCCCCGCAGGTTGTAGACGTACAGTTGAGCGTATTCGTCAGCGAAGGACAGACGCACCCCGCTGGCGGTATTGCCGTCGATCCAGCCGCCGTTCGAGACGAAGGCGACAATGCCTGTGTCGCCGACGCGGTCGGTCGCCCACCTGTACGCCCGATAGTAGGAGTCGTAGAGGCTGTTCTTGTTGGTCCCCTTCGACCGTTCGGCGTAGGTTTCTTCGATCCGCCCGTCGAGGGTGGGGTACTTGACGTTCGCGTTGAGATCGTTCGCGCTGGACTGCCCAACGGAGTAGGGCGGGTTGCCGACGATCACATTGATCGGCATCGTCAGCTGCTTCTCGATGCGAGAATTGTTCTGCGGGAACATGATCGCGTCCATCGAGTCACCGTCCTCGGTGATTTGGAAAGTATCGGCCAGCACAATGCCCTCGAACGGAACGTACTGGGCCTCGTCCCCGTCGTCGGTGGTCAACGCGTGAAACGTGGACTCGATGTTGACCGCGGCGATGTAATACGCGAGCAGCATGATCTCGTTGGCGTGCAACTCGTTCGCATACTTGCGTACTAGGTCGCCGGGGAGGATCAGCCCGGATTGCATCAGCCTGGTGATGAACGTGCCCGTACCGGTGAACGGGTCGAGGATGTGGACACCCTTATCGGTGAGACCACGCCCGAATGATTCCTTCGAGACATAGTCGGCTGCGCGAAGGATAAAGTCGACGATTTCGGTGGGCGTGTAGACGATGCCGAGGGCTTCGGATTGCTTACGGAATGCGATCCGAAAGAACCGCTCGTAGAGCTCAGCGATCACCTGCTGTTTGCCTTCGGCACTGTTCACTTCGGAGGCTCGGACTCGGACCGAATCGTAGAACTTCTCCAACCCCGATGTCTCCGCTTCAAGTCCGGTATCTCCGAGCGCGTCGACCATTGACTGCATAACGATCGATACCGGGTTGTGGGCGGCGAAATCATGGCCTGCGAACAATGCATCGAAGACTGGCTTGGTGATCAGGTGCTGGCTGAGCATGCTGATCGCGTCATCGCGGGAAATGGAGTCGTTCAGGTTGTCTCGCAGGCCCGTCAAGAACTTCTCGAACTGAGCGGTGACATCAGCCGAAGCGCCATCGAGGAGCGCGTTAATGCGGGTGATCTGGGCGTTGGCGATCTCGGCTACGTCGCCTGCCCATTGTTCCCAGTAGACGCGGGTGCCGACCTTGTCGACAATCTTGGCGACTATCGCTTCCTGCCACTCGGAGAGCGAGAACAGCGCCATCTGCGTGGCCATAGCGCCATCACCGGTCGGTTCACCACCGCCCGGCTTCTCTTCGTCGGTGGAGGTGCCATCGGAGATGGACTCGTCGCTGTCGCTCGTCGGCCCGATGTGCCCACCGAGCAGCCGGTCAGTTCCTTTGCCGGTCTTCTTCGGTGAGTTGGCGTTGAGCGCGATGGAGTTGACCATGGCGTTGAATCGGTCGTCGTGGGCGCGCAGGGCGTTGAGGACCTGCCAGACGACCTTGAAGCGCTGATTGTTCGACAGGGCCTCCGATGGGGAGACTCCGGCGGGGACCGCAACGGGCAGGATGATGTAGCCGTAGTCCTTGCCTTCGGATCTGCGCATCACGCGTCCAACTGACTGCACAACATCGACGACCGAGTTGCGGGGGTTGAGGAACATCACCGCGTCCAGGGCGGGGACATCGACACCTTCGGAGAGGCAGCGGGCGTTACTGAGGATGCGGCACTCGCCTTCAGGGATCGGTGCCTTGAGCCACGAGAGCTGCTCGTTGCGTTGCAGGGCGTTGAAGGTGCCATCGACGTGATGGACCGTGCATGTGAGGTCTCGGTTCATGGAATCGATCTGCTCACCGTCGTTCTCGGTGTCGTCGAGTAGTTCGCGGTAGGCGTCGATGACGGCGGGGAAGACCTCGGCGACCTGCTTGGATGCGGCGATGTCCTTGGCGAACGCCACGGCTCGCTTCATCGGGAGCTCACCGGGAGTGAATCCGTCGCCGTCGGTGGTGCGGCCGGCGCGTTTGGCGAGCCCGTTCCAGCAGCCGACGATTTTCGAGGCGTCGTCGAGTCTGAGTTCGCTGAAGTTGCCGGCGAGCTGCTTCTGCATCGGTGAGGCGATGAGTTCCTCGTCGACGGTGAGGACGACGACCTTGTAGTCGGTGAGCAGGCCGCGTTCGACGGCGTCGCCAAAGGAGAGGCGATGGAACTCCGGCCCGTAGGTGGATTCGTCGTCCATCGACGTCAGCTCGGCGGAGTGTTCTTCAGCTTTGTCGCGGACTTTGTCGTCGAAAATGCGGGGTGTTGCGGTCATGTAGAGCCGTCGGTCGGCTCTCAGGAACTCGGCATCATGCACCTTGACGAAGTTCGAGTCGTCCTCACCGATCAGTGTGACGCCGGTGGTGCGGTGGGCTTCGTCGCAGATCACGAGGTCGAACGGGTCCACACCTAGGCCCTGGGCTGCTGCGACGGCAGGGAGCGACTGGTAGGTCGTGAAGACGACCGTCAGACCCTTGGCGCGCTTACGGTGCGCCATCTCCGACGCGAGCGTGGCTGGATCAGTGGTGACGGGGATCGCGACGTCGTGAACGTTGAAGTCCTCTGCCGATCGGGAGACCTTGTTGTCCGAGCACACAGCGAATGCGCGAAGGGGCAGCTTCGTCTGCGCTGTCCACTCTCGGAGTGTCTGCGACAGCAGTGAAATCGACGGGACCGCGAACAGGATGCGTGCGTGCCCGCCGGTCTCGGATGCGGTGCGTTCTGCGATCTTCAGCGCTGTGAACGTCTTGCCTGTGCCGCAGGCCATGATCAGTTTGCCGCGGTCGTTGCCCGCCGAGTAGCCGGCGAACACTGCATCGATGGCGTCTTGCTGGTGCGGCCTGGGGTCGTGGCGTTTCGCTTCGCTCAGGTCGATCGTCAGGTTGCCTTTCGGCCACGCGATGTCCCAGTCGATCGGGGAATCTGCGATCTCGGCGAGACCGATGCGCTGGACGGGAATCTGCTGGTTCTCGAGAGCCGCCTCGGCATTGCTTCCCCACCGGTCGGTGGTCGAGATAATTACTCGGTTGGTGAAGGGGTTCTTACCTGAGGCGGTGAAAAAGCTATCGATGTCACCCTTGGCCAGGGTGTGTGTGGGCTCGTAGAATTTGCATTGGATCGCAGTGAGTTCCCCGGTGTCGCTGTTGCGGGCCACGAGGTCGATGCCGGTATCAGGCTTGCCGGCGCGGTCAGGCCAGTCCATCCAACGCCATACTTGGTCGTACTCCTGGCTGAGCAGGGGATCGAGCTGGAAGTAGCGAACCATCAGCTGCTCGAACTTCGTGCCCCGCTCCGAATTAGAGGGGGCCTGCCGGAACGCCTCGATGACCTCATGCACGGAGCCCACTTGAAAAACCTCAATCCACCCACGGCGACAAAACTTGAAGTTCATCCTGCCGTTGAGTTGGCCGCTATCACTAACGGCTAGGCAATCCGCTGGTCAGACCGCGTGGTGCTTAAGGGTGCGGTCCAAATACGCATGGTGATTCTGCCCTCATGTCAGCTCATGGTGAGGAAAAAGAGGCTGACGGCCCTTGTCTCTACCGTCTCGCCCGAGGCGGCAAGTATCTGTCGAATGTGTCCTCGAAGTCACGCTTCCTGTATCCCCTTACTCGCCGATCGCTACTGTGACTTGCCAGCACGCCAAAACCTCGGAGCCTCCTTCCCAAGGCGGCAGCAGTCAAATCCGCCCACGGGGATTCGTCCTCAAGCGCCAGGTATTGGAGCAGGTCGTTGGTGCCGACGAAGGGTTCGCCGAGTTGGCGAAACACTTCGCGGATGCCGGTCAGCAGCATGAGTTCACGCGATTGTCCCTCGTCGGCCTCAGCAGCCTGCGCGAACTGAATCGCCGCGGCCCGAGCTCTGAGTCCCCAGTCTCGGCTTGCAGCATCGGCAACCGCCACCAAGGGTTCCCACGTGTCAGCTGCGCGATCATCCACGGGCAGCTCGGGCTCCGCACCCTCCAGTTGTTCGAGAAGTTCTTCGGACCATTGGCTAAGCCTGGCGCACAAGTCCGCGAGACCGGGCCCATCCCGCTTCAGCCGGAATGGTGAGACCGACTCAGAAGGCTTTCGTCTGCGCATCTGGATCACCACGGCGCGGTCCTCAATCGTGTCTGGCAGTCGGCCGATGCCAGCGAGCGCGGCTGGCGCGAACGTTTGGAAGGTTTTGGGATCGTGACCCTTGCCGCCCACCCTGCCGATGGTGCTGCCCCGCTGAAAACCTGCGTTGAGCAGGCTGCGCAGGTCTTCGTTTTGGTCCGCCTTAACTCTGGTGCCGAAGAGCGCGTCTGCCTCATCGATCAATATAATTGGGGGCTCACCCTCGCCAATGATACGAAACAGGTAAGCCACGCTTGCTGAGGAAGTTCGCACGGTCCGAACTGTGAGCCCGTCGATGACCTCCAGTAATCGCGTCTTTCCTGACCGTTTGAGTGAACTTCGGATAACAAGGCGAGGCGCGTAATCGAACGCGCTCGCGCAGTGCGTGTAGGCCACCCAGAGAGTGACAGCGGTGTAGGCATTCTCATCAGGGAGCACGCAATAGGTCCTGATCGCCTTCCTTACGTTGTTGAGCAACGCCGCCCCGTCGATCGTCGCCGTGGTGAGAAGGTCGGGCACGCCGTAACCGACAGCCGCTTCATTCACGTTGACCCCCCAGCGCCGATCGGCACACTCCGTCGATCTCCCTTGAGCTAAGTCCCGACGACTCAGCTGCCACTCTGAGCCTCTCGAGCAGGTCTCCAGGCGCTTGCGCCTCAAGCGCTCGACGCAGGGCCCAGTAGAGAGTGGAGTTTCGCTTTCCCGGGCCTGCCAATTTCACTGTTCGCTCCAGGCCATCCCAGCGCCGGGCCGACCGAGACTGAAATGTCGGGCTGACGGGACACCCGGGGCCATCTTGTGCAACCCGGGGCCAAGCAGCGGGCGGAAGATGGACAGGGGGTCTCAGATCGATCCACCGATAGGTGCGTCCGGTAATAGGATGGACCGACGGCGCTGCGACGAAATACTGACTGCGACCCTTGATTTCGACGCCATCGGTTCCCTTCACAAGTCCGCGAACTGGACGATCGAATCGGTACAGGAGATGCCAACCTCCCCCACCAGTCTCGGCCATAGTGGTCCTGCCAAACTCAGCAACCTGATCCACTGTCCCGCCATTTCGCGGGTCGATATCCAGAAGGATGCAACCCGCCGGCACACGCAGACCGATATTCGAGCACGGCTGCTCATCCCACCACGCGCGAATCACAGTTTGACTCGTCGTCGCCGCATAGACGCCTCGCCTGACGGTAGGCGTCTTGCTTTGAGGACCGAGGCGGACAACCTCGAATCCTGCAGTTGCATAGGCCAATGCACGCTCGGGGAAGTTGGCGGTCATCGCAACCTCGCCTCCCACAGGCAGGTTGCGCGCCCCGATTCATCCTCGGGATAGCCGGCGAAAACCGCGCCAGTCCTCTTGATCAGCCGCGCCTGCGAGAGCCAACCGATGACCAGCCCGAGGTGGCCCCGCAGGGGTTCCACGGGCATTCGCTGGGCGACCATCGACGCAGTGAAGGGAAGGCCTTTGTCGACCCAATCCCGCACTCCACGCTCACAGAAAAACAAGCTCACGCTTCGGTCCGTCAACTCACCGATCAAGCCCTTCGCCCGGGCGTCGTCGAGAATGGACTCGACGACATCCAGTCGCATGTCTGCACTGTTGGGTGGGTAAGACTGAATCTCGCTACTAGGATCGTTCATGCTCAACTTCTTCCTGGGTTGTGCGGATGTGGACGGCCCTCACGGATCAACGCAGCTGTAACTGCGCTGTGGGGGCCGTCTGACAGAGAGGTAGTGCGGTTTCTCAGCACGCCTTGCGTGTTGGGACCGGGTCCCCTGGTTTGACCTTGGTCGCGGTGCTCGTCTTCTTGTACTCCTGAAGCCAACGGGTCAGGTCAACCCACTCGTAGAGCACCCTCCCGCCTGGTGCCTTTGAATAGGCCGGTCCGATACCCCGGTATCGAAGCTGCGCAAGCGTCCCTGGGGTGGTCTTCAAGTAGCCCGCCGCTTCA
This sequence comes from Rhodococcus sp. FG69, assembly GCF_057808915.1. NCBI lineage: Bacteria > Bacillati > Actinomycetota > Actinomycetes > Mycobacteriales > Nocardiaceae > Rhodococcus > Rhodococcus sp. FG69. The sequence continues at coordinate 82,876 of NZ_JBMDIX010000022.1, read as the reverse complement.
GATGGTGTAGCCCAATCGTCCGAGGAGTCCTTCATCTCAAGTCCAATCTATGTTGCTAAAATCTACTGCGCTGACTTGAGAACCGTAGAGGCTCACATGATCTCTAGTCAAGTCTGTTGATTTATCCTGCACTGGATTGAGCTTCAGTGAGATGCATCCACCTCGAACACGCCTACTCAGCATTGTGGAAACCTGCTACATTTTCGAGATGCCTACTCCGACTCTCGCGCAGGCGATCGGCCTGAATGTGCGCCGCCTGAGGCAATCCAACAACCTGACACTCGAGGCGGTCGCGAAGGCGAGCCGCGAACGAGGACTCAAATGGGACAACACACGCGTGGCAAATTTCGAGGCAGGGAAAGTGCCGCCAAGCTTGAATACGCTTGTGCCACTTGCACTTGCCCTTTCCGACTGCGCCGCATCGCCGATAACACTCGGTGAGCTACTGGCATCCGACAGTGCGATCCGCATCAACGACGTGCTTGCAGTTGGACCAAAGACCCTTTCGGATTGGGCTTCTGGCAAACCGATCTCGGCTCCTGAGCAGCTGATCGGAGGCATCGTTCTGCAATACAAGACTGCTGAGGGTCGCGGGGTAGTCACTGACAAGGACCTTTCGCACGTGCACAAGCGCGAGAGAGCCCTTGTCGCCGCGGTGCTGAGGGATTCTGGACTGACTGAAGCCAGGGTTGGCCGCGCACTAGGAATAAGCCCCACAAGGTTGGCGATTCTGTCTGTCCGGTTGTGGGGACGGTCATTTGCGGCAGAGCGTGACCATCGCGCTCCGGCCAACGCATCTGCGCAAGGGAGAGGTCAGATCAGCCGCGAATTGAAGGCCGAACTAGCGGCAGTGATAGCGACCGATGGCCACAGTTAGCGCCTACCCGACAGCAGCAGGCACTAGGTACCGGGTTCGATACCGGACGCCGGACCGCAGGCAAACCGACAAACGAGGTTTCAAGACGAAGCGCGAAGCCAACGAATTTGCGGCCACCGTCGAAGTCGAGAAGATGACCGGTCAATACGTCCCTCCAAGACTAGGAATGATCACCGTCGGCGAGCTGGCACCGAGCTGGCTTGATCGCAAGGAGACCGACCAGAAGCCGTCAACCTACAGGTCTACGGAAACCGCGTGGCGGGTTCACGTGGCTCCTCGCTGGCACGCCACGAGGCTGGCAGACATCGATAAGGATGCCGTCGAACGCTGGATATCAGCGATGTCACGAGCTGGAAGCGGAGCAACGGTAGTCAACCGCGCGCATGGCGTGCTCTCGGGCATTCTGGCCACGGCGGTGAAGTCGAAGAGGCTTGCGCACAACCCCGCCCAGGGCGTCGAAAATCTGCCGAAGAAACAAGGCAAGCCACACGTCTATCTCAACCATGCAGAAGTTATTCGGCTTGCTGAAGCCGCAGGTAAGCATCGCGTGCTCGTCTTGGTATTGGCCTACTGCGGAATTCGCTGGGGCGAGGCTGTAGGGCTCCGAGTCGGGCATCTCAACCTATTGCGGAAGCGCATGAACATCCGCGAGAACGCGGTCCAGGTCGACAACAAAGTTCACGTCGGCAGCCCCAAATCAGGAACGGGCCGAGCAGTGCCCCTGCCTTCGTTCCTGATTGACGAGCTATCGCTCGCGTGTAAGGGCAAGTCTGCAGATGATCTTGTTTTCCCCGGCCCCGACGGCAATCATCTTCGCCGCTCGGTGAGCTCAACGGGATGGTTCACGCGAGCCGTACAAAAATCGGGGGTACCTCGAGTCACACCACACGACCTAAGACACACCGCGGCAAGCTTGGCAGTCAGCGTTGGTGCCAACGTCAAAGTTCTACAGAGAATGCTCGGGCACGCCTCCGCAGCTATGACGCTCGACGTCTACGCGGACCTGTTCGACGACGACTTAGAGGCCATCGGCGCGGCCCTGGACCGCGCTTACTCAACCGAAGTTGTGGGCAAGATGTGGGCAAGCAAAGCCTCAAATATCTTGAAACTCTAAAGAAAAAGCCCTGACCTGCACCGTTCGGTGAGGTCAAGGCTTCGTCCTGCAGCGGAAGCGGAGGGATTTGAACCCACGGACGCTTTTACACGTCTCTCGCTTTCAAGGCGAGTGCATTAGGCCGCTCTGCCACGCTTCCTGGTCTCGCTCGTACGTGGAGATACTAAACGCTCCGCGCACGGCGAGGCCAATCAGCCCTTGACGTCGGAACTCTCCATCGCGGCGTCGACTTTCTCGAAGATGTCACCGAGAACCGCAAGCTCTTGTTCCGTCAGCAGGTCGACCAGATGCTTCCTGACGCTGTCCACATGCGTCGGAGCTGCTTCCGTCAGGCGACGCCTGCCCTCGTCGGTGACGACCGCCAGCACGCCACGCCCGTCGTCGACGCATGTGCTGCGCTCGACCATGCCGTCGGATTCCATCCGTCGAATCTGATGTGTCAGGCGGCTACGGGACGACAGAACGCCGTCGGCCAACTCGCTCATTCGCAACGACCCGTCCGGCGACTCCGACAACATCACCAGGATGCGATATTCGGCCATCGTCAGGTTGTGCGCATCCTGCAGATCCTTGTTGAGTACCCCCATCAATCGTTGGCCGCCGTCGACATAGGCGCGCCACGCTCTCATTTCCGCAGTATCGAGCCACTGCGGGTCCCCCCCTGGACCAAAGGATCGTTCGGCCGTCACCCGATCATATTAGGCACTCGACTTACCGATGAGTAGCTCTGCGTGCTCGACGTCCGTTCGCCGGGCTCGGCATAGTCTCGACAGATGCCCGAACCACACATCGATACCCCATACGTTGCATCCGAAGACCGCTACGAGTCGATGCAGTATCGCCGCACCGGCCGCAGTGGCCTGAAGTTGCCGGCGATCTCGCTCGGCCTGTGGCACAACTTCGGTGACGACGCACCCATCGACGGCCAGCGTGCCGTACTCAGACGCGCGTTCGACCTGGGAATCACCCACTTCGATCTGGCCAACAACTACGGCCCGCCCTATGGCAGTGCGGAGAAGAATTTCGGTCGGATCCTGCGTGAGGACTTCGCCGGATACCGCGACGAACTGATCATCTCGAGCAAGGCCGGATGGGACATGTGGCCCGGCCCCTACGGATTCGGCGGCTCACGGAAGTACCTACTGTCCTCGCTCGACCAGTCGCTCGGACGGATGGGGCTGGACTACGTCGACATCTTCTACAGCCACCGCCCCGACCACGACACCCCACTCGAAGAGACCGCGGGCGCATTGATCAGCGCGGTGCAGCAGGGCAAGGCCCTCTACGTCGGCATCAGCTCGTACACGCCGGAGAACACCGCGAAGATGGCTGAACTCTTGACAGCTGCAGGCGTTCCGCTGCTCATCCACCAACCCAGTTACTCGATGGTCAACCGGTGGATCGAGGACGGCTTGCTGGAGACCCTCGAGCAGGTCGGCGCGGGCGCGATCGCGTTCTCTCCGTTGGCGCAGGGAATGCTCACCGACAAGTACCTCGACGGAATCCCCGAAGGCTCACGCGCCACGCAGGGCAAGTCCTTGAACCCCGACTGGTTCACCGACGAGCACGTCGAGCACCTGCGGGGATTGAACTCCATTGCCTCCGCCCGCGGCCAGTCGCTCGCACAACTCGCCCTCAGCTGGGCGCTGCGCGATCCACGGGTGACCTCGGTGCTGATCGGTGCGTCGAGCGTCCGGCAGCTCGAGAACAACGTCGGTGCGCTGGAGAACCTCGACTTCACCGCCGAGGAGCTCACGGCCATCGACGAGCACGCCAGGGACTTCGGGATCAACCTCTGGGATATCTAAACGCTGCGCCGCATAGGGTGGTCGCATGCACGCAATCACTCTGACCGAGTTCGGATCCCCCGACGTGATGCAGTGGACCCAGGTGCCGGATCTGCGCCCCGAACGCGGACAGGTCATCGTCGACGTCGCCGCCGCGGGGGTCAACCGAGCCGACCTGATGCAGCGCCAGGGCTTCTATCCCCCACCGCCTGGAGCAAGCGAAACCCTCGGGCTCGAATGCTCCGGGATCATCTCCGAACTCGGTGAGGGTGTGTACGACTGGAAAGTCGGCGATCGAGTGTGCGCACTACTCTCCGGAGGCGGCTACGCCGAGCAAGTGGCCGTCCCGGCAACACAGCTCTTTCCGATTCCGGGCGCCCTGGATCTCCATGCGGCAGCAGCACTTCCGGAGGTCGCGTCGACGGTATGGTCCAACCTCGTCATGTACGGTGGCCTTCGCTCCGGGCATGTAGTGCTGCTGCACGGCGGCGGAAGCGGAATCGGCACGCACGCAATCCAGGTCGCGAAAGCACTCGGGGCAACCGTTGCCGTCACCGCGGGCTCGAAGGCCAAGCTCGACTTCTGCGCATCGCTCGGAGCCGACATTCTGATCGACTACAAGGAGCAGGACTTCGTCGAAGTTCTGCGCGACAGCACCCACGGCGCAGACCTGATTCTGGACAACATGGGCGCAAAGTACCTGCCGCGCAACGTCGAAGCATTGGCCATGGACGGCACCCTCATCACCATCGGCATGCAGGGCGGACTGAAGGGCGAACTGAACTTCGGCGCACTGCTCGGCAAACGCGGAACCATCCATGCCGCAGGTCTACGCGGACGCCCCGAGACGGGACCGTCGAGCAAAGCGGACATCGTCGCGGACATGACGGCACGGCTGTGGCCGATGATCGAGGAAGGCGTCGTGAGCCCGATCGTTCACGCCGAACTTCCGATAACCGAAGCGGCAGAGGCACATCGAATGCTCGACGCCGATGCTATCGGCAAGGTCATCCTGAGGGTGCAGTAGCCGCTACGTCAGAGAAGCGAGGCACTTCACCAGCTGATCGATTTCGTATCGCGTCGTGTACGGAGCAAGTCCGATGGTGACGGCGCCGCCTTCCTCGTTGACGCCCAAGGCGTCGAGAAGCCGGCTGCCACTGTGAATTCCGCTGACGACGCCGATACGGTTCTGTGCGAGATGCTCCGCGACCTTCTCGGCCGACGTATCGGCGACGGTGAAGCTGAGGGTCGGAATTCGGCTTGGCGCGTCACCGAGGACCATGACGTGGTCGAGCTTGCCGAGCGAACGCAGCAGGTAGTCGAACAGTCGATCGTGGTAGTCCTGAAGCGACCCGATGGACAGCTGCAGACGCTCGCGTCGTGTGCCCGTCGCGGCGTCGTCCAGATTGGCAAGATAGTCGATCGATGACACGACCCCGGCCAGCAACGCGTACTGGTGCCCCGCCATCTCCATCCTCTCGGCGCCCTTGGCGAGCGGATTGAGCGACATCGACGGAATCCGGTTGAGCAGGCTCGGATCGCGGAAGACCAATGCACCCACCTGGGGCCCACCCCATGCCGATGCCTGGACGGCCACGACGTCGGCAGCCAGTTCTTCGATGTCGACATGCGCGTACGGCGCCGCGCCCGCAGCGTCGACGACGATGAGGCCGCCGACCGCGTGCACTCGATCTGCCGCCACTCGTACATCGGGGGCCGAGCCGACGATCGACGACGCGGCAGTCATGGCGACGAGCCGCGTCGTGGTGGTGATCAGTTCCTCGAACTGCCAGCTCGGAAGCTCACACGTATCGATCTCGACCTCGGCCCACCGGACCTGCGCGCCGTAGCGGCTGGCGATACGAAGCCACGGGGCGACGTTGGCTTCCTCGTCCAACCTCGACAGCACGAGGCCGGTTCCGAGGCCCAGCCTGGAGGACAGCGACTCCGCGAGCCATGCGAGTAACGTCCCGCGGTCGGGGCCGAGAACGACACCTGCGGGGTCTCCCCCGACGAGATCTGCGATGGCCGCCCGCGCCGCGTCGAGTAGGCCTGCGCTGCGTCGAGAAGACATGTGACCCGACGTGTGAGTCGGCGCGCTTCCGCGAAAGGCCGTGGACACGGCAGTCGACACACGATCGGGAATCTGCATCCCGTTCTGCGGATCGAGGTGGATCCAGCCGTCGCCAAGAGAGGGAATAGACCCTCGGACCCGTGCGACGTCGTACCCCATGCCGGACACTCTAAGCGCCGATTTCGTAAGCGTGTGTTCCACATCCCCTATTGGGCTCGACTGTATTGCTGTCTAGCACGCGAAACTTCCCTCCATACCCGGCCCTGAACAGGATAATCGGCCCCGCTCGTCGCGCAATCCCGCACAACACGTAAGGATGGCGGTATGACGCAATCGGACTCGCAGTCGAATCCCGAAGCCGGTGACCATGTCGTTGTGATCGGCCCGAACGGACAGCCTCTCGCACTGAGCCGTGAAGAGGCAACCGCCGCGGCGGCACGTGCGACGGGCAGCGAGGGAGCAGAAAGCGGCGAAACTCCCCTTTCGGACATGGTCGAGCAGCCGGCGAAGGTCATGCGCATCGGGACGATGATCAAGCAGCTTCTCGAAGAGGTCCGCGCGGCTCCGCTCGACGACGCGAGCCGGACGCGGTTGAAGAACATCCACGAGTCCTCGATCCGCGAACTCGAGCAGGGGCTCGCACCCGAACTGCGGGAGGAGTTGGAACGACTCGCGCTTCCGTTCGGCGAGGACTCCATCCCGTCGGACGCCGAGCTTCGGATCGCGCAGGCCCAGCTCGTCGGCTGGCTCGAAGGCGTGTTCCACGGAATTCAAACCGCGCTGTTCGCCCAGCAGATGGCCGCCCGCGCCCAGCTGGAGCAGATGAGGCAGGGCGCTCTACCTCCTGGCGTCACGTTCAATCCCGGTGGTGTGGGCCACACTGGCGGCAGCGGCACCGGTCAGTATCTGTAGCGCCGGGAGTGGAGCCTGCGGAATGACCCAGACGGCTCTGGAGTGGAGCCTGCGGAACGACCCAGACGGCTCTGGAGTGGAGCCTGCGGAACGACCTGTTGGGTGCGGGTAAGGTCGATCGTCGTGTCGGCCCCAGCAAAGAATCCCGAGAACGAAGCAGGAGAGCGTGTGACCGTTCCCGTTTCGGACTCGTACACCTTCAAACGTGCATTCGGCGACCTGAGGACGGGTTTCACCCAGCGCGAGTTGTGGTTGCACCTTGGTTGGCAGGACATCAAGCAGCGCTACCGTCGGTCGGTGATCGGACCGTTCTGGATCACCATCGCCACTGCCGTCCAGGCCACGGCGATGGGCCTGCTGTACTCCGTCCTGCTGGACATGGATCTGAAGACGTTCCTGCCGCATGTCGCCGTCGGCCTGATCATCTGGAACTTCATCAGTGCCGCGATCCTCGAAGGCGGAGACGTCTTCGTCGCCAACGAGGGTCTGATCAAGCAGCTGCCGTCGGCGCTGTCGGTGCACGTGTACCGGCTGGTGTGGCGTCAAGTGTTGCTGTTTGCGCACAACCTGATCGTCTACGTCATCATCATCGCGATCTTCCGGCCGTCGTTCCACTGGTCCGATTTGTCCGCGATACCGGCGTTCGCGCTGCTCATCGTCAACGCGGTGTGGGTCGCCCTGCTGTTCGGCATCGTCGCCACCCGTTACCGCGACATCGCGCCGATCCTTGGATCGATGGTCACGCTGCTGTTCTTCATGACGCCGATCGTCTGGACCACTCAGGGTCTGATCAATCAGGGCGGGCAGGCCGCCGAGCGGGCCAGGCTCGTCGAGATCAACCCGCTCTTCCACTACCTGGATATCGTGCGCGCACCGATGATCGGTGAACCGCAGCAGCTGTACCACTGGTACATCGTCATCGGCTGCACGGTTGTCGGATGGGTGCTGACTATTCTCGCTCTCAAGAAGTACCGGGCCCGCGTGCCCTACTGGGTTTAGGGGCTCATCTCATGTCCGTCAGCATCAGCACCCACAACGCGTGCGTCGACTTCCCGATCTTCGACGCCAAGACGCGCTCGCTCAAGAAGGCTTTCCTCGGCAAAGCGGGTGGAGCGATCGACCGGAACAGCTCCGACGTCGTCGTCGTCGAAGCCCTCCGCGACATCACGATGAACCTGAAGGACGGCGACCGCATCGGACTCGTCGGGCACAACGGCGCAGGCAAGTCGACGCTCCTGCGTTTGCTGTCGGGCATCTACGAGCCGACCCGTGGCAGTGCCTCGGTTCGCGGCCGCGTCGCGCCTGTGTTCGATCTGGGCGTCGGCATGGACCCCGAGATCTCCGGCTACGAGAACATCATCATCCGCGGACTGTTCCTCGGGCAGACCCGCAAGCAGATGCTCGCGAAGATGGACGAGATCGCCGACTTCACCGAACTCGGCGACTACCTCGACATGCCGCTACGGACCTACTCGACGGGTATGCGCGTGCGCGTCGCGATGGGCGTCGTCACCAGCATCGATCCGGAGATCCTGCTTCTCGACGAGGGCATCGGGGCGGTCGACGCCGAATTCATGAAAAAGGCGCGTATTCGGCTGCAGGAGCTGGTCAAGCGCTCCGGCATCCTGGTTTTCGCCAGTCACTCCAACGAATTCCTCGCGCAGCTGTGTGATCGTGCGATGTGGATCGACCACGGCCAGATCCGTCAGGAAGGCGGCATCGAAGAGGTCGTGCGCGCGTACGAGGGCGACGATGCGGGCGATCATGTGGCGACGATTCTGAAAGAGCTCGCCCGGGATGCGGAACGACAGAGCGACGACGCGCGTGAGTGAAAAGATCATCGGGGTGATCGTGACGCACAAGCGTCGCGAATTGCTGGCTCGATCTCTCGACGTCATCACGCACCAGAGTCGCCCGCTCGACCATCTCGTCGTTGTCGACAACGCGCACGAGGACGAGGTTCGCGAACTCGTCGAATCCGCTGACCTTCCGACCACTTATCTTGGGTCGCATCACAATCTCGGGGGCGCCGGCGGATTCGCGCTCGGCATTCTGTATGCGCTCTCGCTCGGTGCGGACTGGGTCTTTCTCGCCGACGACGACGGGCGTCCCGAAGGTCCCGATGTGCTTGCGACGCTGTATGCCTGCGCGCTGAAGCACGGCCTCGACGAGGTCTCCCCTGTCGTCTGCGACATCGACGACCCGGACCGGCTCGCGTTCCCATTGCGTCGCGGTGTCGAGTGGCGTCGGCTGCGATCCGAGCTGATCGATCCGCGCAATCCGGACGACGATCTACTCGAAGGTATCGCGTCGTTGTTCAACGGTGCCCTGTTCAAGGCGTCGACGATCGATGCGGTCGGGGTACCGGATCTGCGGCTGTTCGTGCGCGGCGACGAGGTCGAGGTTCATCGCCGGCTGCAGCGTTCGGGGCTTAAATTCGGTACCTGCCTGACCGCGGCGTACGTGCACCCGAACGGCGCCGACGAGTTCAAGCCGATCCTCGGTGGTCGGATGCACACCCAGTATCCGGACGATCCGACCAAGCGCTACTTCACGTACCGCAATCGCGGCTATCTCATGTCTCAGCCCGGAATGCGAAAGCTCCTCCCACAGGAGTGGATTCGGTTCGGCTGGTTCTTCCTTGTGACCACTCACAACCCCAAGGGTCTGGCGGAATGGTTTCGGCTTCGCCGGCTCGGGCGTCGGGAACACTTTCGCCGCTGAGGTGGGCTTTGCACCGAGGGTTGAGGTGGGCGGACGGAGCACGCGGAACGAGCCGTTAATACGCGCGCCGGACTCCTCGGCTACCGTGTGCGCATGACGGAACCTCGGAAGCTGACGGATCGAATTCGGCATTCGGCGCGGGAGAAGTTGCAACGCGCAATCGGTGAGGTTCTGGACAAGCAAACGGCGCAGCTCGCCGAGCAGACCGGACACCAGCAGGAAAAGCTACTCGAGATCCTCGAACGCCAACGACGCGAGATCGATGACCTGCACGCGTTCATTCGAGGACTCGAAATGCGTATGCGTCGGGACATCCCGTACGCGTCGGATGTCGAGGCTGCCGCGCAGAGCGCCGAGTTCGCGGAAGAGGTCATGCCCAAGGCCCCGACATTTCTCCGCCCGCACGCAACGCTGCGCTTTGCGCTCGGCGAGGTGTCCGTCCCTGGAATGGCCCTCGAGTTCGGCGTCGCCAGCGGCACGACTCTCGAGATCATCGCCGAGGAGATGGCGTCGAAAAAGGACATCACGGTCGTCGCTGGGTTCGATGTCTTCTCCGGACTACCGGAGACGTGGCGTACCGGATTCCCCAAGGGTCTGTTCGAGCAGGAGAACGTACCGAAGGTGCCTGGGGCTGAGATAGTCCCGGGGATGTTCGAGGAGTCGCTGCCGGAGTTCCTGAAGAGCCGCAAGGACAAGTTGGCGTTTCTTCACCTCGATGCCGACCTCTACTCGTCGACGGTGACGGTCCTGGACCTCGTTGCGGATCGTCTGGCCGTGGGTACGGTCATCGTGTTCGACGAGTACTTCAATTTCCCGGGTTGGCGAAACCACGAGTACCGGGCGTGGACCGAGTTCGTCGGTCGCACCGGAACGGAGTTCGACTACCTCGGGTACACCGCGGACAACGAGCAGGTCGTGGTTCGCATTCGGAAAGCGCCGTCGCTGTAGTGGCATGGTCGAGTGCATCTGGGTGCACTCAACCATGCCACTGGGGGCGGAGCCCCCTACCGCACCAGCCGAACGACCTGGGTCCCATCGAAGGTCACTCGGCTGTCGATTCGTAGGCCACGCGAGGACAGCAGCGCGTATTCGCTGGAGTCTTCGAAGTGATAGGGCTGCAGCGCCCATTTGTCGTTCGACGTCAACCTGAGGTTCTCGACCTCGTCGCGTTCACGATCGGTGAAGTACCAGAGCACGGTGCACATATCGAGGTCCACGTCCGACAACGGCTTCTCGACGTCCCAGAGCTGGCCGGATTCGGCCGCGTCGGTTGCGAGCCCGATATCCCGCGCGTTCGCGAATGCACTCGGGTCTACGTCTTCCACCAGTCGCTGAGACGACGGATTCCATGCGGCTCGGCCGAAGAGCACGCAGTCACCCGGTCCGATGCTCGCCCTCGCGTAATCGTTCACCTCGCTGAAGTCCATTCCGAGCGGCTTCGCCCCGGGCAGACGTTGACTCGCGTATCCAGGGACCAGCGCAAGTGCAAGTGCGGCGATTGCAACGTACGGCAGCCAGCGCACCGCCCGAAGCTGTCCCAGGGCAACCCCACCGAGGAGTGCCACCGCGGGAGTGGTGAACGTCAGATACCTGTCCAGATATATCGGCGACTTCACGAGCGAGTACGCAACCATGACCGCCATCGGTACGGCTATCCACACGAGTGCGATCGCGATGCATGCGCCACCATCGGACCGGAACCGCTCACGACTGCGCACGGTGAACACCAATGCAACAACGAGAACGACCCCGAACACCACACCGAACACCGGTGAATCGAGAAACCACTGGTACTCGAACACGATGCGCGCAAAGTTCGCATCCAGCGGCGGTATCCACCCGACCTGGCCCGCCTGGCGTTGCACCACACGCAGAAATGGCAGAGCAACAACCAGCGCAGCGAGAACCGCCAAGGCCCAGGGCAGCGCCGACACGCGAAAGCGCCTGCAGATGAGCAGAATTGCGAAATGAACCACGACGATCGTCGCCAGATAGACGAACGATACGATCGACGCCGTCAGCACGACCGCGTACGCAACCCACCACAGGCGCGATCGTGACGACAACGCCACGAGCAGAAGAACAGTGACCCACACCGCCGCCGCGGCCGTGAGCGCGGAACTACGCGCTTCGACCGCAGCCCACGTCACCCTCGGAAGCAGCGCGAAGACCACGCCGGAGAACATCGCGACATCGAGATCGGAAAAGCGGGCGGCGAGCGTCACCACTCCCGCAGCGGCCACCCCGACGGCGATCGCACTCGGCAATCGAACCGAGAACTCGGAAAACCCGAAAACACTGCCCCACAGATGGATACCGAAGTAATAGCCGCCGTGAACGGCGTCGGTGGACCGCAGAAAGTCGATGAGCTCGCCGATGGACCTCCGGCTGGAATACACCGTCGCGACCTCGTCGTACCAGAGGGACGGAACCCAACTGCCCAGCACACCGAGGACGAAAGCGAACACTCCGACCGAACTCGCCGCCCCGACCGTACCTACGCGACCGCTAACCACCGAGACGTTACTCGTCGACGGAGTACAGGCGCGCCCAGTTCTCCCGACTCGTCAGCTCCGGCGTCGCCAACCGGTAGGACTCCGCGACAACCTCGGTTTCGTTGCGCAGTCGTCGCAGAGCAGTCACGCCGCGCTTGAGCAGAACGATCGCAGCATCCTTGTCGCGCTTACGAACTCGCACACCCTCTTGTGACCGATCGGTAACGACCGCATGCGCGAACAGCGAGACATGCCACCAGTGCGCGTCGTCGGCAGAGATCGCAACAGGACCTGGATGCAGCCTGCCTCGCCACTGATTGACTACCCGCTTGGCAAGCACGGCCCATTCGAGACTCTTCTTCGGATTCGGGCCCGCAGTAGTGATGACCATGTCCGCCGGCCGAATGTCGGGCACCGCGTTCGCGTTGTAGCGCTTGGTCTCATTGTATGCAGCCCGGTCACGCCGAATCGCCGACGCCGCATCCATACCGCCGTCGGTCAATTTGCTCGGCCCGACCAGGAAGTCCTCGATGGCCTTGATCAACGTGAACGCCATCCCGTACTGCATCGACACCAGGTAGCGGAACAGATCGGTACTCAGCTGGCGCGCCAGCTTCCTACCGTCGAGACCGGCATGCAGTGCCGCAGTGATCATTCCGTTTCGAAGGTTGAAGTACCGGTGCCATTCGTCCCAGTCCTTCCACGCGAAGTCCGCGTGCCACACCGCAGCACCCGGCAACGTGACGGTCGCAAAGCCGTTGGCGCGAGCCCGATAGCCGTACTCGATGTCGTCCCACTGGAAGAACAGCGGTAGTGGATACCCGATCTGCGCGACGATTTCGGACGGGATCAGGCAGGACCACCATCCGTTGTAGCCGGCGTCGACGCGGATGTCCTGCTTCTTCTTGAATGCGCTCTTGTCGGAGATCGCGTTCTTGACGTGCAGGCCTGCTTCGAGCTTCTGCAGGTTCGCTACCTCTGCTCCGACGTGTACGCGATCAGGATGCAGCAGATACAGCATCTGCGCGCCGACGATCGCAGGCTCGACGGTCTTGTTGGCGAAGGCGTTCATCCGAACGATGGCTTCCGGTTCGCACAGGACGTCGTCATCCATGAACACGACGTTGGCTGGATCTCCGCCCTTGCCCTGGACCTCGAACAACCCGCGCGTGAAGCCACCTGCGCCACCGAGGTTGGGCTGGGTGATGTAGACAAGCTTGGTGCCGAGTTCGGCGGCTACGCGCTGGAACAGCGGCCGCGTCTGAACCTGGTCGGTGCCCTGGTCGACGACGTACACGTTGTCGACGCCGTGCAGTGCGATCGGATCGTCGGCCATTGCCGCGACAGTGTTGGCGCAGTCGTCGGCACGATTGAACGTGCAGATGACGACAGAGGTGGGACGTAGCTTCTCGGGCGCGTCGACGGTCCAATCCGCATCCTCGACCGTCAGCTCACCCGAACCGGTGGTGAATCGTACGAACAGTGCGCCACCATCGAGGAACTGCTGGACCTTGGCGGGCACGACGATCCGGCTGGCCTGGCCCTCGGTGTCGACGGTGGTGCTCGCGACCGTACGCTTTCGACCTTTGAAGTCGGTGGCAACGATGTCGATGCGTGCAGAACCGGTGACGGTTGCGCCGAACCGAACCTCGGTGACCTCGGTCCATCGCTGCCAATAGCTGGCCGGAAAACGACCGAAATAGCTGTTGGTCTCGACCACGGTCCGCTTGGCGAGCTTTGCGAAATACCGAGCCCGCTCCGCATTGCCCTTGACAACGTTTGCGTACATATCGGCACTGACCAGCGGAGATGGCCCGTCGAACAGCAGGCGCTGAGCCGTCAACGCGTCGGAACCGGCTGCACCGCTACCTGTCAGCCCGTTCTGCGGCGCGTTCCGACGATTGAGTGCAGTGCCGTCCATACTTGGAGATACCCCATCTTTCGAGCTCGAGTCTCTTCTCGAATCGAGCCGTGTGCAGTGTGGCGCCGAACCCATGCGAACTCCGTGCCACCATCCATGGTCGCACAGGCCGCCGTCGAGACGCCCCAACGTACGCAGCGCCGCGTCGTTTCGGATCTGTACGGCACTGCGGGATACAGTCGTGTGTCTTCATCCATACTCACGGAGCAGAAGTGACCCTCAGCCGAACAGAGCGCACGCACGGTTTCGTGCTCGGCAGCCGCAGGGAGCGTCTCGCGTGGGGCGCCCTGATTGCCGTCGTCGTAGTGATCGGTTACGGCCTCGTCCTCGCCGTCGATCCGCGGTTCTTCTACATAGACGACACAGAATCCGGCGCAGTCCCCAACTGGCTGCAGCTGGGTCGGATCATGCGCGAGGGTCAGTTTCCGTCGCTGGTCCTCGACCAGTGGATGGCAGGTAACTACCCGGTGGAGGGCCAAGGGGGTCTGTGGAATCCGGTTCAGATGGCGATCAACTACATCTCGCCGTCGATCGACAACCTCGCCCTACTCGCGACAGTCGTCAAACTGGCATTTTCGATCGCGCTCGCGTGGGGTGTCTACCGAGTGGCACTCGTCTACGGCGCCCGGCCAGCATGGGCGGCGGTCGCCGCGGCCTCGGCTCCCTTCGTCGGCTTCACGTTGTTCTTCGAGAACACCTCGTGGGTCACTGCGCTGATGGGCACCGCGTGGATCATGAACGCGTGGGCCAGTTCGGTCTCTTACGCGCGCAGTCGATCGGGTCCGATCGTGCCCTTCGTTTTCCTCTACCTGGCCATCAGCGTGGGCTACGTGCACGCCGCGGTCATGGCGGGAGTGATGATCGGGGCCGTGGTGATCGGTGAATTCGTTCACCAGCGGAGGTGGCGCCCAGCTGCCCGCGTCGCGGCAGTCGGTATCGCAGCGGCCGCATGCGGCGCCATCACGTTCCTTCCCGGCGTGCTGACCTCGTCGGTCACCTGGCGCAGTGGTGACGAAGGCACCTTCAACGACAACTTCCTGACGGCTCCCTGGTCCGAGACCCTGACCGCCAGCATCCCGTCGTCCGTGACCAGCATCGAGTCGTGGACGGGCGAGACGACTGCCTCCCCGGTCACGTACATCGCATGGTTTCTGATCCCTGCGCTTGCGTTCATCGCGTGGCGGCGGGTTCCCGATTCGTTGCGTGAGCTCACCGCGCCGCTGATCCTGCTCGTTTTCGCGCTCGTGTTCACTGCAGGGCCGAGCGACATCGGGCCCATCCGCTGGCCTGCACGCATCCTGCCGTTCGTTGCGATCGTGGCACTGATACTCGTAGTGGTCCTTCTCAGTCGCTACGGGACGCTCGATCGACTTCGTCCGCGACTGCTTGCCGCATCGCTCTTGACGCTCGTTCTGGTGCTTCGAGCCGGATCGTCCGGTCCCGAACTGTTCGGTCGTCACGTCGTGTCGGGACTCCTGATCGTCGCCGTCGGCGGCCTCGTGGTCTTTGTTGCCTACCGCTTCTCGACGAGGGCTGCGGCCGCACTGCTCATTGCCACGATCGCCCCCGTCGCGATGTACCAGGTGGCCTCCTACGATCCGCCGTTCGACAAGTGGTGGCTCCCGACCTCGCAGTCGGAAGCCGACGCCGGTTTCCCTCAGTGGCAGGGAGCGACGCTCCAACTCGGTGATCGCACACTGACGGAGACCAGCGCAGACACCGCCGACGATCCCAGGCTTCCCTGGCACTCCCAGGTGTATGGAAACTCCGCAAAGATCATGGGCCTCGACTACGTCAACGCCTACACCCCGGTCGGCTACGAAGACTTCTCCAACCTGCTCTGCTTCGAGCACGAGGGTTCGACGTGCTCCGACGCGTTCCGACGTCTGTTCCTGATCGAGCCGTACACCGGCAAGACATTCGCCGACCTGATGCGGTTGGACCGCGTCGTGCTCCAGAAGAACCAATACCCGCTGGCCGACGCGCGTGAGGCTCCCGCAGGTTGGGAGTGGGTGACCCCACCGACCACCGACTCCGCGCGTCAGACCTACGTCCTCGAACGCATCGACGGACTGATACCGGCCGACATCGGTCGCGTTGTCGCGACGGTCGACGCAACGGCCGTTCCGGAGTCGTCGAGCGCCGATTCCGAGCACGTTCGCGTCACCTCGGTGGACGGTGGAAGCGTCGTCTTCGCCCGCCTGGCGTGGCCTGGATACACCGCTACTCTGAACGGTGAGCCGCTCCAGACCAAGGGGCTGGCAGACATCTTTCTCTACGTCGACCTCCCGCCGGGCACGACGGACGCAGACCTGGCGATCGAGTTCCGGCCCCCCGGCCAGAAGCTTGGATTGGCAGGGATGGCCGGCGGCGTTCTGCTGCTGCTCGCATTGGTGGTTCTGGATGTACGACGCCGTCGCCCGGCACAATCACCTCCGGCCGAGGACACTGCCGTAGATGTGACCATGGAATCGAGTAGTTCCGCAGCGAACAGATAGGCTTGCAACCCGTGACCCACCCGTCCGACGCTGTCCCCGCCGCGCACCGCATCTCCATCGTGGTGCCGGTCTACCAGGGTGAGCGGACACTGCGGGCCCTCATCGACGAAATCCTTCCGCTCACGACACGCACGTACTCACCGTCCGGCCGGCCGCTCGTCGTCGAGGAAGTACTCCTCGTGTTCGACCACGGTCCCGACGGCTCGGCCGACGTCATTCGCGAACTCGTGCGTGACCACTCGTTCGTGCGGGGAGTGTGGCTGAGCCGAAACTTCGGGCAGCATCCCGCGACCCTCGCAGGTATGGCATCGAGCGGCGGCGAGTGGATCGTCACAATGGACGAGGACGGGCAGCACGACCCGGCCGACATCGGCGGGCTGCTCGACACAGCCCTCGATCGTCAGTCCTCGGTCGTCTACGCGAAGCCGACCAATGCCGCACCGCACGGCATGTGGCGCAACGCCGCATCGCGGGGATCGAAATGGCTCATCGCCACGGCAATGGGCGCCGACAGCACGGTCAGTTACCAGAGCTACCGACTCGTCCTCGGTGAGGTGGGCCGATCCGTCGCCGCCTACGCGGGTTCCGAGGCCTACCTCGACGTCGCCCTCGGGTGGATCGCGGGCGAGGTCACCACGAGTCCGGTCGAACTGCGTGAGGAGCATGGCCGACGCTCCGGCTACAACGTACGCACACTGCTCTCGCACTTCTGGCGCATGGTGCTCTCCAGTGGCACCAAAGGTCTTCGACTGGTCAGCTTCATCGGTGTCGCATTCGCAATCCTCGGTCTCGTGCTCGTGCTGTGGGTGCTTGCGTCGTATCTCGTGTTCGACGTGGGCACTGAAGTACAAGGCTGGGCATCGACGATGGTCATCTTGCTGTTCGGCTTCGGAGCAACCCTGTTCTCTCTGGGAGTCGTCGCGGAATACGTCGGCGTCAACGTCAAGACAGCCATGGGGAAGCCGCCCTACCTCATCGTCGCCGACCCGGCCGACGGGCCGCTCGGTCGGACAGACACTCGGGACGGGCCACCAGAACCCACGACGCCCGCGTGAGCACGAACTGCACCTGGGTCATCGGAAGCGGAGGGCTTCTCGGCTCCTCGGTGTCTCGTGAACTCCGCCGCCGGGGTCACCGAGTCCGCACGAGCATCGTCCCGTGGGCAGATCACGGATCAGCGAAATCGCTTCTCTTGCAGGAATGTACCGACTTCTTCGACGCCACCGGCGACGACACGTGGAACATCGTATGGGCCGCTGGGGCCGGCGTCAACGGAACGACGGCCGACCAATTCGCACTCGAGAACGAACTCGTCGCCGACATTCTGGCCAAGGTAAGCGCCGTGGCAGGTGAACGCCGCGGCAACGGCACCTTCTTCCTCGCATCGTCGGCAGGCGGCGTCTATGCAGGCTCGACGGGGGCGCCACACAACGAAGCGACGCAACCGGTTCCGCTCGGTGACTATGGCCGTGCAAAGCTCGACTCCGAGTCGATCGCACAGGAATTCGGCGTCAGAACAGGAACCGACGTCGTCATCGGACGCTTCGCGAACCTGTACGGTCCGGGACAGAATCTCGGGAAACCCCAGGGACTCATCTCGCATCTGTGCCGCGGGTATCTGATGGCATCACCGGTTTCGATCTACGTGCCGATGGACACTCTCCGCGACTATCTCTTCGTCACGGACGCCGCCGAAATGGTCGCTGACACACTGGAATTATCATCCAGACGATCATCGCCGCCGACGACGAAGATCTACGCCTCGGGATCGGCCGTCACCATCGGATCGATCCTCGGGGCTTGCCGCACCGTGTTTCGTCGACGCCCGAACGTCGTCCTCGCCGCATCACCCCTCGCCGCGTTTCAGGGCCGCGATCTCCGTCTGCGGTCGACTGTGTTGACCGACATCGATCGACGAACCCACCGGACATTGCCCGCCGGCATCGCGTCGACGTTGCACGCGACTCGACAGGCATTGGCGGCAGGGCGGTGACCGAATCGCACACGCCCCCGCCGCCGGCGGGGATGACCGGCTCGCCCGGCCCGCTGATGCGCATCGTCAAGAATCAGGCACTTGCGTTTCTGCTCGTAGGCGGCGTCAATACCGCGCTGGGTACCGGATGGTTCATCGTATTCCAGCTCCTGATCGGTGAACAGTACGGCTATCACGCTGCAATCGTGCTCGGCTACCTCTGTAATGTGCTGTGCGCCTTCGCAATGTACCGGTATCTGGTATTCCGAGTCAGAGGGCACTTCTTCAAAGATCTGGTACGATTCTTCATCGTCAACTTCGGCGCCTTCGTCGCGAACATCTCCTTGATGACCGTGGCGGTGTCGCTTCTGCACTTCCCACCGATCCCATCGCAATTGGTCGTCACCGCGATCATGGCAGTCGCCAGCTTCTTCGGCTATCGGGATTTTTCGTTTCGTAGAAAGACAACCACATGAGCCCTCGCGTATCAGTCGTCGTACCCGCGTACAACAACGCGGAATACATCGGTGAGACAATCGAATCCATTCTCGATCAGACGTTCACGGACTTCGAACTCATCATCGCCGACCACTCCTCGACCGACGAGACGCTTGCCGTAGTGGAGAAGTACGACGATTCGCGGATTCGAGTGCTCACAACCGAGACAGGCGGCGGTGCGAAACGGAACTGGGATCGGGTCACCGCCGAGGCGACAGGCGAATTGGTCAAGCTCGTCTGCGGGGACGACACGATCTTTCCCAGCTCCCTCGAAGCCCAGGTCGCAGCGTTCGACGAGCACCCGTCGGCCGTTCTCGTTGCGTCACAACGCACCTTGATCGACGCGAACGGAAAGACGGTGATCGCCGCCCGCGGACTCGGTGGACTGTCCGGACTCGTATCGGGGCGCGTCGCTGCCCGGACTGCAGTACGCGCGGGCGCCAACATCTTCGGCGAACCAGGCTGCGTCATGATGAAGTTGTCGGCGCTACGGGAGATCGGCCTGTGGGACAACAGCCACCCGTACCTCATCGACCAGGCCACGTTCATCGGCGTCGCACTACAGGGCGACGTCGTCGCCATCGAGCGGCCGCTGGCCACGTTCCGCATCAACTCCGGTCAGTGGAGCGTCGAACTGGCGACCCAGCAGGCGCGACAAGCGGCCGACTTCCATCGTTCGCTCGGAGCTCTGGAGCCGGGTCTCCTGTCCGCGACAGACATTCGACTCGGCAACGGCAAGGCCCTCGCCACCTCGTTCATGCGCCGCGCAGTCTACCTGCTACTACGTCACCGAATGTCGAAGAACTAGGCATGTCGAAGAACTAGGAAAGCACCGATTCCGTTCGGGCGTAACCACTTTCGGTCGCATCCTTCTGCGGGCGCCACCAATTCTCGTTATCCCGGTACCAGTCGACGGTCGCTTTCAGTCCGCTGCGGAAGTCGACGTACTGCGGAGTCCAGCCCAGTTCGGTGCGCAGCTTGGTCGAGTCGATCGCATAGCGAAGGTCGTGGCCGGGGCGGTCGGTGACGAAGTCGAAGGCGTCGGCCGCCTGCCCGGTCTCTTCGAGGATGGTCTCGAGCACCTCACGGTTGTTCTTCTCGCCGTCGGCGCCGATGAGGTAGGTCTCGCCGAGCGCACCCTTGTCGATGATGGTCCAGACGGCACTGTTGTGGTCGTCGACATGGATCCAGTCACGAACGTTCTGCCCGGCACCGTAGAGCTTGGGGCGACGGCCCGACAGGATGTTGGTGATCTGCCGTGGAATGAACTTCTCGACGTGCTGATACGGGCCATAGTTGTTGGAGCAGTTGGAGATTGTCGCGCGCACACCGAACGATCGCGCCCACGCCCGCACCAGCAGATCGCTCGACGCCTTGGTCGAGGAGTACGGGCTCGACGGGTTGTACGGGGTGGATTCGGTGAATCGTGCCGGATCGTCCAGTTCGAGGTCGCCGTAGACCTCGTCGGTGGAGATGTGGTGGTAGCGCACGTCGTACTCACGAACCGCCTGAAGCAACGTCGTGGTGCCGATAACGTTGGTGTGCAAGAACGGCCAGGGATTGGCGAGGCTGTTGTCGTTGTGTGATTCGGCGGCGAAGTGGACGACCAGATCGGTCTTCTGAACCAGGCTATCGACCAGGTCCTTGTCGGCGATGTCGCCTTCGACGAAGTCGATCTTGTCGGCGACGGGGGCGAGCGATGCCCGGTTGCCCGCATAAGTGAGGGCGTCGAGGACGGTGATCTCGACGTCAGGACGCTCCGCGACGGTCAGATGGACGAAGTTCGCGCCGATGAACCCGGCACCCCCGGTCACGAGCAGTCTCATGAGTGTGGAGTTTAGCCGCACGGTATCGAATACCGTGGCAGTGACCGCGCACTGTTCGGGTCGATCTGGGAGACTGCCGGGTATGCGGGGAATCATTTTGGCGGGCGGTACCGGGTCGCGTCTTCATCCGATCACGATGGGGATCAGCAAGCAGCTTGTTCCGGTCTACGACAAGCCGATGATCTATTACCCGCTCTCGACGCTGATTTTGGCGAACATCCGCGACATCTTGATCATCACCACTGCGCAAGACTCCGAGCAATTCCAGCGTCTGCTCGGTGACGGCTCGCAGTTCGGCATCAACCTCACCTACAAGGTCCAGCACACCCCGAACGGTCTCGCTCAGGCGTTCGTCCTCGGTGCCGACCACATCGGGACCGAGGGTGCTGCTCTGGTGCTCGGTGACAACATCTTCTACGGCCCAGGGCTGGGCTCGCAGCTGGGTAGATTCGAGGCGATCGAGGGCGGCGCGATCTTCGCCTACGAGGTCAAGGACCCCAGCGCGTACGGCGTCATCGAATTCGACGCGTCCGGTCGAGCGATCTCGCTGGAGGAGAAGCCGAAGGACCCCAAATCGAATTACTCTGTGCCGGGTCTGTACTTCTACGACAACGATGTCCTGGCCATCGCCCGTGATCTGAAGCCGTCGGCGCGGGGGGAATACGAGATCACCGACGTCAACCGGCACTATCTCGAGGCGGGCCGGTTGGCGGTACAGGTGCTGCCGCGTGGGACGGCGTGGCTCGATACCGGTACCTTCGATTCGTTGCTCGATGCCTCCAACTATGTGCGCACCATCGAGCAGCGTCAGGGTCTCAAGATCGGGGCGCCGGAAGAAGTGTCGTGGCGTCGGGGGTTCATCAGCGACGACGAACTGCGTGAGCGGGCGGAGAAGCTCGTCAAGTCCGGATACGGGCAGTACCTGCTCGACCTCCTCGACCGCCGTCAGTGAGAAAAGTGAGCAATGAGTTTTCGTGAGTTGAAGATCGCCGGCGCGTACGAGTACACCCCGCGTCAGTTCGGTGACGATCGTGGTGTGTTCTTCGAGTGGTTCAAATCCTCGGCGTTCACCGCTGCGGTCGGTCGGCCCTTGGCGTTGGAGCAGGCGAATTGTTCGGTCTCCGCTGCCGGGGTGCTCCGCGGAATCCACTTCACCGACACCCCGCCGGGGCAGGCGAAGTACGTCACGTGCACCCGTGGCGCTTTTCTCGATGTGATCATCGACCTACGGGTGGGGTCGCCGACGTTCGGGCAGTGGGACAGTGTGCTCATCGACGACGTCGATCGGCGTGCGGTGTATCTGCCGGAAGGCCTCGGGCATGCGATCTTGTCGCTCGAGGACGGATCGACGGTGATGTACCTGTGCTCGATCGAGTACACCCCGTCTCTGGACCGGGACATCGATCCGTTGGATCCGGATCTGGGTATCGACTGGCCGACCCTCGCACGCGACGGGTCACCGCTCGAGTACCAACTCTCCGACAAGGACCGTGCGGCACCCTCGCTCGCGGACGCCGTCGCCGCCGGCTATTTGCCCAGATACCAGGGCTGAACGCGCAGGTTCCAGCGAGCGCGCAGGTTGCAACACGCGCGTGGGCTGGAAGGTGCGCGCAGGACCCCCGGTCGCAGCGAACGACTCATTCGGTCACCCGTGCGGCTGAACGCGATCAGCGAATCTTGAAGATCACGAACCGCTGGACGATGAAG
This sequence comes from Rhodococcus sp. FG69, assembly GCF_057808915.1. Lineage (NCBI taxonomy): Bacteria > Bacillati > Actinomycetota > Actinomycetes > Mycobacteriales > Nocardiaceae > Rhodococcus > Rhodococcus sp. FG69. The sequence goes on along the minus strand of NZ_JBMDIX010000022.1, from coordinate 60,471 downwards.
TTGATGACCGTCGCGGTGCCCTGAGCGATGACGAAGGCAACGTTGGCGTACCAGAAACCGTCAGGAAACGCCCGGTAAAGCCACGTGTAGATGCCGACCTGGACGGCGAAGGTCACAGCGTACAGCGCAACGACTGCGGCGAATCGCGCGCGCGACGGCGCCGCATTGAACGTCCAGCGACGGTTGATGAGGTACGCAGTCGTGGTGCCGAGCACGAAGCCGATCGCCTTGGCCAGGGTGACGCCGACGCCGAACACGAAATGCAGCAGCAGGTTGACGCCCTGGTCGACTATTGCCGACAGCACACCCGTCGCCAAGAAGCGGATGACCTGAGTCTCGAGGTCGAGGGCTTCGTCGGCGATGTTTTCCGTCAGCGGCAACTCGACGGGCAGCGGGACGTGGTGCTGCAACTCTTCGTCTTCTGCTGACCAGTCGTCGTTCTGCGGGGAGGTGGGCACGATCATCGAGACTAGCCGCCGACCCGCACCGGGCACCCCTTAGACCCCGCCGCGCAGCGGGTACCCTCTACACCGATGTCCACGACAGCCGACGACGCACTCTTCCCCCTGGAACCACAGGCCCGGAACACTGCGCCGCTACCCACGCAGACCCGCACGATCTCCGGTTTCGGGCGCACTGCGCCTTCGACGGGTGAGGTGCTCTCGACCTCCGACCCCGAGCTCATCGCGAACGCGGTGAAGCAGGTCGCAGAGCAGAACGACAGCAAGCCGTCCTACCTGCAGCGCGGTGTCATCGCACGTGGCCTCGGCCGCTCGTACGGTGACAACGCTCAGAACTCCGGCGGCCTCGTCGTCGACATGACGGCCCTCAACCGCATCTACAGCATCGACGCGGGAACACGCATCGTCGATCTCGACGGTGGTGTCAGCCTCGATCAGCTGATGCGCGCCGCGCTGCCGTTCGGTCTGTGGGTACCGGTTCTGCCCGGCACGCGCCAGGTCACCATCGGTGGCGCAATCGGATGCGACATCCACGGTAAGAACCATCACAGCGCCGGTAGCTTCGGCAACCACGTGCGCTCGATGCAACTGCTCACCGCGGATGGCCAGATCCGCCACCTGACACCGTCAGGCAAGAACGCCAAACTGTTCTGGGCGACGGTCGGTGGCAATGGCCTGACCGGGATCATCCTGCGCGCGACGATCGAGATGACGGCGACCGAGTCGGCCTACTTCATCAACGACGGCATCCGCACCGAGACTCTCGACGAGACCGTTGCGGCTCATCAGGACGGCACCGAGGACAACTACACGTACTCGAGCGCGTGGTTCGACGTCATGAGCGGGCCGCCCAAGCTCGGCCGCGCGACGATCACCCGTGGCTCGTTGGCGAAGTTCGACGAGCTCCCGAAGAAGCTGCAGAAGGACCCGCTCAAGTTCGACGCGCCGCAGTTGCTGACGGTGCCGGACATCTTCCCGATCAGCGGCCTGAACAAGCTGTCGATGAGCGTGATCGGCGAGGCCTACTACCGCATGGGTGGCAACTACACCGGCAAGGTCCAGAATCTGACGCAGTTCTATCACCCCCTCGATCTCGTCGGTGAGTGGAACCGCGGCTACGGACCGAAGGGATTTCTGCAGTACCAGTTCCTCGTTCCCACCGAGGCTCTCGAAGAGTTCAAGGACATCATCCGGTTCATCCAGCGTTCGGGCCAGTACTCGGCACTGAACGTCTTCAAGCTGTTCGGGCCGGGAAACAAAGCGCCACTGAGCTTTCCGATGGCCGGGTGGAACGTCGCGATGGACTTCCCGATCAAGGCGGGCCTGAACGAGATGGTCCGCGAGCTCGACAAGCGCGTCCTCGAATTCGGTGGTCGTCTGTACACCGCGAAGGACTCGCGAACGGACGCGGAGACCTTCCACTCGATGTACCCGAAGATCGACGAATGGATCAAGGTCCGTCGATCCGTGGACCCCACAGGCGTTTTCGCCTCCGATATGGCCAGAAGGTTGGAATTGCTGTGACGATCGACGCTGTGGGGAACCCGCAGACCATTCTCGTACTCGGTGGAACAAGCGAGATCGGTCTCGCTATCACCGAGGAATACCTGTCGAAGTCGCCGGCTCGAGTGATTCTTGCCGCACTGCCGAACGATCCGCTGCGCGACAGTGCGGTTGCACAACTTACCGCGAAGGGCGCGAAGTCCGTCGACGTCATCGACTTCGATGCCCTCGACACCGCATCTCACCCCAAGGTCATCGACGAAGCGTGGTCCAAGGGTGATGTCGACGTCGCAATCGTCGCTTTCGCGGTGGACTTCGACGCCGAAGAACTGTGGCAGGACCAGCGCAAAGCTGTCTTGACGGCAAACATCAACTACACCGCGTCGGTGTCGGTGGGCGTACTGCTGGGCAAGAAGATGAAGGCACAGGCTTACGGGCGCATCATCGTGATGTCCTCGGTCGCCGGTGAGCGTGTGCGTCGTTCCAACTTCGTGTATGGATCGACCAAAGCGGGTCTCGACGGCTTCTACCTCGGCCTCGGAGAAGCTCTGCGCGAGTTCGGCCCTCGCGTGACGGTGATCCGCCCCGGCATGGTGCGCACCAAGTTCAGCGCGCACGTCAAGGAAGCCCCGTTGACGGTCGACAAGGAAGACATCGCCAAACTGGCGGTTGCCGCATCCCAGAAGGGCAAGGACCTGGTCTGGGCACCGGGACCTTTCCGATTCGTGATGATCGCGCTCCGGCACGTCCCGCGTCCGATCTTCCGCAAACTCCCTATCTAGATGAAACGAGCGCTCGGGACGGCCGTCGACGGCGTACTGGCCGCTCTCGTCGCAACCATCGTTGCGGCGATCGGGTTGTACGCCTTCTCCCTCGTCCAGTGGCCGGCGTTCAACTCGTCCAACGTCACTCGCGCACTGACGTCGCTCGGGCAGGTCGTCTGTGCGGTCGCGTTCGCAGTGGCAATCGTTCTGTATCGCCGCGGGACCTTGGAATGGCTCGCGAAGGGCCTGACGTGGCTGGGGTTGTCCGGATTCGTCACGGTCACACTCGGTTTGCCGTTGGCTGCGACCAAGTTGTACCTGTTCGGAATATCGGTCGACCAAGAGTTTCGCACCGAATACCTGACGCGACTGACGGATTCGGCCGCACTGCGCGACATGACGTACGCCGACATCCCACCGTTCTACCCAGCAGGCTGGTTCTGGATCGGCGGACGCGTCGGGAACCTACTCGGCATGGACGGCTGGGAAGTGTTCAAGCCCTTCGCAATCGGATTCCTCACAGTCACGGCGGTTGTGGCGTTCACGCTATGGAAGCAACTCGTTCGGACAGATTTGGCCGTCGCTGTCAGCGCCGTGACCACCGCACTGGTCGTCGCGTACGCATCTCCGGAGGCATACAGCGCCGTCATCGCCCTGCTCGTCGCGCCGGCTCTTCTGCTGGCGTGGGGTGCGCTGAATCGGCCGGTGTCCGTTCACCCCGATCGCTTGAATGGACCATCCAGGCCATCTGATCGTATGGATGGACCATTCAAGCAGTCTGGGGGTGCGGTCGGCGGCGAACCCCAGCGAACCACCAGCTGGGGCTGGGGCGCTGTCGTCGGTACCGGATTGTTCCTCGGACTCGCCGCGACGTTCTACACCCTGTACCTGGGGATGGCAGCGTTCGCTGTCACCCTCATGGCCGTCGTATCGGCCGTACTCTCCGTCCGCGCGCACGGGACATGGCGGGCCGCGATCCCCGTCGTCGTCCGACTCGTCGCCATCGCTGCTATCTCGGCGGTCATTGCGCTCACGGTGTGGCTTCCATACCTCGTCGACTTCGTGACAGGCACCCCGTCGACCTCCGGAACCGCACTGCACTATCTTCCCGAAGCCGGAGCAGAACTTCCCTTCCCGATGCTCGAGTTCTCACTCCTCGGCGCCCTGTGCATGGTCGGCATGCTGTGGCTTGCGGTCCGCTCCGCGACCTCGAGGCGAGCACAGGCTCTCGGACTTGGCGTCGTCGCCGTGTATCTGTGGACGCTGTTGTCGATGGCGGCCACTGTCGCCGGCACCACGCTGCTGTCGTTCCGGCTCGAAGCGGTACTGATCGTATTGTTGGGCGCGGCAGGAGTTTTCGGGTTCGTCGAGGGCTCGAAAGCCATCTACCAGGCGATCAACGAACCTGCGCGGTTCAAGGTCGCCGCAGTCGTCGTCGCAACCGTCGGCGCACTGGCGTTCGCGCAGAACATCCCTCAGGTGCTGCAAACGGAGATCACCGTCGCGTACTCGGACACAGACGGTGACGGGGTACGCGCCGACATGCGCCCACCCAGCGCCGTGTCGTACTACCGCGAAGTGGACCAGGCGATCACCGAGCAACTGGGCCGAGAACGCGACGAGACCATTGTGCTCACTGCGGACACGTCGTTCCTGAGCTACTACCCCTACTTCGGCTTCCAGGGTTTGACGTCGCACTACGCCAATCCACTCGCTCAGTTCGACCAGCGGTCGGCAGCTATCGCCGACTGGGCAGCCCTCGAAACTCCGGACGAATTGATCGAGGCACTCGACGCCAGCCAATGGCCGGCTCCCGACGCCTTCCTGTTCCGCCGCGGTGCCGATGGCTACACCCTGAGGCTGGCCGAGGACGTGTACCCGAACGATCCCAACGTGCGGCGATACACCGTCACCTTCGACGAGTCGCTGTTCGAAGATCCACGGTTCGAGGTCACCGACATTGGGCCTTTTGCGCTGGTCACCCGTCCTGCATAGGCAAATCACATAACGTTCACGTAACGTTCAACCCGATGATCACTACCGACCAGACTATTCTCGAGCAGCCGGGGACGGCCCCCTCGTCGAAAATCGGGTCCATTGCAGCACGCGTGCGCGGGGTCAACCGCGCCGACGCTGCGGCAGCCTCGGCCTTCACCGTCCTCGCCCTGTTCGTCCTGCAGGGACAGTGGCGGAACCTGTCGAACGGCTACCTCTACAACAGTGGCCAGGACCAGGCGATGTGGGAGTGGTTCTTCGCCGTTGCCGCGCATTCGGTCGTGCACCTCGAGAACCCACTGTGGAGCGATCTGCAGAACTACCCACTCGGCGTGAATCTCATGGCCAACACGGCCATGTTCGGGCTGTCGATTCCGTTGGCGCCCGTCACGCTGCTGTTCGGCCCCACCGTCACGTGGGCAATCGCGCTGACCATCGGACTCGCCGGCACCGCCTATGCCTGGTACTGGCTGTTTTCTCGGACCGTGGGCGCATCGCGCGGCGCATCCGCACTGGGCGGCGCACTGTGCGGCTTCGCGCCGGGCATGATCTCCCATGCAAACGGACACCCGAACTTCGTCGTTCTGTTCCTGCTGCCCGTCATCGCCTCGTTGGTCGTCGCCATCGCGCGCACAGGTCCGACTACCAAGAAGACCATTGCCCTCGGTCTCGTCGTCGCGCTGCAGATCATGCTCGGCGAGGAACCGCTGCTGATCTTCGCGATGGCCTTCGGGCTGTTCGCCCTCGTCTACTACGTGGGAACACCGCGAAGCTTCTGGCCCGCCGTGAAGAACTCCTGGAAGAGCCTCCCGACAGCCGCCGTTCTGGCGCTGGTTCTCGTTGCATTCCCGCTGTACTGGCAGTTCTTCGGGCCGCAAAGCTATTCGTTCCTCGAACACGGCGCAATGGGCAACGACGCCAAAGCACTCACGCAGTTCCCGACGCAATCGGTCGGCGGCGTCACGACGCCCGGCGAGAACGTCCGCATCAACGCCACCGAGGAGAACGCATACTTCGGATGGCCACTCCTGGTGCTCGCGCTCGTGGCGGCCGTGTGGCTCTGGCGCGTGGCATGCGCGCGGGCCGCCGCAGCAACGGCCGTCGCCGTCATCGTGATTTCGCTCGGATCCGAGCTGATCATCGGCAAGAAGAACACCGAGATCGAACTGCCCTGGCAATGGCTCGCCGATACGCCACTCGTCGAGTCGGTCCTGGAAACCCGTTTTGCCCTCGCCGCAGTACCAGCCCTTGCCCTACTGCTGGTGCTGGCGACAGACGCAGCGTTCAAGCGCGGGCTGCGACCGATCCCGGCAGTCTGGTCCATCGCTTTGGCCTTGGCACTCGTCCCGCTGCTTCCGACACCCCTGCAGGTAGTGGAGAGAACCGCGACGCCACAGTTCTTCGCGAGCGGTGACTGGAAGAACTACGTCGACGACGGTTCAGTGGTCACTGTTCCGTTGCCTCGCCCAGAGGATGCGCGGCCGCTGCGATGGCAAATCGAAGCCGACATGAGCTTCCCGCTCGCAGGTGGCTACTTCGTCGGACCGAGCGACACCGAGGAAAAGACAGCCAAGTACGGCGCAGTGGACCGCCCGACCGCGTTGCTCCTCGGATCCGTCCGTAACTCGGGAACAGTTCCGGAGATCACAGCCGAGCAGCAAGCCGACGCCCGCGCCGATCTCCAGTTCTGGTCCGCCGACGTCGTGGTGCTTCAACCGGGGCGCAACAGCGTCGCACTGCGCAACACCGTCAACGCCCTACTCGGCTTCGAGGCCGAGTACCACGAAGGCGTCTGGATCTGGGACGTCCGCACCCTCGTTCCCTGAACGCCTCTCAAGGGTCATTCCGCAGGCTCCACTCCCGCCCCCAAGGGTCATTCCGCAGGCTCCACTCCCGCCTCCCCTAACATGATCGAGTGCGTTCCAAACCCGAGTTGAAGACTGCTCGCATCGGTACAGCCAAGACAGTTGCCATCCTCGCCGGGTTGATCGGAGTGATCCTCGCCCTCGCGACGCCGCTTCTTCCCGTCGAGGAATCGGCCGCGACCATCTCGTGGCCGGCGGAGAGCTTCGGCAGCGTCGAGTCACCGCTGGTGTCCTACACGCCGCTGAGCCTCGAGGCGTCGATCCCGTGCACCGACGCACCGGACACCCTCGTGTCCACGCTGCCGTCCGGCGCACCGGGCGTCGAAAGCCGCGGACTCGTCGTCAAGGTCACCGACGAGCAGAACCTCCAGGTGATTCTCCGGGATCGGGTTCTGGCCGAGGCCCCTGTAACCGCTGGGTGCGTGGTCACGGTGGACAGCAATTCTGCACGCACGGTGGTGAGCGTCGACGGCGAATCCACCACCGTCGACGGCGACGTCAGGCCACAGATGGTGGGTATCTTCACCGACCTGCAGCAGGCCACCCCAGGCCTGAGCGTCACCGCCTCGATCGACTCCCGGTTCTCGTCCAGCCCAACCCTGTTCAAACTTCTCGCGATGATCGTCGGCGCCCTCGCCATCGTCATGTCGCTGTTCGCGCTGCACCGGCTCGACGGACTCGACGGTCGTCGCGCACGCGGTTTCCTTCCCGCCCGCTGGTGGAAGATCACCGGCGTCGACGCCGTCGTCCTCGGGACACTGCTGCTCTGGCACATCATCGGTGCCAACACCTCCGACGACGGCTACCTGCTCAACATGGCCAGGGTGTCCGAGAACGCCGGATACATGGCCAACTACTTCCGCTGGTTCGGAGTCCCCGAAGCACCGTTCGGAATGCCGTACTACGACATGCTCGCCGCACTGGCGAAGGTCTCCACTGCGAGCGTCTGGATGCGACTACCTGCCCTGCTCGCCGGAATCCTGTGCTGGATGGTGATCAGCCGTGAGGTCGTCCCGCGCCTCGGCCGTGCCGTCCGTTCGTCGAAGGTCGCCCTGTGGACCGGCGGCCTCGTCTTCCTCGCATTCTGGCTGCCCTACGACAACGGCCTTCGCCCGGAACCGGTCATCGCCCTCGGCGCGCTGCTGACTTGGTGCTCCATCGAGCGAGCCATCGCTACCGGCCGCCTGCTCCCCGCGGCCATCGCGCTGCTGATCGCCGCGTTCTCCCTCGCCGCCGGTCCGACCGGACTCATCAGTATCGCCGCGCTGCTGGCAGGCGCACGACCGCTCGTGCAGATCCTGATTCGACGCGCACAAACCGTCGGGTTCGCCGCCCTGATCGCACCGCTGTTGGCGTCGGGAACCGCTGTTCTGATCGCGATCTTCGCCGACCAAACCGTCGCCACCGTCCTCGAAGCGACCCGGGTGCGGTCGGCAGTCGGCCCGAACGTGGCGTGGTTCGACGAGCGAATCCGTTGGGATTCACTGATGATGATCACTCCCGACGGCTCCCTCGCCCGACGGTTCGGCGTGTTCGTGATGCTGCTGTCCGTCGCGGTATCGGTCTTCGTGATGCTGCGCAAGAACGGACGGATTCCCGGCACAGCGATCGGACCGTCCCGCCGCATTCTCGGTATCATCATCGGCGCACTGGCTTTGATGATGTTCACTCCCACCAAGTGGACGCACCACTTCGGGGTCTACGCCGGTCTCGCGGGGTCGGTCGCAGCATTGGCCGCCGTCAGCGTCACGGCCGCGACCATCCGTTCGCCGCGCAATCGGACACTGTTCACCGCTGCTGTGTTGTTCCTGACGGCGCTGGCCTTCACCGGCTCCAACGGCTGGTGGTACGTCTCCAGCTACGGCGTTCCGTGGTTCGACAAACCGCCGTCCATCGCAGGGAAGGGTTTCTCGACGCTCTTCCTCGGACTGACCGTCCTGACGCTGATGTACGCTGCGTACCAACATATTCGGATGCCGTACGTAACACCGGCCACCAAGAAGCGTAGAAGATTTGCACCCTCGGCGTTGACCATCGTCGCAGGCGGTGTCGTGCTGTTCGAGGTGCTTTCGTTGCTCAAGGGCGCGGTGGCGCAGTACCCGGCATACTCGATCGCACGCTCGAACATCGACTCCCTCACCGGAAACGCGTGCGGGCTCGCGAACGATGTACTGGTGGAGACCGATCCGAATACTTCTTTGCTGCAACCACTTTCGGGAGGCTCGGATCCCCTGGGCGCCGGCGGAAACGTCGGGTTCACACCCAACGGTGTCGCCTCCGATCTGACCGCAGACGCCGAGGAATCGACCCAGGGCGCAGCCAACTCGGTCACGCCCACCGACGGCAGCACCACCGTCTCGACAAACAACTCGGGAACCGCGGGCGGCACCGAGCCGAACGCCGGCATCAACGGCAGCACCGTGACGCTGCCGTTCGGTCTCGACCCGGCCACCACGCCCGTTCTCGGCAGCTTCGGCAGCGAAGAGCCTTCGTCGCTGACGACCGACTGGTACGGCCTCCCGGGAGACGGCGACCTGATCGCCATCGCCGCCGCAGGCCGGATCCGCTCGATCGATTCGGACGGGATCGTCACCCCCGGCCAGAGCGTCGAGGTCGAGTACGGCATCCGAGAGGGCGCCGACGTACGGGCGTTGGGACGCGTCATGCCGTCGGACATCGGTCCCGCACCGTCATGGCGGAATCTGCGCGTTCCTCTCGCGGACCTCCCAGCGGAGGCCGACGCCATTCGCATCGTCGTCGACGATTCCGATCTCGCAGGCAATCAGTGGGCCGCCGTCACGCCTCCGCGCGTTCCGAAAACAGAATCGCTGAACGACGTCGTCGGCTCGGACGCACCCGTGCTGCTCGACTGGGCCGTCGGACTCGCCTTCCCCTGCCAGCGCCCGTTCGATCACCGGTACGGCGTCGCCGAGGTGCCCGAGTACCGCATCCTCCCGGACCGCACCGGCGCCGAGTCGACCAACGCGTGGCAGGACTGGATCGGAGGTGGACCGCTCGGCTGGACCGAGCAGCTACTCGGAGCTCAGACGTTGCCGTCGTATCTGAAGAACGACTACGACCGCGATTGGGGCTCGATCGAGAGATACACACCACTCGACCCGGACGCGACGCCCGCAGAAGTGACCGTCACCGAGGAGACGCGATCGGGATTGTTCACCCCTGGACCGATCAGAAACGACTGAGCGCCCGGTTTTCATGCCTGGTTCGGTCCGACGGTCTGGACCAGGCATGTGTGCTCTTCTGATCACGCTCGCATAACATCGACAATCGTGCCCGACGCCGTGACAGATTCATCCGCCGTGCCCTCCGTTCCTCCGACGAAGGGTTCACCGGTCGATCTGCGCTCTCAGGTGCGCACGACACGACTGATCGCGATCGTCACGGGCCTTCTCGGCGCCCTGCTGGCGATCCTCACGCCGTTCCTCCCGGTCGTGCAGACCACCTCGACCATTCAGTGGCCCGAAGCCGGAGTCATCGAGGACGTCGACGCCCCTCTCGTGTCGCAGGCAGCCGTCGACTTCTCTGCGACGATCCCGTGTTCGGCCGTCGCGCAGCTGCCGCCACAGGGTGGACTGCTGCTCGCGACCGCCCCGCCCCAGGGTGAGGGTGCTGCACTCAACAGCCTGTTCGTACGCGTCGGCGAAGGCTCGGTCGACGTCCTGGACCGCAACGTGGTCGTGGCCTCCGCACCTCGGGCCGATGTCGAGGGCGCCGGGTGTAGCTCCATCGAGATCGTCTCCAACAGCGACTACACCACCGCCGAGTTCACTGGCTTGACCGACGAACAGGGCGCTGAGCGCGTCGGCCGGCTCGACGGTGACCTCCGGCCCCAGATCGTCGGACTCTTCACCGACCTCACCGGCGCGGCCCCGTCCGGCATGTCGGTCACGATCGACGTCGACTCGCGGTTCTCCTCGAGCCCGACGATTCTCAAACTGCTCGCGATGATCCTCGCGATCGTCTGCACCATCATCGCGATGGGTGCGCTCGGGCGACTCGACGGCATCGACGGTCGCGGTCACCGACGTTTCTTCCCGTCGCACTGGTGGAAGTTCACCGGCGTCGATTTCACCGTCGTCGGTGCCCTGATCGGCTGGCACTTCGTCGGAGCGAACACGTCCGACGACGGCTACCTGCTCACGATGGCACGGGCCTCCGATCAATCCGGCTACATGGCCAACTACTTCCGCTGGTTCGGCGTCCCTGAGGCCCCGTTCGGCTGGTACTACGACGTGCTGGCCGTGTTCGCGAAGATCTCCACCGCGAGCCCGTGGATGAGACTGCCCGCGCTGATCGCCGGCGTGCTCTGCTGGATGGTGATCAGCCGTGAGGTCGTCCCACGACTCGGCCGTGCCGTCCGCAAGTCGAATGTCGCCCTCTGGACGGGCGGACTGGTCTTCCTTGCGTTCTGGCTTCCGTACAACAACGGGCTTCGTCCCGAACCGATCGTGGCTCTCGGCGCGCTGCTGACCTGGTGCTCGATCGAACGCGCAATCGCAACCGGCAGGCTGCTTCCCGCAGCGTCGGCATTCTTGATCGGCGCCTTCACTCTCGCGTCTGCGCCGACGGGCCTGATGTGTGTCGCTGCGCTCCTGGCAGGTGCACGACCGATGGCACGCATAGTCGTTCGCCGCCACCGCCTCGTCGGCACCCTCCCGTTGCTGGCGCCGTTGGCTGCCGCAGGATTCCTGGTTCTGGTCGTGGTGTTCGCCGATCAGACCTACGCCACCGTCATCGAGTCGACGCGTGTGCGGACGGCAATCGGACCGAGCGAAGCGTGGTACCAAGACTTCCTGCGCTACTACTACCTCTTCGTCCAAACTGTCGACGGTTCCGTCGCGCGTCGTTTCGCGTTCCTCGTGATGCTCCTGTGCCTGTTCTCGACCCTGTTCATCCTGTTGCGTCGCAGGCGCGTCCCCGGCATTGCCAACGGACCAGCATGGCGTCTCATCGGCGTCGTGTTCGGAACGATCTTCTTCATGATGTTCAACCCGACCAAGTGGACTCACCACTTCGGGTCGTACGCAGGGATCGCGGGCGGTCTCGCAGCCCTCACCGCCGTCGCGATCTCGGCGAGCGCGCTGAGGTCGCGGCGAAACAGGACGGTATTCCTCGCCGGGCTGATGTTCGTTCTCGCACTGGCATTCTCAGGCATCAACGGATACTGGTACGTCTCCAGCTACGGCGTTCCGTGGTTCGACAAGACGGTGTCCTTGAGTGGAAATCAATCCAACACACTGTTCCTCATCCTGTTCGGCGCTGCTCTGGCGCTGGCCGGATGGCAGTACCTGCGTGAGGGCTATGCGCCTCCACAGCCTCGCGCCGGAACCGAACGCGGCAGGCGCATCAAGAAATTCGCGGCCGCTCCCCTGACCGTCATCGCCGGACTGATGGTGCTGTTCGAAATACTGTCGCTGGTCAAGGGCGCTGTGTCGCAATACCCGGCCTACTCACTCGCGCGGTCCAATATTCAATCCCTGACCGGCAATTCGTGCGGGCTCGCGAACGATGTTCTGGTGGAAGCGAATCCGAACGCAGGCGTACTCGATCCGATTCCCGCGGCCTTCGACCCCGAGACCGGCCCACTCGGTGGCGAAGACCCATCGAACTTCACCCCGAACGGCATCCCCACCGACCTCAGCGCAGACGCGGTGGAAGTCAAACCGGGACAGGGCAATACCGATCAGCAAAGCGTCGGTCCGGCATTCGAGGAAGGCCAGAGTTCGGGCACCGGCGGTGGCATCGGCGCCCAGGGCGTCAACGGCTCGACCGCGGCACTGCCCTTCGGACTCGATCCGGCCACCACCCCGGTTCTCGGCTCCTACCAGCCCGGGATCCAGGAACCGGCGTCGGCGACGTCGAGCTGGTACTCCCTTCCTGAGCGCTCGGACGACGCCCCGCTCATCGTGGTTTCGGCCGCCGGCCGCATCCTCTCGTACGACGACACCGGAGCGCTGACCTACGGACAGTCACTCCTCGTCGAGTACGGAACGCGTCAGCCCAACGGATCGGTCGACGTCAAGGGCACCTACCTGCCCCGCGACATCGGCCCGGCACCGTCATGGCGAAACCTGCGCATCCCGATCGCGGACCTGCCTGACGACGCCGACGCCGTCCGTATAGTCGCCAACGACCCGAACCTCACCGGCGACCAGTGGTTCGCATTCACGCCGCCACGAGTTCCGCAGTTGGAGAAACTGAACGATCTGATCGGCAGCGAGCAGCCAGTTCTACTGGACTGGGCTGTGGGGCTGCAGTTCCCGTGCCAGCGTCCGTTCGACCACGAGTACGGCGTCGCCGAGGTGCCGGGCTACCGCATCCTCCCCGACCGTCCCCTGGCCGTCAGCTCCACCGACACCTGGCAGGCCGGCGACAACGGTGGCCCCCTCGGCTGGAGCGAACTCCTCGCCAAGCCGGTGACGGTGCCGACGTACCTGAACCTGGACTGGGCACGCGACTGGGGCTCCCTCGAGCGCTACGACCCGTACTACCCCCAGGCCGTACCCGCGACGGTCGAGACCGGCGAAGTCACCAGGTCGGGCTTCTGGACGCCCGGGAACTTGAGGGTGTTCGACCAGTAGGTCGGTGGGTCGGCCCCCTGATCGCTTGGGTCCGCCGGCCCCTGATCGCTTGGGTCCGCCGGCCCCCTGATCGCTTGAATGGTCCATCCATACGAACAGATAGCGTGGGTGGCCCATCCAAGCGGTGGGTCGCCGGGCCGTCCGTGCTTTCGCCCTATCACCCAGCACCGACATCGCTGAACCCGTCGCGCGGCTTTCACGAGAGTTGTCCACAGCCTCAGCCGTTGTACACAGGCATTCTGTTTCCCTTGGTGGACGCCGTCGGATCGACGACACAGCGTGACACCGTCTGCCCATGAAACGAGGACAATGGGCAACACAGCGGGAGATACTCGACGGCGCGTCCATGAACGGGGTGATCACCCGGAAGGCGCTCCGGGAGTGCGGAGTATCCGACGGGTCGATCACAGCCAGGACTACCGACGACGGCAAGTGGCGTCGAATACTCCCTGGAGTCGTTCTACTGCAGAACGGTAATCCGAATGTAGTACAACAGCTTTCAGCGGCGCTCCAGTACGGGGGTGAGCAGAGCATGCTGACCGGCGGCACGGCAGTGATGCAGCATGGCTTCGATAGGGTCGGCAGCGATGTACACATTCTTGTGCCATCGACGATGCGTCGGGCATCCACGTCGTTCGTTCGCGTCGAACGGACGACACGTGTGCCCGAACCAGAGCGCCGGGCGAGGTTGCTCGTCGCACCTCTGCCTCGTGCACTCGTGGACACCGCGCGGTCATTGCGGTCGACCGAAAGTTGCATTCGCCTCTTCGCTCAGGCGATTCAGCGCGGATCGACAACTCTCGACGCAATCGTTCGCGAACTGAACGAAGGGCCGAGACAGTACGGTGCCGTCGGATGGATGGCTGCACGGCAACTCGCCGACGACGCGCACTCCGTTGCCGAAGTTCAAGCCCAGAAGCTCTATGCAACATCAGGTTTGCCCAAGATGGTGCACAATCGCGATGTGTTCGCCGCCGACGGCACCTTCCTCGCACGGCCCGACGGCTGGGTCGATCTGGTTGCGTACGGGTGGCAGATCGACTCGTTCGCATACCATCTGAGTCCGCCCGATCACGCCAAGACGATGAAATGTCGAGCGAACATGGAGCGCGCGGGAGCGGTCATGGTCTCGCACCTACCGCAGCAAATCCGGGACGACCCTCAGGGGGTGCTGGCCGACCTTCGCGCCGGCTACGAGCGCGCACTCGCCCGACCGCGCCCCAACCTGCGACTCGGGCCCGCTTGAAAGGCACACCCATGCTATCTGACCGTATGAATGGACCATTCAAGCGATCATCGGGGCCAGCGACCCACCGCTTGAAAGGCACACCCACGCTATCTGACCGTATGAATGGACCATTCAAGCGATAAGGGGCGGGCGGGCGGACAGTCAAGCGACAAGGGCGGCGGGCCTAGATCGGAAACAGGTGATGCTTCCGAGGATTCTTGAACACCTCTTTGTCCTTCAGCAGCTTCAGCGCCTTACGGAGCTCCAAGCGGGTGGACGACGGCTCGATGACGGCGTCGATGTATCCACGCTCGGCGGCGACCCAGGGGGTCGCAACGTGCTCGTTGTAGAAGTTGATGAGCTGCTGACGGACGGCGGGTGCGTTTTCGCCTGCTTCGGCCATCTGCTTGCGGCCGATGATGTTGACGGCACCTTCGGCACCCATGACCGCGATTCGTGCTGTGGGCCAAGCGAAGTTGATGTCTGCGCCGAGCTGCTTGCAACCCATGACCGCGTAACCGCCGCCGTAGGCCTTGCGGACGACGATGGTGACCTTGGGGACCGATGCCTCGATGTACGAGAACAGGAATCGGCCGCCGCGCTTGATGACGCCGACCTTCTCCTGGTCGACGCCCGGGAGGAACCCAGGAGTATCGACGAGGAACACCAGCGGAATGCTGTACGCGTCGCAGATGCGCACGAAACGCGCTGCCTTGTCGGCACTGTCGGCATCGAGTGCGCCCGAGAGGAACATCGGTTGATTGGCGACGACGCCCACTGAGGTGCCGTCGATTCGCGTCAGACCGGTGATGACGTTCGGCGCGATCTCCGACGACAGTTCGAGGAAGTCCCCGTCGTCGAACAGCCGCAGAATGATGTCGTGCATGTCGTAGCCGGCGTTGTCGGCGTCGGGCATGATCTTGTCGAGTGTCAGGTCCGACTCGGTCACCTCGGGTTCGAGCCCCGGGTTGACGATGGGCGGATCTTCCTGGCAGCTCGACGGCATGTAGCTCAGGTAGTTGCGCACCCAGTCGAACGCGGCCTTCTCGTCGACCGCAACGTGGTGCACATTGCCGTACTGGGCTTGCTTGCGTGCACTACCGAGGTCTTCGAGGCTGACTTCTTCGCCGGTGACGGACTTGATGATGTCCGGCCCGGTGACGAACATGTACGCCTCTTCGGTGGCAACGACGACATCGGTGTTGATCGGCGCGTACACCGCTCCACCCGCGCACTTGCCGAGGATCACCGAGATCTGCGGGCAGAAGCCGGACAGTGGTTCGTGGCGACGCCCGAGCTCCGCGTACCAGGCGAGTGAGGTCACCGCGTCCTGCACCCGGGCACCGCCCGAATCGTTGATACCGATGACCGGGCACCCGACCTTGATGGCGAAGTCCATGATTCCGGCGACCTTGCGCCCGAACATTTCACCGACAGTGCCACCGAACACGGTCTGGTCGTGCGAGAAGACCGCGACCGGCCGGCCGTCGACTGTTCCGTGACCGGTGACCACGCCGTCGCTGTACAACGCCGAAGCATCGTTCGGTGCACGTACCAAAGCACCGATCTCGACGAAGCTGCCCGGATCGAGCAACATATCGACACGCTCGCGGGCGCTCGGTATGCCCTTCTTGGCGCGTTTGGCGACGCCGATCTCACCCGCCGGTTCCTTGGCAAGTTCGAGGTTGGTCCGCAGGTCGGCCAACTTTTCGGCGGTGGTACCAGTCAAGATCTACTCTCCGGTTCTCAGCGACTCGATCTGATCGAGCTTTTTCGTCATGTGTGCCGCAATCCGTCCAATGTACGGCTCATCCACCACAGCGAGATGATCGCCTCCGATTTGCACGATCTCGAGATCTTTCACAACGGGCGCCCATCCGCCGTGCTCCTCGCGCGAGTCGTAGGCAGGCTCGAGTGCGATCGCGTCATCGTGGTACTTGTCGGCCATATACAACGTCACATGTCCGCCGTAGGGCTTGAGCTCCGCAGTCTGGATCGCGCGGTTGTCGAGCCACGACGTCCGCTGATGCTCGATGATGCCGCCGGGAATCTTGGCGCCACTGAGCTTGACCAGATCGGTGATGATGCGGATCTGCCCCTCGTCGTCGGCTTCGACGAGCTTGTCGTACGGAATCGGGTAGTCGACGTTGTAGGTCTTCTTGGCGAACTGCGCGTACCGCTCCCACCGGCGTCGCACTTCTTCCTTGGTGTCCGGAATCTCGACACCCGGCATGACTGTGTCCAGCAGTCCGACGTATGCCACCTCGATTCCTTCCTCCTCCATCTGCCGCGCGACCTCGTACGCCAGAATGCCGCCGAGCGACCAGCCGACGAACACATACGGCCCTTCGGGCTGAATTGCCTTGATCAGCGGAACGTACTCGGCAGCTCTGACAGAAATTGGACCCTCGACACGCTCGAGTCCGTACATCGGCGTTCCAGCCGGCAACTTACGCAGCAGCGGCTCGTACGCGACGGTCGAGCTTCCGGCCGAGTGGAAGGCGAAGACCGGCGTCGCGCTCGAACCTTCCGGTCGCGGACGCAGATTGCGCACCACACCGTCGATCTCCCCGCCTTCGAGGTGCGGACGTACCTTGTCGGCCAATTGCTCGATGGTCTCCGAGTCGAGCACGTCGTCCAAAGTGATCTCGCCGCCGGCCCGCTCGGTCAGCCGTGCAGCCAACTTCTCGGCGGTCTCGTCGTCGAGGATCGGCAGGATGTTGAAGATGCCCTTCGCCGACTCCTTGGTCACCACGGCCCACGTCGCGAACGTCATGCGCTCGGCATTGTCACGGGGTGGAACATCCGAGCCGGCGGCCTCGGCGAACGCTTCCTTGCCGCCGAGATCGGTCTGTTCGGCGACGGGTGCGGCCGACGGTACCGGCTGATACTCCGCGCTGGGCGTCGTAACCTCGGGCGATTCAACGGCTGTGTCGATCGCTTGGTCACGTGCCTGCGCACCGGCCTCGGCAGCCTGCTCGGCCGCCTTCTCGGCAGCCTGCTTGTCGGCAAGTGCCTGAACTTCGTCGCGGTTGTCGAGGGCATACCGCAGGTACTTCTCGACCTCCAACAGGTTGGCATCTCGAACGGCCTGCAACTGCACCGTGGGGATGTCGAACTCGTACTCGACGCGGTTCTTGATGCGCACGGCGCTCAACGAGTCGAGTCCCAGCTCGATCAGCGGAATCTCGGGCGGCAGATCCTCGGGCGCATAGCCCATGGACTCGGCGACGATGATCGCCAACCGGTCTTCGAGCCTCTGATTGCCATTCGGGTCCCAGCGATCGCCGAAGTCCTCGACGACGTCGGGCAACTCTGAATCCGAACCGAACTGGTCACTCCGCAGGCTCCGCTCCTGCGGCGAGCTGGACGGCTCCACCACTGCCACAACCGGTTCCGGCAACGGCTCACCCGAGGTGACCACTGCGTCGTGGAGCAGCGTGAACGACGAACCCGCATGCGCATGGATCTGGACCGACGCACCGCCGAGGTGTGAGGTCAACGTCGTCACCAAGGTGCCGGAGGCGGGAATCACGGCGTGCGTGACGGATGCACCGAGCTCGACACCGGAGAATACCTGTGCAGCAGCCGCTTTCACCAGAACATCGAGCGACTCCACGGCGGACGCGTCGACTTCCCAGACGTGACGACCGTCGGGCAACGCGACGCGAGCGCCGGGGATCCGGCCGGACCCGCTTGAACTGACCCGCGATTCGAGCCAGAACTTCTTGCGCAGGTACGCAGTTCGCGGAATCGACGCATAGTCACCGTCGTCGAACAGGGTGGTCAGATCGAGCGCGTGACCGTGAACGTACAGCTGAGCCAGCGCCGCCAGGAACGTCTCGGCCTCGTCTTCCTTACGCTTGAGCGTCGGAATCAGCGTGGAATCTGCAACACCCGCCGCCCATGCGGTTGCCGCGACCGACATCAGTGCCACCGGGTTCGGCGCAAGTTCGACGAACGTCGTATGACCATCTCCGACAGCGACATTGACAGCCTGGGTGAACCAGACCGGGTGACGCATGCCCTTGGTCCAGTAGTCGACCCCGTGGATCGCCGCATGCCCGACGCGATAGTGCGCCTCGCGATCGACCGACGAGTAGACCCCCGCAGTGAGCTTGCCCGGTTCGATACCGGCCAGTTCGGCGGCCAGCTCGCCGAGCAGCACGTCGACCGCCGCGGTGTGGCCGGCTCCCTTGACGTCGAGCAGACGAGCCATCTTGCCTGCGGCCTCGGCCATCTCGACGAGAGCCTCGACCTCAGCACGTGGCCCACCGACGGTGGTGTGCGTCGGCGCGGCATAGACGCACGGCTCGACGTTGGGGAACTGATCGGTAAGAGTCTTGACCTCGTCCGCCGTGTACTCCACGAGAGCCATCGCACCCACCGTAGCCTCGGTGACGCCCTCCTGACCCTCGGCCAGCAGTCGCGAGCGGGCGTAGATGATCCGGACTGCATCTTCCAGGTTCAGTCCGCCGGCGACGTACGCCGCGGCCACCTCACCCATCGAATGCCCGATGACCGCTGCGGGCTCGGCCCCGTGCGCGCGAAGCGTTGCAGCCAAAGCGATCTGAATGACGAAGATGCCGACCTGAGAGTTCTCGAACTCGTACGTCTGCGAGTCGTCCAGGATGATCTCCTTGATGGAGTATCCCGCCTCGTCGATCAGCAGTTCATCGACCTCGTCGACAGCAGCAGCGAAGACCTTGTTGGTCCGGTACAGCGTCGACGCCATCTTGCGGTGCTGGCTACCGAAGCCGGAGAAGACCCACACTGCACCGTTCGACGCGGGTGAGTCGGCGGAGAAGACTCCCTGGCCTGGCTTACCAGCCGCGATGGCACGCAACCCGGTGATCGCCTCGGCCCTCGTCGACGCGAGAACCACAGCGCGCGAACGACCGTGGTTGCGCTTGGCGAGCGCGCGACCGACATCCACGAGCGGCGTCGTGCTGCCTTCTTCGGTCTCCAACCAGTCGGCGAGATCCGATGCAGCGCGCTTGCGACGCGACGGAAGCGCAGCGGACACCGCCAGAACGACAGTCTCCGGTGCGGCGGGCTCCTCCTGGAGGATCGCTTCGGCCTCCGCAACCGGATCCGTCGTCTCGACCTCGGGAACGATGTGCTCCGACGAAGCCTCCGAAATACCTGCCACCAGTTCCGCAGGCTCCACGCCTGTCTGATCCGGTCGTTCCGCAGGCTCCACTCCTGCCACCTCGTCGGCGACGTACTCACGGACCACGACGTGGGCGTTGGTGCCACCGAAACCGAAACCGGACACCCCGGCCACAGCCTTTCCGGTGTAGCGCGGCCACTCGGCGCCCTCGGACACGACCTTCAGGTGCGCCTTGTCGAAGTCGATGTACGGGTTGGGGCCCACGTAGTTCAACGACGCCGGCAGTCGATTCTGCTGCATCGCCAGCACAACCTTGATCAAACCTGCTGCGCCAGCAGCAGATTCGAGGTGGCCGAAGTTGGTCTTCGCCGAACCGAGCAGCGCAGGCTTGTCCGCGTCACGGCCACGACCGACGACCCGTCCCAGCGCGTCCGCCTCGATCGGATCGCCGAGAATGGTTCCGGTGCCGTGCGCCTCGATGTAGTCCACGCCCGAGGGTGCAATGCCCGCGTCGCGGTAGGCAAACCGCAACGCCTCGGCCTGCGCATCTGGGCTGGGCGCGAGAAGTCCGTTGGACCGTCCGTCCTGGTTGACGGCAGAGCCGGCGACCACGGCGAGGATGTTGTCGCCGTCGCGCTCGGCGTCCTCGAGGCGCTTGAGCACTACGAGACCGCCGCCCTCGGAACGAATCATGCCGTCGGCGTCCGAAGAGAACGCCTTGATCTTGCCGTCGGGCGCGAGCACACCGGTCTGACCGAATCCGACAGTGATCGGCGGTGCGAGCAGCATGTTGACGCCACCGGCCACGGCGAGGTCGGATTCACCGGTGCGCAGGCTGCGCACAGCCTGATGCACGGCGACCAACGACGACGAGCATGCCGTGTCTACAGCGATGGACGGCCCGCGAAAGTCGTAGAAGTAGGAGACGCGGTTGGCGACGATGGCTGTCGACGTTCCGGTCAGTGCATACGGATGCGCATTGGGGTCGCTGACGGCGAGGAGTTGGTAGTCGTTGGACGAACTACCGATGAACACACCAACCTGGGCACCCTTGACGGAACTGGCGGGGATGCGAGCATGCTCGAGTGCCTCCCAGGTGAGCTCGAGCGCGAGCCGCTGCTGCGGGTCGACGTTGACGACCTCGTTGGGCGACATTGCGAAGAATTCGGCGTCGAACGTCTTGACGTCGTCGAGGTAGCCACCCTTGGTGACCGTTGCGTCGACGGCTGCCTTGATCGCGGGATCGGAGGTGAACTCCTCCCAACGTCCCTCGGGCAGATCGACGATGCCGTCGCGGCCCTCGCTGAGCAGGGCCCACATCTCTTCGGGAGTCGAGCCTGCGCCCGGGAAGCGGGTGGACACACCGACGATGGCGATATCGTGCGATTCGGCGTGCGCGTTTCCACGCAGGTAGAAGGCGTCGTCGACGTCGTCGGCCGGGGTGTCGGGCTCGCCTTCGATGATGATCTTCGCAAGCGAGGCAATGGTCGGGTGCTGATATACGACCGTCGCGGTCAGTGTGACACCGACGAGTTCCTCGATCTCACCGCTGAGAGCCACGGCGTCGCGGGAAGAGAGTCCGAACTCTTCCATCGGACGATCGTCGGAAATCAGATCGGCCGATTGACCCGTCGCCTCCGCCACCCAGTTCCGCAGCCAGTCACGGAGCTGGGCGACGGTCATGTCCGCGCCCTCGGCTTCGACAGGTTCGATGTTGTCAGTTTCTTGTTCAGCCATCACTCACCAAGTTACGTGTCGAAGGAGTACGGGACGCGCAGACGTCAGTCGGGCAGTTCCGCGTCAGGGAACGCGGTCTGCTGGTAGCCGCCACGGAGGGTGCCCTCGATGTAGGCGGCCTTGCACGCGCGGCGCGCGATCTTGCCGCTGGAGGTACGGGGGATCGAACCGGCCGGGACGAGCAGGACATCGCGGACCGTGACGCCGTGTCGGGCGGAGATGGCGGTGCGGACCACGTCGGCGATGGGCTGCGGATCGGCCTTGCCTGCTCCGGGCGCACGCTCGGCGACGATGACCAATTGTTCGGAGCTGTCCTCGGGATCCTTGGTCAATGCGGCTCCACTGAACTCGAAGACGATGTCGGGGAGCTGGTTGAGCGGGACGGCAAACGCAGCGACGAAGCCTGGGCGCAGGGCTTTGCTCGACTCCTGTGCCGAGAACTCCAAGTCCTGCGGGTAGTGGTTGCGGCCGTCGACGATCACGAGGTCCTTGACGCGTCCGGTGATGTAGAGCTCGCCGTCGTGGTAGACGCCGAAGTCGCCGGTACGCATCCAGTTGCCGCCCTCGGGAGCGCCTTCGGCATGCGAACCCTCGGGGTTGCGGTGTACGAGCTTGTTGTGGAAGGTCTCGGAGGTCTCGGTCTCACGACCCCAGTAGCCCTTGCCGATGTTCTCGCCGTGCAACCAGATCTCGCCGACGTGCTCGTCTGCAACCTCGGTGGCGGTCTCGGAATCGACAATGGCGGCCCACTGGCTACGCGCGACGGTTCCGGTGGACACCTGAGGGATGGCACCGGGGGCGTCGGGAGCGACAACCACGAAGTTGCCTTCGTTCAGCTCGACACGGTCGACGTAGACCACCTTGGCCTCGTCGGCGTGCTTGCTGGTCGAGACGAACAGTGTTGCCTCGGCCATGCCGTAGGACGGCTTGATGGCGGACTTCGGCAGACCGTACGGGCCGAAGGCGTCGTTGAACTTCTTCATGGATGTCGTGGTGACCGGTTCACTGCCATTGATGAGACCGATGACGTTCGACAGATCCAGGCTCTCGCCGCTCTTCGGCAAACCGCGCTGGGCGGCATGCTCGAAGGCGAAGTTCGGGGCCGCAGCGAAGGTGCCTGCTCCGTCGGAGACTGCGGCGAGTTCCTTGATCCAGCGCCACGGACGCTGCACGAACGCGCGCGGGCTCATGATGGTGATGTACTTGCCGCCGAGCGCCGGGAGGATGACGGTGAGCAGGCCCATGTCATGAAACATCGGCAACCAGGTGACGCCGCGAGAGTCATGGTTGATCTCCATGCTGTCGACCATCTGCAGGGCGTTGACGCCCACCGCGCGGTGGGTGATCTCGACACCGGCGGGCGTGCGCGTCGAACCGGAGGTGTACTGCAAGTACGCGATGTCGTCGAGGTCGGCCTTCGGCTCGACCCAGGTCTCGCCGACGCTGTCGGGAATCGCATCGACAGCGATGACACGAGGGCGCTGTGCCGCGGGGAGCGCGCGGAAGAAGTTGCGGACGCCTGCAGCGGAGCTGGTTGCGGTGAGGATGGCCGTGGGCTGGCAATCGCCGAGCACCGCGTGCAGGCGGTCGGTGTGGCCGGGCTCGTCGGGATCGAACAGCGGAACGGCGATGGTGCCTGCGTAGATCGCACCGAAGAACGCGACGACGTAATCCAGGCCCTGAGGCGCCAGTATTGCCACCCGATCACCGGGCTTCGTCACCTGCTGCAGCCGCGCTGCAACAGCACGGAGGCGCGTGCCGAACTGGGCCCACGTCAGCTCGTGTGCCTCGCCGTCGCGTTCGCGGGAGTAATCCATGAACCGATATGCCAGCGTGTCGGCATTCTTGGCAACGTTCACCTCGACGTGGCGTACGAGAGTCTTGCCCTCGCCAATGGTGATGTGGCCGTTCTCATCGATGTAGTCATCGAATGTGTGGCTCATTGTGTTCAATCTCCTCCGACGGTGTGCGTCTTGCCGCGCTCCGAAAGCTGGCACCCCGGATCAGCGAACTCGCGCACCGACATCTCTTCGACTCACGTTCGCGCCGAGCGGGGTGAATATTACTAGCTGGTAGCTATCCAAATGATCAGTTCGAGCTGTCCCCACCATGCTCCACCGTGCTCCGGCGAAACTTTGCGGCGACACGTACTTCGGTCACTCGCCTTTCAACAGCTCGATGACCGGAGCGAACGCTTCCATCTGTGTGGGGAAAACCCCGACATAGGACATCGTCGTTTTCGCGCGAACGTTACGGATCTGATCGGCGATTTCGTCGTATGTCCCGAATGCCAGATATGGGGACGTCAGAATATCCTCGACGCTCAACTTCACGTCGACGTCGACATTGGGCGGATATCCGTTGTCGAGCGCTGCAAGTGCCATTTCCGCCATCTGCTCGCGGTCGTCGGTGACGACGATGGTGGTGATGGCCCAGTTCAGCTCGATCTCGTCGAAACGATCGCCTGCAGCCTTCCGGATGAGCTCGACACGTTCGAGGGTCTTCTCCAGTGTCATTCCCGACAGCTGAAGCTTGCCCTCCTTCGTGGTGCTCGGTACGACGGAGATGATGTCCGCGTACTTGGCGGCGAGCGCCAACATGCGCGGACCGCCACCGCCGACGCAGATCGGCGGACGCGGACCCTGCCGCGGGCGTGGGCTGCCCTTGAGTCCGGTGATGGTGAAGTGCTTACCCTGGAAATTGCATTCCTTGCCACGCAGCAACGTGTCGAGGATTTCCAGACTCTCCGCCAACTTCTCGATGCGTATACCTGGCCGGTCGTACACGATCCCGGCTTTGTCGTACTCGTCGCGCATCCAGCCCGCGCCGAGTCCGAGTTCCAACCGGCCACCGGACAGTACGTCGATGGTCGCAGCGTCTTTGGCCAGAATCGCCGGGTGCCGGAAACCGTTGGCGAGAACTGCGGTACCGAGCCGAATCTTGTCGGTCGCCACTGCCAACGCACCGAGCGCCGCGATGGGACCGACCTGGTTACCCAGATGATCCGGAATCATGAAGCTGTCGTAGCCGAGTTCTTCTGCCTGCTGCGCCAGCTTGATGAACTTACGCGCTCCGCCCTCTTCTGCGTTGCCCTCCCCGCCTGCGGCGAAACGGAACTTACGCAGCGCCGTCACATGCCCTTCAGCGGGCAGATCGGGGGCCTGGGCGGAACTCATGAATAGGTCTCCTCGGTGCAGGTGCGACTGGTTTCCAGCGCCTTTCGAGCCTGGGTCAAGGCGCCACTCTATCTGCTCGCCACGTGGGAATACACTTTGCGGGGTCCACTGACAGCACCTTTGTGGCCAATACCCAGTTGCCCCGAGGGGGCCTTGTGAGAACTACATGGGTGTTCTCTAGGGGTGCGCAATCTCCGGCGCCGACGAAATCAGCCCCGCCGCCCAACCTGCGGTCCATTGGGTCGTGGTGGTCCCTGCGTCGTCGACCACGAACGTGTTGTACGACGCGTGCACCGGATTCCCCGCCGCACCGGCGAGTATCCCGATGCTCTGCGGGATGTTCCGCAGCGACAGTCCTTCCGATGGTGCCGCACAGATCAGATCGCCTGCGGCACATATCTGATTGACCTTCTCGTCGAGCGATCCGAAGCCACCCTGCCGCGGTCCGGTCATGGTGATTCCGGGCAGATCGAGACCACCCAGAGCAACCTCGGCACCGACGCCGTCCACCGGCGGTCCGATGTCGACGCCGGACGTACCGTCGCGACGTCCGTCGGCGATCAGCGTGACACCGAGGACCCTCTCCGCAGCCACCGGTCCGTTGCCCGAACCGATCTCTGCGGCGATGTCGCCCGCGATCACTGCGCCCTGCGAGAAACCGACGAGGACGTAGTTGGTCAGCGGGCAGTGATCGCTGACGCGAGCCAGCTCTGCCTTGGCGACCGCCGCGCCCTCGGTTCGACTGTTGTTGTACGACTGCTGACCGTCGGGCGGGAGCGCAATGGGGTTGGAGAACTGCGCAACGTACGGAACGGTGTACACGCTGGCCCGGCTCGGGTCGAACTGCGCCTGCAGCGGCTGGGTCACGTTCAACAGCAGAGACACCGGGTTGGCGGTCGGGTTGTATGGATCGTCTCCGGCAGCCGACTCCCAGGTGCCGGGAATCGCGATGACGGAAACATCGGCACAATCGGCGGGCTGCGACTGCGGCTGGTCGGGACCCGGCCCCGGCGGCGGGGACGGAATCTGCTGCGGTAGGCGCCCTGCCAGCAGGTACCACAGCGCGACGATGATCAGCCCGAGTACGACTACAACCGCAAGGAGTTTCGGTAGTAGTCGCCGCTTGCGCTTGGTGGAGTTGGCCATATCAGAGAACCATCAAGCCTTGCACAGTGTGTTCTGAGCCGCCGTGATGTAGACCTGTGCGGCCTCTCCTGCCTGCTCAGCGGTCATCTGAGTGCCGGAGGCGCTGGCTTCGACGCCGACATTTGCCGTCACGAACGTCGAGATCTCGTCCGCCGGAACACCCTGCGACTGTGCCGAGCAGATGTACGTAGCTGTGGAGATCGCAATCTCACCGTTGCCTGCAACGGTGACACCGTTCCTGTCCAACTCGTCGAGGAATGCCTGGCCACGATCGTCTACGGGAGCTTCGGTCGGTCCAGGGAAGCCCTCTGGAACCGGCTGTGGCTGCTCGGGCGGCGCAGTGGCCGCATCCCCCGGGCTCGTCGTCGCCGCCGCCGAGGTGGCCGACGTCTCCGTCGTCGGCTCGGCCGTCGTCGTTGCCGCGGCAGTGGTGCTCGACGTCGTCGACGGCGATCCTGTGGCTGTCGAGTCGTCGCTGCCGCACGCGACCAGAAGGCCACCGGCGGCGACGCTCAGTACTGCCAGGGACAGCGTCCGGGCAAGAGAAGTTCGCATCATCAGTCCAGTCGTTCGGCGTCGAAGGTCATCGGGGACGGTACAGCGACCCGCTGAGAACAATCTGAGCAGACTCCCAGCGGGCTTTCACGATCACGGCGCGATGGTGACCTTCCCGTCCTTCACCGTGATGATGCCGAACTGGAAGTTCTGCTGGATTCCGCCGCCGTCCATGTCGAACTGATCGCTCGTGATGTAGCCGAGTCGGCCACCTTCGTAACCCACGCTCTTCCACGCGTCGAAGATCTCACCGTTGCGGATCGCCCACGCGCCCGTCAGCGGACTCCAGTAGATATTGCCGCCCTCGAACTCGTTGAACCGGCCGCCGTCCCTGATGGGTCCGATTTCACTCGTCTTCGGGAAGCCAAGTGAACCGTTCTCCCAACCGAGTTGGCCGTACTTACCGAGAATCATTCCCTGCACCGAGTGGGTTCCGAGGTCCGGGCTGTGATACATCGCGCCGATCTCGAAGCCCTGCACCGCGCCGGGCTTGGACGGCGTGGGTACCTCGTCGAGGACCGGGTATCCGAGCGGACCACCCTCGTATCCCTGCCGTGCCCACTCGTCGAGAATTGCACCCCGAACTGCGTGCGCCCCGGTCTGCGGGGTGAAGTAGATCATTCCGTTCTGGAAAGCGTTGCCACGTCCACGACCGTCCGGAGTTCCGAACTCACCGGTCGTCGGGAAACCGAGCGCCCCTGCCGGTCCACCGGAGCCTTGGTAGTTGCCACCGATTGCGCCCGCGACGACCTGTGCACCGACGTCCGCGTTGAAGAACACGCGACCGAAGCGGAAGTCCTGGGCGCGGCCGCCGGCGACGTTGTACTCCGCCGTCAAGCAGTCGCCGAGCCACGAGTTGGCACCCGAGGCGTTGCCGATCGCGCCGGAAACGCTGCACGACGGCTTGTCCGCCTCGACACCGAGCGAGCTCGCGAGCTGCGGCCAGAGCTGCTTCAGCTCGAACTGCCAGTACTCCCACGTGTGCAGTCCCGACGGGCGGTACACGACCTGCGCGGGTATACCGAGCTTGTTGAGCTTGGTGGCAAAGGTCTGCGAGGTGAGACGAGAGAGAATTTCCAGACCCATGCCCGCGTAGTTGGAGCTGACGCCGGGGATGCCCGACGGCGGATCGTACGGTCCGGCGACGCCGTTGCCGCTCGATACGTAGAGGCTGACGCCCCGCAGCTTCTCGGCGAGTAGATAGGGGTCGTGCTGTGCCCACAGATCGTTGGTCGGCGCACCCCACATTGCCTTGGAGTTGTATCCGCCTGCATCGGCCATCGCGTACTGAATGGCCTGCGGCATACCGAGGGTGGTGGTCGTCAGCATGCCCGACAACGAACCGGCGAACTTGAAGAAACCCTCGTTGCGTGCGGCAAGGAACATGGCCGCGGTGCCGCCCATCGACAGTCCGACGACTCCGCGGGTCTGGTTGGTGCGCCAGCTCGTCTCGAGGATGGGGGGCAGTTCCTTGGTCAGGAACGTCTCCCACTGGTAGTTCTTGCCGTTGTCCTGGTCGACCCAGTCGGAGTAGAAGCTGGACTGCCCGCCGACAGGAAGAACGACGTTGACGTTCTTGTCCGCGAAGTAGGACTCGGCGTCGGTCTCGGCCGTCCACCCGTTCTCCTGGTCGGTCGCACGCAGACCGTCGAGCATCCACACGGACGGGAACACCGCCGCGGGGTTGATGTTCCAGTCGCGGGCGAGCAGGAGCTGGACCTGGATGGGAGTGCCCATCGACGGAGATTCGATCCACAGCGCGACGCGACGATCCGACAGCCAGTCCACCGCAGTGACTGTGGCCGCGGACGGTGCCTGCGTCTGAGTCGGCGCCGCGAGCGCTACCGGTGCAGCCTGAGCGACACCCGCCGCGCCGAAGGGTGAGATCAGTGCAGCGGCGATCACTGCGGCCGTTGCCGTCCGCCTGGCGGCTGCTCCAGCCGTAGAGCGCCGGCCGAATCGAGCAAGCCCAGTGCGCATGATGGTGACTCTCTTTCTTTTACTGCGTGTTCTCTCGCCAAGTGAAGATGTTTCGCAGACCTCTGTAGATGTCTTTCTACACGGCGACAACGTCGTATCGGCCAAGGCTCGCTGTGACAGGTGATGCAATTGTGAAAGAAAGCGGCTCACGCTAGTCGTTTTCCACGACCCACGCCCGAAATGCACCGATGCCGCCCTGCACAAGAGCAGAGCGGCATCGGTGAGTCTGGCAGGTTCCGGTGAAGATCAGGCGTTCAGAGCCTCGAGGATCTGACCGCGAGCCTTGAACAGCTCGGCCGACCAGTACGCCCAGCTGTGCGTTCCGTTGCTCGGGAAGCTGAAGGTCGCCGGGATTCCGAGCGTCGCCAGGCGAACCTGGAATGCGCGGCTGTTGGCAAGAGCCAACGCTTCGAGCGCCATGCCGTTGGCGGTGTTGTAGAAATCGATCGGCGCGCGCGGCTTGTCGTACTGACCGGGCAGGCCGGACGCAGCGGACACGTACAGCGACAGACCGCGAAGTTCAGGTGCGAAGACGAACGGGTCGTTGCGCAACCATGCCGGGCTCCACGGAGGTCCCCACATGGAATCGACGTTGAACCACGACTGCGACAGCATCGCGACACGAATGGCCTCACGCATGCCGGGTGCCGAGATGTTCAGGTAGCCCGAGAAAGAACCAGCGAACTTGAACTGATCGCGGTGGTACGCGGCCAGCGTCAGCGCAGCGGAGCCGCCCATCGAAATTCCGAGAACGGCATTGTTGGAGCGCGAGACGCCGTAGCCCTCGAGGAAGGCGGGCAGATCCTGGGTCAGGAACGTCTCCCACTTGTAGGTGACTTCCTGGCCGTTCAGGTTCGACGCGGCGTACCAGTCGCTGTAGAAGCTGGCCTGGCCACCGACCGGCATGACGAGCGTGACGTCGTCGCCGGCGAATTGGTCCTGGGCGTTGGTCTCGAACGTCCACGCGTTGCGATCGTCGCGAGCACGCAGTCCGTCGAGTAGGTACAGCGCAGCATTGCCGCCGCGAGCTGCCCACTGGACTTGGACCTTGATCGGACCCATCTCGGACGGGACGAACAGGTCCTCGCGTCCACCGGCGGGAGCCTTGTGCACGATCGCAGTGGGGGCTGCTACCGCTACCGCGCCACCGACGACACCGGCTGCGATGGGAACGACGAGTGCGGCTGCACCGACGCCGAGGAGGCGCTGCCGCCATCGCTGGGACAGTGTCGGCTTGCTCTTGAGGCCGGCAAATCGCATGAAATCGTGCTCTCTCTCGTCATTCTGCGGTCTCCGCGATTCGCGGCCCCCGGCATTCCAACAGGGCTGTCTTCGGCCCCGTCGGGCCGTAGTGAAGTGTGTTCGGTTTTCCCACGCCGACCGAAGAGCCGAGAGACTCTGCAGAGACGCGCACAAGGGAGGCTATTGCAACCGACTACTCCGAAGCAAAACTGTGATCTAGATCTTAGGCTTGCTTCAGGGGTGATACCAGACTGTGACCTTATCCTGCGAACCCCCCGCAGACCACCCTGTCAAACCAGTGAGTTCTCACAACCAGAGCGGAAAGCGGGGGATCTGCTGGATCTGTCAGCCGATGTTGGCGCTCAGGTCAGGCGCCATGATGTGCGCCTGCTCCTGCCAGTAGCCCCACTGATGCGTTCCGACGCTCGGGAACGCGTATGTGACATTGTTCGCACCGATACTCGCCATGCGGATCTGGAAGGCGCGGCTGTTCGCCAGCGCGATCGCCTCGAGACCCATTCCATTGGCGGTGTTGTAATAGTCGATGAAGCTACGCGGCTGATCGAGGCCACCGGGCAATCCGCTGCCTGCGAAGACCCACACACGAGTGCCGTTGTCGCGAAGGCGGGGTGCGAACACGAACGGGTCGTTGCGCAACCACGCGGAGTTCCACGGCGGCCCCCACATGGCGTCGATGTTGTAGCGGCCCGAGTCGAGGAGTGCGAGGCGCATCGCCTCACGCATACCCGGTGCCGAGATGTTCAGGTAGCCCGAGAGCGAGCCCGCATACGAGAACTGTTCCGGGTGGTAGGCAGCCAGAGTCAGTGCGGCGCTGCCGCCCATCGAGATACCGACGACGCCGTTGCGGTTCGGGTTGAAACCGAGCCTGTTCTGCAGGTTGTTGCGCAGGTCCTGGGTTAGGAATGTTTCCCACTTGTACGTCGTCTGCTGGCCGTTGAAGTTCGACGGTGCGTACCAGTCCGAGTAGAAGCTCGACATTCCGCCGACAGGCTGGACGACATTGATGTTCCACGATGCGAGGTACGCACCGGCATCGGTCTCGTGCTCCCAGCCGGAGATGTCGTTGGTGGCACGCAGGCCGTCGAGCAGGTACACGACGCGATTGGTGTTGCCGTCGGCCGCGCGCCAGATCCGGCTCTTGATCGGACCCATGCTCGAGTCGGTCCAGAAGTCCTGAGCACCCGGATCGAACGCCGCATTGGCCGTCGCACCCGTCCCGACCACTGCAAGACCGAGCGGCAGAGCCACAGCCATCACCAGAGACGTGAGTATCCGGCGGAAGCGCCCCCTGGCACTCTTGTTCGTTCTACCCAGCATGCATTTGACCTCTCAGCAGTGTCGGTGTGCCACAGAACCTGCAGCGCACCCGTTTCAGCGGTATGAACCCGGCGCGAGAGCCAGAGCAGTCACACATATCTTTCGCATACATCGACCCGAAGGCGACTTCCGTTACAGAAACGAGATATCCCATCTTGGAGACAGAACGGTATCGACGCAACTTCATGCGGAACGCCAGCGTTTCGAAACAGCAGCGATCAATTATCACCCTTCAGGATCGGCGGCTCGAGACCACATCTCTGTAATTCGTATTCGGGCACACGGTCGAAACGATATCCCGCGTAGAAAAGCGACCGCTTGATGTTTCTGATGAACAATTCCTTCGTCAGCGGCGCGCGGTACGAGGCGATCAATTCCTGCGTGTCGGGACACGAGAGCGCAACTCGCGCCTGCGTCACCCAGTCCTCGTCCATGTACCAGGGCAGGTACGGGTGCTCCCCGACCAAGCCGAGATCGGCCACCACCCAGTCCGGATACAGGTTCTTGTCGTGCCCGATTCGCCCGTTCTCGAGGCGCTCGGTGTGCGAAGCGAGCGGATAAGCCAGACCCATCTGATCGATGACTCGTACGTCGAGGCCCACGTTCATGCTCGTCATTCCCAGATTCAGGAAAAATACTGTGTGACCTGCACCGCCGGGGGGAATGGGCAACGGTGGCGGCACGACATCCCAGTAGGTGAACTGAGCGCTCGGCAACAACAGACCACCGTCCGGAGTGTTTGCGATCGTCTCCACCATCGGACGAATCCGCGGATAGTCGAGGTAGTCCGACGCCAGAATCGGATGGGCATGACCGGTATTGAGCGCATAGAACGCTCGCTCGTCGACAATTCCCGTTTTGCCGACGATCGAGCCCTCCGGCATACCCGTGGTGTTCGCAGCGAAGAACGCCCAGATCACCGTCGCGAACCACACGAAAGTCCCCACCGCGAACGCAACAATCTGCCGGATATCGGAATTCTTGGACGGAACTGTCAGCGGAATGACAGCAACGGGAAGCAACAGTGTGAACAGTGCGGGCAGAAGCGTCCTGCCGTGCATGAAATCGCCGCCGACGCGCACGGCGTACAGGAGGGACAGAATTCCGCTGACCAGTACGAAGACGACGACCGCGCTCGGGGTGCGCAACCAACGCTGCAGGTCGCCCACGGTCCGCGGCACCGGTCGAATCGTCGGACGAGCTGTCCTTCCGAGAGTGATGGCGATGCCGGCGATCAGCAGCAATACCAGCGGAAGCCACAGCATGTACGGGCCGAGCAGGTTCCAGAGGTAGTTCAGTCCCTGGGACCACTTGGCGCCACCGGCATCCTTCGACACGGCCGTGTTGGGGTACGGCAGCCCGTAGTAGCCCATTCGCCAGATCTGATAGAGAACCGGCGTGACGCCTGCGACGGCGAACACCGCCACGCGGCTGGGCCACGTCTGCGGAGCCAGAAAGATGACGACGAGCGCGAGACCGCCGATGATGACCAGTTCCGGACGGACCAGCGGCCCCAGGCCGCCCCAGAACGCCAGCAGCAACAGTTCGGGTGTGCGGACTTTCCGAGTGGCCCAGCGGACCATCAGCAGCCAGAGCGCCGCGATCCAGAAGATGACCAGGCAGGTCTCGAGCCCCGACGTCGCGAAGTCCCTGGCCGGTGGGACGGCGATGTAGACCAGCACACCGGCAGGGAGGTAGATGGCTGCGCGTCCGGTGCGGGCGCCGTTTCGGCCGAGTGCGATCCCGCGCTCTCGGGCTTCGAGGAGGGCAAATGTCCCGAACATCGCGACAACGATCGCAGCGGTCGACAGCACGAGCGCGATCGTGAGAACGACGTACTCGAGCCGGGCCTCGCTGAGCCAGCTGCCCGCGTAGACCAGGTAGGTCCAGATCGTGCTGGTGTTCGCCTCCACGCGCTCGCCGGCGTTGAACACCGGGCCGTTGCCGGCGAGGAGGTTACGGACCGTCCGCAGCACGATGAGACCGTCGTCGGCGATCCACCGGCGTTCCCACGCGCCGTATAGAAACAGCAGTGCCGATACGACGACACCGACGCCGAAGATCGATGCCGAGACTCGACTGCCGGTCAGCTCCCGCCGAGGCTCGTCCGCGATGTCATCCCGCGTCCCATGTTCACTACCCGGCGACGTAAACAGCGACACCGACTACTCCGATCCACGCGAGGGCAAGCACCTGCAACACCCTGTCGCCGAGCGCGATCTCTTCGGGTTCACCTGCTTCTCCACCATCGACGTCCACCGCGTAGCGAAGGATCGCGACCGTGAACGGGATCATCGAGATGGCGAACCAGTTGGAACCGGTCCCCGCGTCTTCTTGGAAAGCCCACAGCCCATAGCAAATCACGACGGCGGTCGCCGAGAGCGTCCAGACGAATCGGAGGTATGTCGTGGTGTAGTTCTCGAGCGACTTCCTGATCTTCGCGCCGGTCCGTTCGGCCAGCTGCAGCTCTGCGTACCGCTTGCCTGCAGCCATGAACAGCGAGCCGAATGCCATGATCAGCAAGAACCACTGCGACAGCGGAATCGACGCTGCCACGCCACCGGCGATCGCGCGAAGCAGAAATCCGGACGAGACGATGCAGATGTCCAGCACAGCCTGGTGCTTGAGACCGAAGCAGTACGCCAACTGAATTGCGATGTACACGCCGATGACCAGCGCGAGCTTCCAGTTGGCGAGGAACGAGAGTCCTATCGCCAACGCGATGCAGACGACGGCCATCGCGTAGGCGAGCTTGACCGGCAGCACCCCCGCGGCGATCGGACGGAATCGCTTGGTGGGATGAGCGCGATCGGCGTCGACGTCCAGGGCATCGTTGACGAGGTAGACGCCCGACGCGGCGAAGCAGAAGACCACGAATGCCAGACCGACCGACAGCAGCACATCGGGATCGGTCACCGAACCGGCAGCGAGCGGGGCCGCGAGCACGAGTACGTTCTTGACCCACTGACGCGGACGAAGCGCCTTGATCACACCGTCGAACAGGTTCTTCGGTGGTGCTCCGGCTGGGGGGGCTTCCTCGCTCATTTGTCTCCTTCGAACTTGCACACGGCGGCTGCGGACAGGGCGCCGAGCGCGGATCCTGCGAGTACATCTGTCGGATAGTGCACTCCGAGAACGAGCCGCGACAGCAGCATCGGAGGTACCAGGACCGCAGGCAAGGGTAGCCCGGTCAGTCGGCCGAGCAGTACGGCGGCTGCCGTCGTGGACGTGGCGTGCGAGGACGGGAAGCTCAGCTTGCTCGGGGTCGACACGTTGATCCGAACCGACGGATCGTTCGGACGCGGCCGACGCACCACCCGCTTGATGACGATCGACGCGGCATGCGAACCCACTGCGCCGACCGCGACGCCTGCCCACTGCCGCCTACGCGGGGCGTCGAGCGCTGCCCCGATACCCGCGATCGCAACCCAGCCGAGCGCGTGCTCACCGAAGTGCGACATGCCCCGCGCGATCGCTACTGCACCTGGTTGCGCACCGACCGTCGACTGGATCTTCGACAGGATGCGAACCTCGGCAGCCGATTCGGTTTGGTTCTTACGCCTCGTAACGAAAGACACGTTCCCAGGTTTCCTTACTGGTCAGGTGAGGGACGGCGTCGCGGTAGCGACCCTTGAGCTCGGGAAAACGGCGCGATAGCTCGGCGCGCAGCGCCATGGCTTCCTTGAGCAACGCGGCAGCTTTGTCGCGGTCACGTTGGCGGTAGACGACGCCTCGACCGTCGGCGGTGGTGACGGTGACGCCGTCCACCTGTGACAGCAGGAACCAGCGCGCATCGAGCGTCGGAACGTTGAGCTGCGGGCGCTCGTGATGACGGTTGTGCGCTGGCTTCGCGTTGTGAATCAGGCCGCTGGCGAGACGCTTGATCTTCGACAGCGGGTTCGTCGGCAGTCCGACGGCTCCCACTTCCTCACCCGACGGATGCGGCAGCTCGGTGGAGGAACTGACGACGACAGCGTCGGGGTAGGTCTTGCGCAATGCGTGAACCTCGCCGAGCGACGTCGGGAGGATCTCGAGGATGTGCTCGGGTCCTTCGAGGAAGTCGCGGATCGCCTTGTTCTGGATGGCGACGGTCGAGTACTCCAGGCACAGCAGGTGCTTGACGGTCGCCTTGACGGTGTCGAGCACGAGACCGCGCCCGTTGCCCGGCATGTGAAGCGCCGCAACGACGAGACGGTTACGCAGGTGGAAGTACGCCTGCCAGTCGATGGCATCGTCCTTGTCACTCCATGCCATGTGCCAGATCGCGGCACCGGGCAGCGTGACCGTCGGGTAGCCGGCTTCTCGTGCGCGCAAACCGTATTCGGCATCGTCCCACTTGATGAACAGCGGAAGTGGCTGACCGAGATCCTCCGCGACGACGCGCGGAATCATGCACATCCACCAGCCGTTGTAGTCGACGTCGATGCGCCGGTGCAACAGCTTGCTCGAACGCAACGGGTACTCGGCGAAGTCGTGGTCGTACTCGACGTTCCGAGCAGCGGTCCACATGAAGTTGCTTCGGTCGATCACTTCGCCCATGACGTGCAGGTGGCTGCGCGCTTGCAGGTTCAGCATCTGACCGCCGACGAGCGTGGGAACCTTCGCGAATCGCGACATCGCGAGCGCACGGAGAATCGAGTCCGGCTCGATCTCGATGTCGTCGTCCATGAAGAGAATGTGCTGGCACTCGGTGTTGTTCAGCGCCTCGTACATGATTCGGCTGTAGCCACCGGAGCCACCGAGGTTCGCCTGGTCGTGGATTGCGAGTATGCCCCCGAGACCTGCTTCGGCCTCGGCGAAGCCCGGCTCGTCTCGGACCTTGCGGGTGCCCTGGTCGGGCATGATGACTGCCTTGATCACGTCGAGCACGAGAGGATCCGAGCTCAGTGCGACAAGTGCCTTGACCGCGTCGGTCGGCCGGTTGAACGTCGGGATTCCGACGGCAACCGTCGCCTCACCCGGGGCCTCGACAGGTGCGTACCAACCCGCGCTCTCGAGCACCACCTCGGAGTCGGAGGTGATGTCGAACCAGATCCAGCCGCCGTCCTCGAACGGTCCGAGATCGATGTCGAACTCCTGTGCGGCGTCGCCGTCGACGGCTTCGCGGCCCTCGACGTGGATGCGCGAGCTGTCGGCTTTGGACCGATACACGTCGATGCGGCAGTGTCCGGAGACCTCGACGCGAAGGACGACCGACGTCAGGACGCTGTAGCGGCGCCAGTAACTCGCGGGGAACGCGCCGAAGTACGTGCAGAACGACACCTCGGACTCGGCACCGATGGCGAGCGATGTACGAGACAGCGAGTGTGCGCGTCGCGCATTGGTCTTCGCTTCTTCGAGGTACAGCGTTCGTACGTCGAGCGGCTCACCCGAGCGCGGCAGCAGCACACGCTGCAGCAGCGACTTACCGAGTACGGGCGCAAGGTCGGCGACACCGTCGTCGAGCAAGTGTTTGGCTGTCATTTGTCTCCCGCCAGCGAAGCGCCGGTCTCGAAATGCGGTGCGAGCGTGTTCTCGTACAGGTTCAGCGCACTGGCGATGGCCATATGCATGTCCAGGTACTGGTAGGTACCGAGACGTCCACCGAAAAGAACTCCGTTGGAGGCTGTTTCGGCCTTGGCGCGGCCGCGGTACGCCTCGAGCTTCGTGCGATCGTCCGGGGTGTTGATCGGGTAGTACGGCTCGTCGCCGCTCTTCGCGAAGCGCGAGAACTCCCGCATGATGACCGTCTTGTCGGTCGGGTACTCGCGCTCGGGGTGGAAGTGACGGAACTCGTGGATACGAATGAACGGAACGTCGCCGTCGTTGTAGTTCATCACCGGGGTGCCCTGGAAATCACCTGTCGGCAGCACCTCGGTCTCGAAATCGATTGTCCGCCAGCCCAGTTCGCCCTCGGAGTAGTCGAAGTAGCGGTCCAACGGGCCGGTGTAGACGATGGGAGCGTCGGGGCTTTCGACAACGAGCTCGGCCTTGACGTCGAACCAGTCCGTATTCAAGCGGACCTCGATGTTCTCGTTCGACGCCATCTTCTCGAGCCAGGCGGTGTAGCCGTCGACCGGCAGTCCCTCGTAGGTGTCGTTGAAATAGCGGTTGTCGAACGTGTACCGCACCGGCAGCCGGGTGATGTTGCCCGCGGGCAGGTTCTTGGGATCGGTCTGCCACTGCTTGGCGGTGTAGTCCCGGATGAACGCCTCGTACAGCGGACGGCCGATCAGCGAGATCGCCTTCTCCTCGAAATTCTGCGCATCCTTCGAGTCGAATTCGCTGGACTGCTCTTCGATGAGCGCCCGCGCCTCGGCAGGCGAGAAGTACTTGCCGAAGAACTGTGAGATCAGGCCCAGGCCCATCGGGAACTGATACGACTGGCCCTTGTGCAGCGCGAAGACGCGGTGCTGGTAGCTCGTGAAGTCGGTGAACTGGTTGACGTAGTCCCAGACCCGCTGGTTCGACGTATGGAACAGATGAGCGCCGTACTTGTGGATCTCGATGCCGGTTTCCGGCTCTGCCTCGGAATAGGCGTTTCCGCCCAGGTGGTGGCGGCGGTCGAGCACCAGGACTCGCTTACCCAGCTGGGACGCCGCGCGCTCGGCCACGGTCAGGCCGAAGAACCCCGAACCGACCACGATCAGGTCGTATCGGCCGGTCGCGGAGGGGTCGGAAGAAGCAGTCGGTTCAGTTACGGCAGTCACGGGCAACCAGGGTATACGGTGCGCGCGACCCACCCGTGCGTGGACAGTTGCCGCACGGCGTATCTACCCACTCACGACGAGGTGTCGCAACAGGTACGTGTCCATCACCCAGCCGTGCTTCGACTTGAGCGCCGCACGCACGCGTTCGATCTCGCCGATGCAGTCGTCCAGCGCCCCCGACACCAACTGTTCATCGCTTGTTCCCAGGTTGGCGCCCCAGTGGATGCCCCACGCACCGGTCCCCACCAGCTCGCGGCACGTCACGCTCCCGTCGAGCATCACCACGATGTTGTCCGCACCTGCCTCGACATCCTTCAGAAGAGCTCGACCGGTCGTGATCACGATCGGCCCACCGATCCGATTGAGCACGATCCGGTGCGCCGCCGCGAGCATCGACACACTGCTGATGCCCGGCGTGACGTCGAAGTCGATGTCGAGATTCCCGAAATCGCGGACACGCTCGACCACGCGGATGGTGCTGTCGTAGAGAGCAGGATCACCCCAGACCAGGAATCCGACGGTGGTGTCGGGCTCCAGACCCAGCAGGACGTCTTCGTACGCGCGCGCCCTGGCGTCGTGCCAGTCCAAGACTGCGGCTTCGTAGTCGGCGGGTCGTCGATCACGCTCGGGGTCGGGGACCTGGATCACCCTGGGCACACCCGGGACGTGACGACGCAGGATCTCGGCCCGCGCCTCGGCCAGGTCACCGACATCCCCGCCCTTGTCCGCGACGAGAAAGACATCGACGTCACGGAGTGTGGCGACGGCCTGGACCGTGATCTGATCCGGATGCCCACCACCGACCCCCACCAAGTGAATCTTCATCCCTGGGTGCCCCTGGGTCGTTCTGCGTCGTACAGATGCGATTCCGCTCCCGGAGTTCGGCCGACCGCAGGCCCGACGAGGATGACCGCTGCCTGACGCAGACCAGCCGACTCGACCTGGTCGGCGATATCGCGGAGGGTTCCCGTCAACACGAGCTGATCCGGCTTGCTCGCGTGGAATACGACAGCCGCCGGGCAGTCGGCGCCGTAGTGAGTCGTCAGCTCGTCGGCCAGAACCCGGACGCGGGTGATCGCGAGGTGCAGCACCAGCGTCGACCCGGTTGCTGCGAATGCCGACAGCGACTCGCCGTCAGGCATCACCGTGGAGCGCGCCTGAGTGCGCGTCAGGACGACGGACTGCGCGACCTCGGGGACGGTCAGTTCGACGCGCAGGGTGGCGGCAGCGGCTGCGTAGGCGGGCACGCCGGGCGTCACGTCCCAGGGAACACCTGCCGCGTCGAGGCGGGCGGACTGCTCCGCGAGTGCCGAATAGAGAGATGGGTCACCCGAGCACAGACGCGCGGCGTCGTCACCGCGCTCGTGGGCGCCGACGAGTTCTGCAGTGATGGCGTCGAGGTCGAGCTGTGCGGTATCGACCAGCCGAGCATTCGGAGGGCAGTGCGCCAGGATCGCCCCGTCGATGTATGTACCTGCATAGACGCAGACCGGACTACTGCGGAGGTGCTCGACGGCACGCAGCGTGAGGAGGTCGGCGGCACCCGGGCCGGCCCCGATGAAGTGGACAGTCACGAAAACGAAGCCTATGCCTCCCCCGCGACGCGCCGCACTCACAGGCAATCCCCGGTATGGCTAACTCTCAAGCTAAGGTTTAGCCTTGTGCCGGATGGGGTTGGTGTTGCTGGTGTGACTCGAATGCAGTCTCGATAGTCACATACGTCACAACAGCATCACAACTCAACGACACACAGAACTGAACGGAAGCAATTCGCGTCGCACAGTCGCAGGATGCTTCGCGGGGCGGCCGGTTACCAACAGGCAGACCCGCACCTACTACCAGGGAGTACCGCCTTGCACCGTCGAACGAAGCCGTCGATCGTTCTCGGCGCTGTCGCCTTGCTGGCCGTCGCGAGTCCCGTGGCGGTCTACAGCATCTCCGGCGACTCCGCGTCCACCGATGTTCGATCGGCCAACGAGACCACCCCTGTGACAGTGCCGACCAAGATCGTCGAGACAGCGCTGAGCTCTGCACCGGACATCGTCATTCCGCTCCAGGAATTGACGGGTCTGCCGCTGCCGGACCTGCGTCTGTCCGATCTGAAGTACCTGCCACTTCCGGACAACATCACCATTCCGCCCTTCGAGATCCCCGAGATTCCGGGCGTCACCGTGCCGTCACCGACGAGCCCGTCGGCGCAGGCACCGGTGCCCGGCCTCGAACCCACCGACGTGGCCGCCCCGGTTGCCCCGCCCGCCGGTGACGACCCGGGTGCGCCCCTCGGCGCCGTCGTCAAGGAGCTGAAGCAGGACGACCCGTTCAGCATGGTCGCCCTGACGTCGACGACCCTCGACGGAGCTGTCGCTCAGGTTCGCCGTCAGCTCGACGACGGATCCTGGGGCCCATGGATCGCGACGGAACCCATCGACACCGGTGCGAGCGACGCAGCGCCGACGGCGGAGAAGCAGGGCACCGAGCCGATCTTCGTCGGCGCCACCAAGGCCGTTCAACTGCTCCTGACGCCGCGCACGGTGGCAGCACCTGCGGTTGCCCCTGCACCTGAGGTTGCCCCGGCACCTGAGGCGGCACCGGCCCCCGCTCCGGAGCAGGAGCTCGGCTACACGCCGGCCTCCGTCTCCAAGCCGCTGCGCCAGCAGGAAACCCCTCTCGCCGAGGCAGTGTTGGACATCAGCGCTGTGCTGATCCAGCCAGGCAGCTCCCCCGCCGACTCCGTACTGTCCGACCTCGCGACTCCGGTCGCAGGCGACGCCGGACCCAAGGTCATCTCCCGCGCACAGTGGGGAGCCGACGAGTCCATCCGGTGTGCCACCCCGACATACGACGACTTCCTCGGTGGCGCAACGGTTCACCACACCGCTGGAAGCAACGACTACTCCAAGTCCGAGTCCGCCGAGATCGTGCGTGCCATCTACGCCTACCACGCTCAGACCCTCGGTTGGTGCGACGTCGGGTACAACGTGCTCGTCGACAAGTACGGCCAGATCTTCGAAGGCCGTGCAGGCGGACTCGACCGCGCCGTGCAGGGTGCTCACGCCGGCGGGTTCAACGAAAACACCATGGGCATCGCGATGATGGGTGACTACTCGTCGGAGTCCCCGTCGGACGAGACACTCGAGTCCGTCGGCAAGTTCCTAGGATGGCGTTTGGGCAAAGCAGGTCTCGACCCCGAGGGCGAAACGACCATGACGTCCGAAGGCACCGACTTCACCTTCGTCGGCCAAGGACAGAGCGTCGACCTTCCCGTGATCTTCGCGCACCGCGACGTCGGAAACACCGCATGCCCGGGAGACGGGGCATACGCGAAGATGGACGAGATCCGCGAAATCGCGGCAGCCAACCTCGGTGGCGGCAGCGTCGACACAGCACCATCGCCGAGCGAGGACACAACAGGCGAGGACCTGACGAGCGATGCAACTCCGTCGTCACCCCGCACCGATGCGAGCAACACTCCGGGACAGAACATTCCGAGCCTCGTCGACGAACTCGTGCGTCTCGCCGGCTCGAACCCGGTGGCGCAG
Organism: Rhodococcus sp. FG69; assembly: GCF_057808915.1. Taxonomy (NCBI): domain Bacteria; kingdom Bacillati; phylum Actinomycetota; class Actinomycetes; order Mycobacteriales; family Nocardiaceae; genus Rhodococcus; species Rhodococcus sp. FG69. The sequence continues at coordinate 19,538 of NZ_JBMDIX010000022.1, read as the reverse complement.
AAGTGGTTGGCGTCCGGCGGCGAAACCGGAATACTGGGCACACCCGTCAGCGGGCTCGTTCAGGTCAAGGGCGGCGGCGAAGCCGCACAGTTCGCGAACGGCTCGATCTTCACTTCACTTGCCGGACAGGCAGTTGCGGTGATCGGCAAGATCTTCGAGCAGTTCATGGCACTCGGCGGAGAGAACGGTGAACTCGGCCTCCCCACCACTGACGAGTACCCGGTACCCGAGGGTCTGCGAACCGACTTCGAGAACGGATCGTTGATCTTCAACGAGCTCACCGGCATCGTCACCACGGTCATCAAGACCTACAACGACACCTACGAGCAGCAGATGCAGAACGGCGCAGTGGCAGCTCCCGTCGAAGCAGCTCCGGCACCGGAAGCTGCACCCGCACCTGAGCCCGCTCCGGCACCGTAACGTCTCGATTCGTCTTTTCAGGAAATGTCGCTCTGCGCGAGACGAATTCGATCGACGGGGATGATTCCTGGGCGATAGTAGAACCCCTCGGGCGAGACGGTGAGCTCGTGGTCCTCCACTCCGCTGACCTCCCACACGTCGACCGGGCCACCGGTGTTGTTCATCCGGACGAACCAGTCTCGCTCCTCGGGATCGCTCGCGAGAAAGCAACCCTGCTGCTCGGCCCGTCGGCTACCGGCGATTCCGCGGGCAGCGCCCATCTTTCGGTAGTCGAGGCCGTGCATCTGGATCGACTCACGATTGGCCACGGACGTGACATGAAAGCGGATAGGCATTCCGCAAAATTAGTTGTGTCCGGTGTGGCAGCGCCAGCGATTTACCACCAGCGTTCGAGGACCCGAGCCACTCCGTCGTCGGCGTTGGTCGTCGTGACTTCGTTCGCGGCGGCGATAGCGGCAGGGTGCGCATTGCCCATCGCGACGCCGAGGCCTGCCATCTTCAGCATCGGCACGTCGTTCGGCATGTCGCCGAAAGCGACGATATCGGCGGGGACCACGTTCAACCGTTCGGCGACGATGGCGAGTCCCGACGCCTTGCTCACGCCAGGCGCAGACAGCTCGATCAGACCGTTGTCGGTGGAGAACGTCAAATCCGCTCGGCCACCGATGAGCGGTTCCAAAGCGGCCACCATGTCGCCGCTCGACGCGCTCGCGAGCCTGATCAACAACTTGACGGCCGGAACGTCGAGCACCTCGTCCTGCGAGAGCTCGGTGTTGTCCGGGTTGAGCCACGCGTGCTCGTATCCGGGTGAGCTGACGAACTGCGGCGTCGCCGCGTCGTGAGCGCTGGCACCGACCCGCTCGGCGGCCAGTCCGCACCCGGGGAGCGCGTCGTACGCGATCTCGGCGAGCCAGTGCAGCGTCTCGCTCGACAGTGTCTGCGCATCCAGGATTCGGTCGGAGTTGCTGTCGTAGATGACCGCACCGTTGGCGCAGACACACATCGGTGCGTGACCGAGTTGATCGACGACGGGTGAGATCCACCGCGGCGGGCGTCCGGTGGACAGGACGAACGGGGTGCCATCGGCGACCAGCGACGTCACGACGCGACGGGTTCGCTCGGTGACCCTCTCGTGCACGTCGAGAAGAGTGCCGTCGACGTCGCTGGCGACAAGGCGGGGTTGGGTACGAGCGGTGTCAGACATCGTCGCCATTCTGCCTTAGGTGGAGTGCACCCCAGGAGCAGAGTGCCTCGGCGGCAGGTGCAACTCCTGCGCACACCACCCCAGGGTGGGCAACCCCTCACCCCGGGGAGACGCAGGATCACCTCGAGGGTGCCTGTCTGCACAGGCCTCGACGGACGAACGTCATACGCATGAACTTCTCCCCCTCCACAGCCGCCGTGTTCCCCCTCTCGGCCGCCCAGCGCGGGATCTTGTTCGCACAGCACCTGGCAGGCGACGTTCCGATCTCCATCGCCCAGTTCGTGGAAATCCACGGCAATCTGGACACGCGACGCCTGGTCGACGCGGCCATGACGGCCGGCCACGAATTCGGCACCGGGTACCTCCGACTCGTCGAGGTCGACGGCGTGCCCATGCAGACCGTGGACCCCGACGTCGACGAATCGATGCCGACGGTGGATCTGCGCGACGAGCCTGATCCGATCGCTGCAGCCCACGCCTGGATGCGAGCGGAGTACAGCGCGCCGATCGATCTCTTCACCGACCGTCTGGTCACGATGGCGGTGCTGCGGGTCGGCGACGAGCACGTCTACTGGTACTCGCGCATCCACCACATCGCGCTCGACGGCTACGGCGCGATGACGCTGCTGAAGCGGTGCGCGGAGCTCTACACCGGCGGCGCCGACGCATCGGCGTCCACGGCGGAACCGCTGCACGCGATCGTCGACGCCGATCGGCAGTACCGCAGCTCGGACCGGTTCAGCGCAGACCGCAACTACTGGATCGACCACCTCGCCGGATTGTCGGACCCCGTCAGCCTCGCCGGGCGTTCGGCGCCGGCCGAGGCGCATCCGCTGCTACAGCGCGGCGAACTCGACGCCATCACCGCAGCACGGCTCGAGCAGATCGCGAATGAGTTGAATTCCGGCGTCGCACCGGTGACGGTCGCTGCGTTCGGCGCCTACCTCGCGCGAGCCACCGGCAGTGTCGAGGTAACCCTGAGCCTGCCCGTCTCGGCACGTACGACGGCATCGCTGCGGAGGTCCGGCGGCATGGTCGCCAACGTGGTCCCGCTCCGCCTGCGCTGCGACGGGCACACCTCGGTTGCCGACCTCGTGCGCGACGCACAACTCGAACTCACCGGCGCCCTGCGGCGTCAACGATACCGCCAGGAGGACATCGCCCGCGACCTCGGGGTCGACGCGTCCGGTTTCGGACCGTCGGTCAACATGATGCTGTTCGACACCCGAATCATGCTCGGACCCTTCGCCGGTCGGCTCCACGTGCTGACCTCGGGGATCATCGACGACCTGTTCGTCAACGTCTACCCCGGCATCGGTGGCAGCACGATGCACATCGACTTCCAAGCAAACTCTGCCCTGTACTCCAGCACCGAACTGGCCGCGCACCACGCTGCGTTCCTGACGTTCCTGGATCGCTTTCTCACCGACCCGCACACTCCGGTCTCCCGGTTGGCGATGACCGACGGCATCCCAGTCCACCGCGGCCCCGCAGCTAGCCCGCCTCGTCTGCTGCCACAGATTCTCACCGACGCCGCGGCACTGCGACCGGACGGGATCGCCGTCGTCTCGAACTCGGGCAGCTACACCTACCGTGAACTCGACGAGCATTCGAACCGGCTCGCACGAGCACTGATCGAGCAGGGTGTTCGACCGGAAAGCGCGGTAGCGGTATCGATATCACGGTCCTACGAGTCCATCCTCGCGATGTGGGCGGTCGCCAAGACCGGGGCAGCGTTCGTGCCGATCGACCCGACCTACCCACGTGAGCGGATCGACTACCTGCTGGCGGACTCGGGCGCACGAACGATCGTCGATACCGAATACGTGAACCGGGATCTCCCCTACACGTCGGATCCAGTGACGGACTCCGATCGACACAGCACCATCGACCCCCGCAGCGCGGCCTACGTCATCTACACATCCGGGTCGACCGGAGCGCCGAAGGGCGTCGTCGTCACGCACGCCGGTATCGCCGATCTGATCTCCGACGGCATCGAACGGCTCGCACTGTCCTCGACATCCCGGATGACACATGGCTATTCACCCAGCTTCGACGCATCGCTGTCGGAACTGCTCCTGACGTTCGGTGCCGCTGCCACTGCCGTCGTGGTTCCACCCGGAGTGTTCGGCGGCGACGACCTGACGGAACTACTTCGCCGACACAGCGTCACGCATATCGACGTCACCCCTGCAGTTCTCGGCACGCTCGCGCCCACAGACCTACCCGACCTGACCCATGTAGTCGTCGGTGGCGACGCCTGCCCGCCGGAGCTTCGCGCCCGGTGGGCAGGCGACCGGCAGATGTTCAACGGGTACGGCCCCACCGAGATGACCGTCACCTCGACCTTCAGTACACCGATGACGGCCGAGAAGCCGGTCAGCATCGGTGGCCCCATTCGCGGCACCTCCGCGCTCGTCCTCGATCGGTGGCTGCAGCCCGTCCCTGCAGGCGCAACGGGCGAGTTGTATCTCTCGGGCGCGGGCATCGCACGCGGCTACCATGACCGTCCTGCAGCGACGTCGAGCCGTTTCGTCGCCAATCCCGCCGACCCCGGGGCCCGGCTGTATCGCACCGGCGACCTCGTGCGATGGGTCGGCGAGGAACTGGAATACGTCGGTCGCAGCGACTTCCAGGTCAAGATCCGCGGGTTCCGCATCGAACTGGGCGAAGTCGACGCCGCCCTGTCGAGCGCTGCCGAGTCCGAAGGTGCACCACTGGACTTCGTCATGACGGTCGGGCACACGACCGACTCCGGCGCAACAGTTCTCGTGTCGTACGTCGTACCCACTATCCGTGGTCCCCTCGTCACGTCCCGGCTGACCGCCCGCCTCACCGGCGCACTACCGGCATACATGGTTCCGTCCTCGATCATGGTTCTCGACGCGGTTCCACTGACACCCGTCGGCAAGGTCGACCGAAAGGCTTTGCCAACACCGGTCTTCGCAACACACGCGCCCTCGCGCGCACCGTCGACAGATCGCGAACGCACACTCGCGAACTTGTTCCAGCAGGTCCTCGGTGTCGACGAGGTCGGCGCGGAAGACAGCTTCTTCGCGCTCGGCGGGGACAGCATCATATCCATTCAGCTCGTCTCCCGCGGCCGGGCTGCAGGGCTGGTCTTCACTGCACGCGACGTCTTCGAGCGGAAGACTGTCGCTGGACTCGCAGAGGTTGCCGCCGATGCGGTATCGGCACCGGCACTCACCGAGCTCCCCGGGGGTGGAACAGGCACCGTCCCTACCACTCCCATCGTTGCGGACATGCTGCGCTCCGGGAACTTCCGGACCTACAGCCAGGCGGTGTTGATCACACTTCCCGAGAACATCACCGACGAGACCGTGATCGCGGCGGCTGCTCAGGTGATCGACCACCACGATGCCCTGCGGTCTCGAATCTGCGAATCCCACGAGATTTTGCCGGTCGGATCGGTCGACGCCACGACCGTGTACACGGTCGATTTCGACAGGGGTGACCTCGATGCTGCACTCGACCGCGCCGCAGACCGTCTCGACCCTGCGGCGGGCAATGTAGTCCAGTTCGTGCGGATAGGCAACAAGATGTGGATCGTCCTGCATCACGTAGCGGTGGACGGTGTGTCGTGGCGAATCCTGCTGCCGGACTTCGCTACTGCGGCCAGCGGCGGTTCCCTCCAGGAAACTGGCACGTCGCTGCGACGGTGGGCACACGGTCTCGTCGAGCACGCGCCGACCCGCATGCCGGAAGCCGAGATGTGGTCCACCATCGCCCAGATTCCCGATCCCTTGCTCGGCTCCCGTGCACTCGACCGCGAACTCGATGTCACCACAACTCGAGCAGACATCTCGGTGAACGTGCCCGCCGAGGTGACCGAAACCCTGCTGACCGTTCTCCCCGACCGATTCAACTGCGGCCCCAACGAGGGGCTGCTCACTGCGCTCGCGATGGCCGTCAGCGCCTGGCGCCAGCGGCCCACGACCGTCGTCACGCTGGAAGGCCACGGCCGGGAGCAGCAGGTCGTTCCGGGCGCTGACCTCGCTCGCACGGTCGGCTGGTTCACCACCGTCTTCCCGGTGGCATTCGACCTCATCGACATCGACATCGACGACGCGTTCGCCGGAGGGTCGGCCGCCGGCGCCGCGCTGAAAGCCGTCAAGGAAACGCTGGCGTCCATCCCGGACCACGGAATCGGTCACGGGATCCTGCGCTACCTTGCGGGCGTCGACGATATCGACATCGCGCCGCAGGTGTCGTTCAACTACCTCGGCCGGGTTCGGACCGACTCCGACTCACCCTGGATGCCGGAACGATTCAGCTCGCGCCAGGACGAGGCCATGCCGCTCCCCGCTGCGATCGACATCAACGTCATAGCCGAGATGAACGGCACGTCTTCCGAACTTGTGGCCAACTTCGCTTATGCTACAGGGCTTTTCAATTCGAACGATATCGACCAGTTCGCGTTGCTGTGGCTGCGTGCAGTGTCCGCACTTGCATCCCATGCGGCCACCGAGAACTCGGTTCGGCACTCGCCGTCGGACTTCGCCCTGGTCTCGACCACTCAGCACCAGATCGAGTCCTGGGAGAGCGAATTCCCGACTCTGACAGACATCTGGCCTCTCTCACCGCTGCAGGAGGGCCTGCTGTTCCACGCGATGTTCGACGCGGAAGGTCCGGACAGCTACGTCGTCCAGTCCGTCCTCACGCTCGCAGGCGTCGTCGATGCTTCCCGGCTGCACGACGCTGCGCAGGCACTCGTCGATCGCCACGAGAATCTCAGAGTTGCGTTCCGTGACTCCGATTCGGGACCTCGGCAACTCGTCCTCGACGGACTCGAGATCAGCTGGACGGAAACCGATCTCCGAAGCGTACCCAACGCAGAACACGCTGTAGCGGAGATCCTCGAACTCGACCGCTCGATGCGCTTCGACATGACAGATCCCCCGTTGATTCGGTTCGCGTTGATCCGCACCGCCGACGACGGCTACCGACTGTTGATGACCAACCACCACATCCTGCTCGACGGGTGGTCGACGCCGCTGCTGGTGCAGGAACTCCTGAGCCTGTATGCCGCGTTCGACGGAGTCGGCGGCCTACGCCCAGCCCGGTCGTACAGTGAATACCTGGGCTGGCTGGCCGACCAGGACCGGGCCGCCTCGAGACTGGCCTGGCGGACCGCACTCACCGGGGTGGAGTCGGCGACCTTGATCGCGCCGACCGGCCGACTGGCCGCCGACGCAGCGGCCGGTGAGAAGTCAAGACTTTTGGGAGTCGAGGTGACGGCTGCTCTGCATGGCCTCGCCCGATCGCACGGGATCACGATCAACACGGCCATCCAGACTGTGTGGGCCGTCCTGTTGGCGTCGATGACCGGCAGTACCGACGTCGTGTTCGGTGGGACGGTGTCGGGTCGCCCGCCTGCCCTACCGGGCGTGGAGGAGATGGTCGGGTTGTTCATCAACACCGTGCCCGTGCGCATCCGCCTGGACCCGCGAGAGACTCTGGCAGATCTGATGATTCGCGTGCAGCAGGAACAATCGGCCCTCCTCGACCACCAGTACATCGGACTCAGTGAAATCCACGAAGTGGCCGGGCTGCCGGAATTGTTCGACACCATCACCGTGTTCGAGTCCTACCCGGTGGACCGCGCCGCGCTGGCCCAGTCCCTCGATCTCGCCGGTATGCGGGTTCTCGACGCCGAGGGAACCGACGCCACCCCATATCCGCTGAGCCTGTTGATCATTCCAGGTGACTCCATCCAGATCACGCTCAAATATCTACTCGACGTAATCGACGACGAAAGGGCGCACACACTCGTCGACCAGTGCGTGTCACTGTTGACCCGCATCTCGGCCGAACCGGATCTACCGGTAACCGCGCTGGACGCTGCCACGTCCACCGCCATCGTGCACGGTGGGCACGGCGTGCTCCCGCGGACCCTCCCCGAGATTCTCCGCGCCACGACACAGCGCCACCCGGACCGGACGGCCGTGACGTTCCAGGGTGCCACGATGACGTATCGGGAGCTCGACGACGCATCGAACCGGTTGGCGCACGTTCTCCTCGAGCACGGGGCCGATCCGGAAGTGATTGTGGCAATTGCGATCCCGCGTTCGACCGAGTCCATCGTCGCGACGTGGGCGGTCGCCAAGACCGGTGCTGCTTTCGTGCCGATCGATCCTTCATTGCCCGCCGATCGCATCGACCGTATGCTCGTCGACTGTGGCGCCCGTATCGGTCTGACGGTGGACGGCGTTCTCCCGACCCTCGTGACCGACACGACCTGGATCGACGCCGCTGCGGTTCGGCCCGCCGTCGACTCGTCGGTGGTGGCAGTGCCGCACCTTGACAACCTGGCGTACCTGATCTTCACGTCCGGTTCGACCGGCGTCCCCAAGGCTGTCGAAGTGTCGCATCGAGGTCTGGCGAACTTCGTTGCCGCACAGACGGAAGAGTTCAGGGTCGAGGCCGACTCACGTGTGCTCCATTTCGCGTCACCGAGCTTCGACGCCTCCGTCTCGGAGGCGATGATGGCCTTCGGCAACGGCGCTGCCCTCGTCATCGCGCCCCCGACGGTGATGGCGGGCGACGACCTCACCGCACTCGTCGTCGACGAGCAGGTCTCGCACATGGTGATCACTCCGGCAGCACTGGCCACCGTCGAACCAGCCGACTGCGTGCGGGTTCTCGCGGTCGCAGGTGAGGCGGTGAGCCACGACGTCGTCGATCGGTGGTCCGAGGGACGAATCATGCTCAATCACTATGGACCGACCGAATTCACGATCTGGGCGACGGGTTCGGCTCCCCTGCATCCGAATTCACGTCCAGACATCGGAGTACCGATACTCGGTGCGTCGATCCTCGTACTCGACAGCTGGCTGCGTCCGGTCGCCGAGGGTGTTGCCGGCGAGCTGTATCTCGCGGGGCCTGCTGTGGCGCGGGGATATCGCAACCGAAGCGAGCTGACTGCGTCACGCTTCGTGGCCCACCCCAGTGAACCGGGAGCACGGATGTACCGGACCGGTGACGTCGTACGGTGGGACCAAGACACGCTGCACTACCTCGGTCGCGCCGACTTCCAGGTCAAGATCCGCGGGTTTCGCGTCGAACTCGGAGAAGTCGACGCGGTGCTCACCGAGGTACCCGGCGTCGAGTTCGCCGTTACCGTGGGCGTCCGTGGACCCTCCGGCACAACGGTTCTCGTATCCTATGTGCTACCGTCTTCCAGTACCTTCGACACAGAGATCGTGCGCGGGCACGCCACCGAACGGCTGCCCGGCTACATGGTCCCGACGCTCGTCCAGGTCCTCGACGCCATCCCTCTCACGCCGGTCGGCAAGATCGACACACGCGCGCTGCCCGCACCGGACTTCTCCGGTCGGCAACGTCGCTACCGCGCACCGCGGACATCGTTGGAATCCGTCGTCGTCGACGCCTTCGTCGACGTGCTGGCGATCAAAACGATCGGCATCGACGATTCGTTCTTCGACCTGGGGGGCAATTCGCTCATCGCCACTCGCGTCGTGTCTCGAATCAATTGCTCATCGGAATCCATTGTCGCGCTGCGTGATCTGTTCGAAGCTCCGACACCCGCCGGACTGGCAGCGAGGATCACGTCTCGCGGCGCGGACGAGAGCGATAACTCGGCGCATCCGTTCGACATGATCGTTCCACTTCGGGTGGGCTCCGACGCGTCGCCGCTGTTCTGCATACATCCGACGTCCGGCCTTGCCTGGTGCTATGCGGGTCTTGCAGCCTCGCTCGGGGACGGCAGCAGCGTGTACGGAGTTCAGTCTCCGGATCTGACGGATTCGACGAATACTCCAGCAACGCTCGACGAGATGGCGGAACTGTACGTTCGAGCGATCCGATCGGTGCAACCCCACGGGCCGTACAACCTGCTGGGGTGGTCCTTCGGTGGCTTCGTGGCGCACGGCGTCGCCGCCAGGCTGCGCGAGCAAGGCGAGGAAGTGTCGATGCTGGCGATGCTCGATTCCACCATCGAATTCACCGAACTAGCTCCGCCGCCGACGCTCGATACCGTCGAGTTCTTTCGAGAGTTCGCCCCGATGCTCGGCATCGACGACGTGCACGAAGACATCTCGATAGACGCAGCGGCACAGCTGGTCCGGGACACGATGGGAACCGACGCCGTACAGCCCGAGCACATCGAACGCCTCGCCCGGTCGTACGACAACGCGCTGCGGCTGCTGAGTGGCTACCGACCGCCCATCTACGACGGCGACGTGCTGTTCTTCAGCGCCTCGAGCGAAGACGGATCTTCCACGGCGGCAGCGAGTTGGACCCCGTTCGTCACCGGCCGCATCGACGACCATCCGGTCGACACAGTGCACGATCGAATGATGGAACCTGCTGCGGTGCAGATAATTTCATCGACTCTGCAGGAACAGCTCTCGCCCACCGACGAACGGAGAATCGCATGACCACCGAACTGTCCATCGAAGTAGCAGGGCTCCGCAAGTCGTTCGGCCCTGTCGAGGCCCTGCGCGGCATCGACTTCGCCGCCGAACGAGGGGAAGTGCTGGCCGTTCTCGGTCCGAACGGAGCAGGAAAGACCACCACCGTCGGTGTGCTCGCCACCCTCGTCACGCCCGATTCAGGGACCGCCCGCGTGGCCGGTCACGACGTCGTCTCCGAAGCCGCTGCCGTCCGAGCATCGATCATGTTGACCGGCCAACATGCGTCGCTGGACGAGACACTCACCGGCTACGAGAACCTCGTCATGTTCGCGCGCCTCATGGGATTGACGAAGCACGCAGCGAAGCGTCGGGCAGACGAGCTACTCGACGAGTTCGACCTGACAGACGCCGCGGACCGCAGGGTCGGTCGCTACTCGGGAGGGATGCGACGCCGGATCGACATCGCATGCGGGCTCGTCGTTCCCCCTCAGGTCGTCTTCCTCGACGAACCGACCACCGGGCTCGACCCACGGAGCAGGCAAGTCGTGTGGGACCTGGTGGCCGGCTTCGCGGACCAGGGCATCACCACCTTGCTCACCACGCAGTACCTGGAGGAGGCCGACGTTCTCAGCGACCGCATCGTGGTCGTCGATCACGGAACCGTTGTCGCCGAGGGCACGTCGGCCGAACTCAAAGCCCGTACCGGTGGCAGCTTCTGCGAGGTGGTTCCGCTCCATCCCCACGAACTTGCCGTCGTCGCGGATGTGCTGCAGTCGATGTGCGCGAACGAGATCGTCGTGTCCGACACCGATCGCGTGTCGATCCCGGCACCCGACGGCGCCCGGACCCTCACCGAGGTGCTCCGACGGCTCGACGACTTCGACATCGAGTTGGTCGATATCGCCTTGCGGCGCCCTTCCCTCGACGAGGTCTTCCTCTCTCTCACCGGCCGTCCCGCAGTTGTGGCGGTGGCGTCGTGACTGCGCCGGTACGTTCGAGTACGACACAGTGGTGGGTACTGACCGCGCGAACTCTGCGAAGCGCCGTTCGCGGGGGTGAGGCAGTCACAGCGATCATCGCCCCGATCGTCTTCACCGTCAGCTTCTACGTTCCGCTGCAGAAGGTGATTTCGATGTTCGGGAACGGGGTGGACAACTTCGGCCAGTTCCTGATGCCGTTGATTGTATTGCAAGCCATCGCCTTCACCGCCATTTCGGTCGCATTTCTCGCCGCAACCGACGCGGTCGACGGCATCAACAGACGATTCGCGTCGATGCCCATTGCACGTCTCGTTCCGCTGGGTTCGCGGGTGGCGTCCGGGATGGCGAAATGCGTCGTATCGTTGACGTTCGCGCTGGGATGCGGCTATGCGATCGGATTCCGATTCGCTGGAAGTACTACCGACACAGCTCTGTTCGTGGTCTTTGTCGCGCTCATCGCTGTCACTCTCATCCTCGGTGCGGACGTGATCGGCACTGCGTCCAGGAACCCCGAGGCGACCACCCAGAGCCTGATCCTGCCCCAACTGGTGCTCGGCATGCTGTCGAGTGGTTTCGCACCGCTGGAACAGTTTCCGACGTGGGTGCAACCGTTCGTCCGCAATCAACCGGTGTCCCAGTTCACGACTGCGCTGCGTGATCTGGCCGACGGCACCGCCACCGGCGCGAGCCTGACGCCGGCGCTGCTGTGGCTGCTGGCCCTGCTCGTGATCTGCACTCCCCTGTCCCTGCTGCTGAATGCGAGACGCTCATGACCACGACGGAAAACTCTGCGGCGGTGTTCGTCCCGCAAACCCTGATCCAGAACCAGAGGATGCTGCTGCATTTATTTCGCAATCCGATGTCTCTCGTGCAGTCGATTGTCTATCCGGCGTCGATGCTGGTGATCCTCGATATTGTTCTAGGCCGCCAGGTTTCCGCGTTCGCGGGCCACGATTCGCTGTACGGCACGGTGCCCATGACCGCACTGCTGAGCGCCATGCTCGGTGCGGTCGCCGGGGCGGTGACGCTCGGCCGGGAATGGGATGCAGGAATTCTCGCGAGATTCTGGGTGCTGCCGATCCACCGCGCCTCGGGTCTCGCCGCACGGGTGACGTCGGAGGGAGCGCGAATTCTTGCCACGACGACGCTCATCACCGGCCTCGGTCTGCTGCTGGGCTTCCGGTTCTCCGGCTCCCTGTTCTCCGGCTCCGTGTACTCCGTGCTCGCCTTCGTCGCGGTGCCCCTGATGTTCGGTATCGCGTTCGCCACCGCCGTCATTGCCGCGTCGTTCACGCTGGGCAAAACCTTGCTGGTCGAATCGGTCTCGCTTCTGTGCTCGCTGGCGATGTTCTTCAACCCCGGATTCGTCCCGCTCGCGGCCTATCCGACGTGGTTGCAACCGTTGGTGGAGAACCAGCCGATGAGTTGCGCTATCGAGGCGATGACAGCTCTCGCGCTCGGTGAGCCCGCCGGCGCACCGCTGCTGAAGGCCGCGGCCTGGTCGTCGGTCATCTTCGCTGTCGCCGTCGTACCTGCCTTGCGCGGGCTGCGTCGGGCGACCGTGCCGCGGTAGTCACGGGCTTCAGTAGCGTCGGGCGCTCCGCGCCAGGGACGTTGGGCGCTCCGCGTGGGCTAACTCAGCTGGTCAGCGTCTCGGTGCACACGGTGAACTTCCGCTCCGGGTGCGCGTAGCCGCCATCGGGGCAGGAATCCGCGTCCACCGCATCGAGGACGATTTCCGTCGCCCGCTCGCGTGCGGCGGTGCCGCCCTCACACGGAACTCGTTGTGCCATTTCCCCGCTGACGTCCATGCAGTCGCCGATCACCCAATCGACGTCGAGGCACAGCGCGCCTTGTTCGCCGCCGATCACGAGTTCCTCGTAGTAGTAGGTGTCGGCGTCGGACACGCATTCGGCGTTGGTGGGGGCCTTGCCGATCACTCGGTAGTTCGACGCCGGCGTGCCGCATGGTGCAGGCAGTGCGGCCGCGTCGTCCAAGGTTCCCGACGCGAGAATGCAGTCTCCGACCTCGACGTCGATTCCCAGGTTCCCGCCCAGGTCGGGTTGGAGTTGCGCCGCGGATTCGGTAGCCTCCTCGATCGCTGTGCGCGCCTGCTCGGCAGCCTGGTTCGCCGACGAGGCAGCCACGTTGGCGGCCGAGGCGACGGATGATGCCGCGGCGTCCACCGAGTCCTGCGTCGACGTGGACGTGCAGCCGGCAATCAGTACAACGGCGATTCCGGCGAATCCGCTGCAGGCATGAATACGGTTGATGTTCATTGTCGGTCCTTCTATTCCTGCGGCCGGTTGCCGCGTTCGAAGGTAGGAGTAAACGGGTGCGGAATCTGTAACAACTATTTTCCGACTGGCCGTTTAGAATGAGCAGCCGGGTTCTGGAGGTGATGGCGATGGACGGTGCGCACGCGCGCAGCTCGGAGTTCGGTGATGCGCCGATCGTCGCTGCCCTTGTCGCAGGAGATCTCTCCGCGCTCGGCGAGGCCTACGACCGGTACGCCCAACACCTGTATACCTACGCCTGCGGCATGCTGCGGGACACCGATGCCGCTGCGGACGTCGTACACGACGCTCTGCTGATTGCTTCGCAGCGCATCACGCAGCTGCGCGACCCTGACCGTTTCAGGCCGTGGTTGTACGCCATCGTCCGGTCCGAGTGCCTACGTCATCTGCGCCTGAGCAAGAGAAGTGTGCCGCTCGATGACAGCTTCGACCTCGAGGCGCCGCACGAGACCGAGTCTGCCGCCGAGGAACACGACATCCGTGCGTTGGTTGCGGCCGCTGCGGCGGGGCTGAGCCCGAAGGATCGCGAGGTGCTGGAGCTGAGCATCCGGCACGACCTGGACAACGCTCAGGTCGCGGCGGTCCTCGGCATCGGCATGAACCAGGCGAGCACGCTGACCTCCCGTGCGCGCACCCAACTCGAGCGGTCGCTGTCGGTGCTGCTGGTGGCGCAGGAACGCGGCAACGCGTGCGACGGTCTCGACGAGCTGCTCGCATCGTGGGACGGAGAGTTCACTCCGCTGTGGCGCAAGCGAATCGGCCGGCACATGGACAAGTGTGCGATCTGCAGCGGCATCAAGGATCGAAAGTTCCGGGCCGCGGTCCTACTCGGTCTTTTCCCGTTGGCGATCACCCCGTTCTGGCTACGCGATCGAATCATGGGAGCTGCGCAGGCCGACGTCGAACTCGTCGCCCTTGCCACCCGAATCGATCCACTCGATCGAGAAGGCTTCCCGACGCAAGCTCGACGCTCGCAGCGCGGGGTGTGGTTCGCCGGGGCCGGTGCAGCCTTGCTCGCCGTCGGCGCCGGGGTCGGAATTCTCGCGATCGAACCCGCAACGAGCACCCCACCGATTCCAGCGCAGTTCGACGTCGTCGACACGCCCCCGTCAATTCCGGTCCTCCCGGCTCAACCCGCGCCCATTTCCTCCGCCGACGAACCACCGAGCGCGTCTCTCGCTCCCGTAGCACCACCCCTACCCGTCACCAGCGCTCGCCCGGTGCCGGTACAACCTGTGCCGGTCGTCACCACCCCCGCTCAGCAGATAACGACCACCGTGACAGCAACGCAACCCACCAGCACTACTCAGGTCACCACCACCCTTACGACGACCACGACGACGACCGCTGACGAGACCACAACCACCACGACGACGCGCACCACCACTCGGAGTCCGGAACCTCCTCGCTGAAAAGTTGTTACTGCTCGCCTGCCCTGACACTCCTACAGGGGTAACGACGAGTGAGGAGAAAGCCCATGAACCAGATCGTCTCGAAGATCGTGTCCGTGCTTCGCAACGAGTTCGTCCAGGACCAGCACCACCTGGACGAATGCGCCGAACGACTGTTCCGGCCTTCCGATCTACACGCGCTCGCCGGATCGCAGTTCAGCTGATCTCTCAGGTTTCCTCCGTACACTAGGTGGGATGCTCATGAGACAGGACGCCGCTGCGACGGGTCGTCTACGCGGCTTTCACGCCTATCTCGACGTTGCCGTCGTCATACTCGTGCTGGTAGCCACCAATCTCATCGCGCATTTCACGACGGTATGGGCCAGCATCGCGACGGTACCGATCGCCGCGATAGTTCTTGTTGCCCTCACCCGACGTCGGGGGCTCGGCTGGGCCGAACTCGGCCTGTCACCGAAACAGTGGAAGACCGGTTCGATCTACGCGCTCGCCGCCGTCGGCCTGGTCGTCACCGTCGTTGCGATCGGCGCGCTTCTGCCGATCACGAGGCCGTTCTTCATGGCCGACAGGTATGCAACGGTCTCGGCCGCCCTGGTTGCGTCGATGATCGTCATTCCGCTGCAGACCGTCATACCCGAGGAACTCGCGTTCCGCGGTGTACTGCACGGCACCTTGGGCCGCATCTACGGCGCGCGCGGAGTGTTCGCAGCCGGTTCGCTGCTGTTCGGGCTGTGGCACATCGCGAGTTCCCTGGGCCTGACCGCAGGCAACGTCGGATTGAGCAACTTCCTCGGCGGTGGCCTGTTCGGTCAGATCGTCGGCATCGTGGCTGCAGTGCTGGCGACGGCTGCAGCAGGCCTCGTCTTCACCTGGCTCCGCAACCGCAGCGGCTCCCTCATCGCGCCCATTGCACTGCACTGGTCGCTCAACGGCATCGGTGCCCTCGCGGCGGCGCTGGTGTGGCACGCGTCGACGTCGTAGCCGCTCATTGCCGTTTGCGACCGGGTGGCCGGGGTGGCCGGGGTGCGATCGACCCGGCGCGCAGGTTCCAGCGAACGCGCAGGTTGCAACGCGCGCGTGGGCTGGAAGGTGCGCGCTCAGCTCGCCAAGTGACCGAATCAGACATTCGGTCACCCTGAGGCCCAGCAGACAACAAACCAACAAACTCAGCCCAGCGACCACTCGTCGGGAGCGAAGAGCTCGCAGTGGATTCGAGCCGGGTCGATCGCTCGCTCGGTGAGGTGCGCACGGACCGCCTGGACGAATCCGCCGCTCCCGCACAGGTAGATCTGTGCGTCCGCAGGCAATGCAACGTCGGATAGGTCCATCCGGCCCAGATGTGCCGTCGCGTCCTGATCCGATTGTTCGTACCACAGCTCGAGAGTTGCGTTCGGTACAGCGTCGACCAGCTGCCGTTGACGCTTCTTCAGTGGATGGGTACTCGGCGAGCCATCCGCGTGCAGAACGATCACCTCGCAGCCCGATCCCGCATGGAGCAGGTGCTCCAGAATGCCGATCATCGGGGTGATCCCGATGCCAGCCGAGATCAACACCACTGGTTCCGAGCCGATTTCGGCGGTCGGCAGGTCGCCGAACGGGATGCTGACATCGAGCACGTCGCCGGGGCGCACGTTGTCTGCGATCCACGTCGAGACCTCACCGGCAGGGCAACCCCCGGTAGCCGCAACGGGTTTGACCGCGAAAGTCAGTTCGTTGTCCGCAACCACCGTGACGAGGCTGTATTGACGAATCTGCCTGGCACCGTCCGGCAGGGTTGTTCCGACGGACACGTATCGACCCGGCTGATCCTGATCGCTGAGGTGCCAGTCTGCGATCACGCCGATCACGACCGCGCCCGACGGGTCCTCCACCCGCCGCGACACCGTGGCCCGGTGAAAGACCTGCCCAGCGTCGACCCCGGCATCCTCGTAGAGCCGACGTTCCAGATCGATGAGAGTGTCGGCCATCATCCAGTAGACGCGGTCCCATGCCGAAGCGACCTCCGCAGTTACGGTCTCGGCGCCGAGTACTTCGACGATGGCGGCGAAGAGGTGATCGTGCACGATCGAGTACTGATCCGGGGTGATGCCCAACGACACGTGGCGGTGCCCGATCCTCGTCAGCATTTGGGCGGGATGAGGCAGATCGGGATCGACCAGATGGGAGGCAAACGTTGCGATCGACGCCGCCAGCGCTCGCTGCTGCGCGCCTTGCGCCTGATTGCCGCGGTTGAAGAGATTGCGCAGCAACTCGGGGCGGGCTTGAAACATGCGGGCATAGAAGACGCTCGCGATGGTGTCGATGTTCGCGCCGACCAGCGGCAGAGTCGCCCGAATCATGTCGGCGTGCTCGGGTTCGAGATCGGTGTCGAGGTCTGCTGGATAGTAAATGGACATGGCTGTTCCCTTCGTTGGAGCTGGTGGAGCCCGTCAGGGCTGCGGAGCGGTCGCGATCGTCAGCTGTAGGAACGGCGATGCGGCCAGGTCGTCGATCGTGTACCGATCGAGTTCGGAGTAGAACGCTGCGTGGGCATCGGCCAGCGCACGGCGCAGCCTGCACGCAGCGAGGAGGGGGCACGGTTGTCCGCCGGTGCAGTCGACTACCTCGCGGTCACCTTCGAGCCGGCGGATCAGCTGCCCCACCTGTATCGACCGTCCGGTGTCGGTGAGAAAGAGTCCACCGCGGCGACCGCGAACCGCACGAACGCAGTCGAGTCCGACCAACCGAGTTATTGCCTTGGCGACATGATGTTCCGATGCGTTGACCTGCGTGGCGATGGAACCGGTCGTCAATCGCCTGTCGGGCCCGGCTGCGGCCAGCAACATCATCGCCCGAAGGGCCAGATCGCTGAAGCGAGTCAGTTGCATGGAACCGACGGTAGTTTAATGCGCATCGGCAATGCGACTTTTAGCCTGGTGTGCTCGAACACCACGTTTCGTGCGGTTTTTGTACCAGCACCGATGCGGGTTGGGCGGCCGCCGATCGGGGACGCGCTCGTTCCAGCGAGCGCGCAAGTTGCAACGCGTGCGTGGGCTGCAACCTGCGCGTCCAGCTCGCGAAGTGACCGAATCAGACATTCGGTCACTTGGGGTGCGCCACAAACTCGGCGCGTCGGGGTACCCCTATTCCGCCTTCTTGGCCTCACGCGCGGCGGCTCGGGCAGCGACGTCAACCGCGTCGAGCTTGTCGGCTTCAGCCAGCGTCGGCGCGCTTCCACCGAGCCGGGCGGGCACCCAGTAGGCACCGGGCTCGTGCTCGTACCCTTCCTGCAATCTCAGCAGCATCTCTTTCATGGTCGCGTGCAGCTTCTCGGTGAGCACATCCGGCGGGCCTACCGGATCGATGGGCGCACCGACGGCGATCGAGATCGGAGTCTTGGTTCGTCCGAGCCGCTTCGGGAATCCCTTCGTCCACACCCGCTGCGCACCCCAGATGACCGTCGGGATGATGGGAACGCCCGCCTCGATGGCCATGCGCGCCGCACCGGACTTGAATTCCTTGATCTCGAAGCTTCGACTGATGGTGGCCTCGGGGTACACACCGACGAGCTCGCCTTTGCGCAGAACCGACACAGCTGCCTTGTAGGACTCTGCGCCCGCGCCGCGATCGACGGGAATGTGCTTCAACGACCGCATGATGGGGCCGGAGATCTTGTTGTCGAAGACCTCCTTCTTTGCCATGAATCGGATGTACCGCTTGACCCTTCGCGGGGGCAATCCGGCGTAGGTGAAGTCGAGGTAACCGGTGTGGTTGACGGCGATGACCGCTCCCCCACTTGCGGGGATGTTCTCCTCGCCCTCGACCTGGAATTTCAGGCCCTCGAAGGCGAATACCACACGGGCGATGCCGATGACAGATCGATAGACGGGTTCCACAGTCGGCTAGCGTAGTCGCAAAAGGCGTATCGGGGAGATGACCAAGTGGGGAAGGTCCGTAACTACATGAGTTCGCGTCGCAGTATCGCTTTCACGGGTGTGGGACTGCTGGGGGCAGTTCTGACGCTCACCGCGTGCGGGGGAGACGGCCAGCAGGGAATCCCCACCGATTCACCGTCCACACCGACGACTACTACGACGACGACCACAGAGCCGCCGGCCACCACCACTCCAGGACCCACCGTCGGCGACGTGCCAGGTAACCCGCAGGCGGCGACGGCGCTTCGGGCGTTCCTCACCGATCTCACCGCGGGGGGCGTCACCGCGGTGACGCCCCGGTGTTGGACGGTGCCGCCGAGCGAGCTTCCGGTGCGATACGCAGACGTACCCGCCATCCTCGACGCAGCCGCCCGGCCAGGCCTCGACGGGCAGTACGCAGTCACCTGGACCGGACCGGTGTCGACCGTCACGGTCAAGCGCAGCGAGATCGCCTCCGGCTACGCCTGCCCGCAGGTCTATCCGACGGGTACCCAGCCGGTGTACTCGGACGTCGACGCCACCTATGCCGTGGAGCGCTACCTACGCCGATTCACCGGCGCACCGGTCAGCGCGGACGACCTGGAGGGCGACTACCCGCTCGTGTGCTCCCAGCGCGCCATCTGGGACCCGCAGGGAACAGGTGTCCCGACGGTTCCGCCGCTGGCGAACAATCCTGGCCGGCTCACCGGGTCGGCGTCGTACAACCCGGCCAGCGTCTACGTCGCGTCGACGAACGGGGTGTACAAGACCGTCTACGCCGACGTCACCAACGTCTCCGGATTCGAGCAGAACCAAGTGTTCACCCTCACCATCGGGGACGACGGATACTGCATCGGAGATGTGGCCTGACCTGACGGTTCCCGCTACTTCAGTTCGGCGAGGACGGTGCCCTGGGTGATGGCGGAGCCTGGTTGCACG
>NZ_JBMDIX010000021.1:0-111093 GCF_057808915.1 Rhodococcus sp. FG69 | reverse complement strand
GTGTGGTGGCGGTGGTCAGGGTGATGCACTGATCCTGCGAGTCCCCAAGAAGTAGCGAGGCTTCGTACATACGGGGTAGTGGTTCTGATCGAGCCGGTGGAGTGAGATCAGAGCCACTACGTCGTGTCGTAGTCGGTCAGGCACAATAGTCGTCATGCTGAACTTCTTCGACCTGAGCACCACCGCGAAGCGTTTCCGCTTCATCGCAGTCCTCGAGGCCCTTACCTGGCTCGGACTGCTCATCGGGATGGCGTTCAAGTACATCCCTGCGGACGGCAACGAAATCGGTGTCAAAATCTTCGGACCGATCCACGGAGCGGTGTTCGTCATCTATCTCGTCATCACCGTCGTGACGGCTGTGAAGCTCCGGTGGAGCATCGTCACGACTCTTCTCGCCGGTATTGCGAGTGTGCCGCCGTTCGGAACGATCGTGTTCGAGGTGTGGGCCGCACGTACCGGCAAGCTCGCGGAACTCAGTGCGTCCGAGCCGGAACTCGCCAAGCCCGTCGCCTAGGAGTGGAGCCTGCGGAATGACCGGGGTCGGTCAGGAGTGGAGCCTGCGGAATGACCGGGGTTGGTCAGGAGTGGAGCCTGCGGAATGACCGGGGTCGGTCAGGAGTGGAGCCTGCGGAACGGCCAGGTCCGGCGGGAGCTGACCTCGGCAGTAGTGAGGGAACCGAGTTAGTGACAAACTGTAGAGCGTGACTCGACCCGGACCTCGCTCGTCAACCCGTCCGCCTGCTGCCGTTCCCGCATCCATTGCGGGTGCCTTCGACCTCTCGGCGTTGAAAGATCGGCCGGCACCCCCGCCGGCTGCGGAAGCCGGTGACGGTCGTGGGGGATTACCCCCGATCGTCGATGTGACAACTGCCACATTCGAAGAGGAAGTTCTTCGACGTTCGTCGCAGGTGCCCGTCATCGTCGATCTCGGGTCGGCTCGCTCTCCTCAATCGGTCGCGCTCACTCGCCAGCTCGGGCAGCTCGCAGTCGAGGCAGGCGGAACGTGGATTCACGCCCGCATCGATGTCGACAGCAACCCGCAGATCGCCCAGGCGTTCGGCGTCCAAGCCATCCCGACGGTCATTGCTGTCGCCGGTGGCCAGCCGCTCGCTGACTTCCAGGGGTCGCAGTCCGATGACCAGCTTCGTAAGTGGATCGAGGCGATCGAGCAGGCGACTGCAGGAAAGCTCACTGGACCTCCCGGAGCAGAACCGGTCGAAAGCGAACCCGAGCAAGAAGATCCACGACTGATCGCCGCTGAGGAAGCGCTCGACGCGGGCGACTTCGACTCGGCAATCGCCGCGTATCAGGCGATCATCGACGCGGAACCGGCCAACACGGACGCGGTGGCCGCGCTGAGGCAGATCAAGTTCCTGGCGCGTGTACAGAATGTGGATGCCGACGCTGTGGCGAAGGCAGATGCAGCACCGGCAGATGTCGCAGCTCAAATCGAAGCCGCCGATGTCGAACTGTCGCAACAGAACCCAGAAGCAGCCTTCGCTCGACTCATTGCAGGCGTCAAGCGCACGGCCGGAGACGAGCGGACTCAGCTGCGAACGCGTCTGCTCGAGCTGTTCGAATTGTTCGATCCGGCGGACCCCATCGTGGTCGCGGCTCGTCGGAAGTTGGCGTCCGCGCTGTACTGAGCTAGCGGTAGCGGGCGTTGCAGGTGTCCTGTCCGCCCAGCACACCCGAGCGGAACGCGTCGACACGCGAGAACCCGCTGGGTAGCGTCACACCGTTGATGTCGCTCGCGGTGAGGCCGTCGCTGAGCAGTCCTGACACTGCTTCGTCGAGATCGCCGGGAGAGAGCCACACTTCGAGGTCGGTGGCCTCCGGGTTCTCGGAGCTCAGGCCGGCGGTGATCACACCGGCCAGGCACGCCGACCGGAGTGCGGTCTGTGGATTGTCCAGCGGCTGCCCGGCTGCGTTCTGCACCGCGAGGGTGTAGCGGGACGCGAACAGTACGTACGCGCTGTAGTCGCCGGAAACGTTGAGCGGGATTACATCTCCGCGTCGAGGTCGTTCGGCTGTGCCGAGTTCTGCGAGTGCGTCGACGTCGACACCGAGAGTGTTGGTCGTGCTGCAGTACGAGACCGGCTCGGTTGCGGTGCCCTCGGGGCAGTCGGTGTCGCTACCGGTGTACGACACGGTCGGCGGGTTGTCGAGCTTCAGAAGGCTTTCGAACGATCGAACGAAAGCCTCGAGTGATTCGGTGGTGATCGGCAGTTCACCGTCGTCGTCGGCGTCGCTGAATTTCTGCGGCAGATCGGCCCGGCGAGACTCGATCTCGTCCTCGTCGATGCTCACACATGCCGAGGCTCCGTCGGTGAACCCGATCTGAACGGCGGTGACCCGTTCGAATGCCGAGCCGTGCACGGACTCTGGATCGTTGGGGTCGACATCTCGAACGGAGACCGTCGCGGCCAGAACGTCGTTGAGGCCGTTGGAGGTGTTGATGGTGAAGTGTGGCGACTTGTCCTCCGCGACGTGCCGGATGAAAGCACCTGCGAAGCAATCGGCCTGTTGCTCGGCCACGATGGTCGGAGTGTCGTCGCCGACGAGTCCCGACTGGTGCTGCACCGAATGGCCGTACTCGTGTGCGATGACCATGACGACTGCCATCGGTCCGAACGCGTCGATCAATGCGGGCAGCAGGATCGTCCGATCCCAGCCGATGGTGTCGTCTTTCGTGCAGTACGCCGCGTTCGGAACGCCGCCGGTGCGGAAGCCGCAGAATCGGATGCCCTCGTCTTCGTCCTCGCTGGCATCCCACGAAATGAGCTCCGACACGGGTGTGAACGGGCTACCGAACAACTCAGGGTAGGTCTGCGACCAGTACTGCTGAACGTCGTCGATTGCGTTGGTCGCAATGATGTCGGAGTCGGTGCCCTCGGCGTTGCGCACGTTGAGTGAGGAGTTCTTGACTCCTGGACGAGGCCCACTCGGCCCGTCCGTGACCGGCAGACCCGCCACGGTGAACGGGTTGTCGTAGATCGAGACTGCGCGTCCGTCGATGGTCTGAGCGCACGAGCTGAGCAACGCAGAGGTGGCGATGAGGGCGGTCACCCACAGTACGTGCCGCGTACGACTGCTGCGTCGGGTAGGACCGCCACTCATCTATCGCTCCAGTTTGATCCAGATCGCTCCGTTGGCGGGCAGCGCGACCTGCGCAGACGCCGGTCGGCCGTGCCATGAGTGCGAAGTTGCCGTCACTTCTCCGAGATTGCCGACTCCGCTGCCGCCGTACGAGGTTGCATCCGTGTTGAGGATCTCGTGCCACCGTCCAGGTTCCGGTAGTCCGACACGATAGTCCCCCCGCACGACTCCTGAGAAGTTGAAGACGCAGGCGACCACCGAACCGTCGGACCCGTACCGGAGAAAACTCAGGACGTTGTTCTCGGTGTCGTTGGCATCGATCCACGAGTAGCCGCTGGGAGAAGTGTCCAGTGTCCAGAGAGCCGAGTGCTCGCGGTAGACAGCATTGAGATCGGTGACGAGGTTCAACACGCCGCGATGCAGCCCACTGTCGTTGTTGTCGTCGAGTTGGAACCAGTCCAACCCGCGCTCCTCGGACCACTCGCGCGTCTGGCCGAATTCCTGACCCATGAACAGCAACTGCTTGCCAGGGTGGGCCCACATGTACGCGAGCATTCCTCGCATCCCGGCGGCTTTCTGATGATCGTCGCCCGGCATCCGAGTCCACAGTGTTCCCTTGCCGTGCACGACCTCGTCGTGGCTGATCGGCAGCAGGTAGTTCTCACTCCACGCGTAGACGAGGGAGAACGTGATCTCGTGGTGGTGGAAGGTGCGGTGAATCGGATCGCGACCGAGGAACCCGAGGGTGTCGTGCATCCACCCCATGTTCCACTTCATGTTGAAGCCGAGCCCACCGACACTGGTCGGACGAGTGACGCCGGGCCATGCCGTCGACTCCTCGGCAACGGTCACTACACCACGGAACTTCTTGTGAACCGTCGCGTTCATCTCCTGCAGGAACGACACCGCTTCGAGATTCTCACGGCCACCGTAGATGTTCGGCGTCCAACCGCCCTCAGGACGTGAGTAGTCGAGATAGAGCATGGATGCGACGGCGTCGACGCGGAGCCCGTCGATATGGAACTCGTCGAGCCAGAAGAGTGCATTGGCAACGAGGAAGTTTCGTACCTCGCGGCGACCGAAGTCGAAAACCAATGTGCCCCAGTCGAGTTGCTCACCCCGCTTGGGGTCGCCGTGCTCGTACAGTGGACCGCCGTCGAACTGGGCCAGCGCCCATTCGTCCTTGGGGAAGTGCGCGGGGACCCAGTCGACGATGACGCCGATGCCGGCCTGGTGGAGGTGGTCGACGAAGAAGCGGAAGTCGTCGGGGCTGCCGAATCTGGAGGTCGGGGCGTAGTACGAGGTGACCTGGTACCCCCACGAGCCTCCGAACGGATGTTCGGCGACGGGCATCAGTTCGACGTGGGTGAAGCCGGTCTCGAGCACGTATTCGGCGAGCTGCCTGGCCACCTCGCGGTAGTCGAGGCCCGGACGCCATGACGCCAGATGAACCTCGTAGATGCTCATCGGTGCCGCAGTCGGTTCGACGTCGCCGCGCGCTTCCATCCAGTTGTCGTCGGTCCACTCGAACTCCGTGCTGGAGACGACCGACGCTGTGGCGGGAGGAATCTCGGTGGCGAATGCCATCGGATCAGCTTTGTCTCGTGCTACTCCGTCGGAACCGTGGACGCGGTACTTGTAGATCGTGCCGGGACCGATATCGGGGATGAAAAGCTCCCACACGCCGGTGGACCCGAGCGCGCGCATCGGAAAGCTCTGTCCGGTCCAACCGTCGAACTCGCCGATGACGGTCACTCCGGACGCCGCGGGGGCCCACACCGCGAACGACACTCCGCTCACGTCGCCGTCGGGCGTGGTGTAGTTCTGCTCGTGGGCACCGAGGATGTCCCACAGCCGTTCGTGGCGTCCCTCGCCGAAGAGGTGGAGGTCGAGCTCACCCAGCGTCGGGAGGAAGCGGTATCCGTCGGCGGAGGTTGTGGTGTTGCCGCCTGGCCAGGTGACGATCAGTCGGTAGTCCATGAGGTCGTCGATCGGCACGAGAGCCGAGAACACCCCGTGTGCCACGTGCGTCAGCGGGTAGTCGACGCCGCCGACTCGGGCAACGACCGATTCCGCGTTGGGCTCGAGTGCTCGAATCGCGGTCCCGCCCTCGACGGAGTGTGCGCCCAGGATCGAGTGTGGGTTGTAGTGCTTGCCTCGAGCCAGCAGATCGAGGTCGTTGCTGCTCGGTGTGATCGTATTCTCGCTCACGTTGATTCCCACTTACTTCCGGTTGCCGCGGTATGCCAGTTCGAGTCGAGCGGGGTAGGGGATGGGCGGTAGCGACAGAATGTGCGCCACGGCCTTCCAAGGCTCCAGCTTGACGAAATTGGCTTGCCCCCAATGGAATTGCTGGCCAGAGACTTCATCGGTGACAGTCAGGCTGTCGTGCCAGTCCAGTCCGATCTGAGGCATGTCCAGCCAGATCGTCCCTTCTTCCGGGCCGAACGGATCGAGGTTGACCACCACCAGAACGGAGTCCCCAGTGTTCGGATCGAACTTCGAGTACGCGATCAACGCGTCGTTGTCCACGTGATGGAAGTGAATATTTCGCAACTGTTGGAGCGCGGGATGAGCGCGTCGCACCGAGTTCAGCGTTGCCAACCAGGGTTCGAGCGATTCTCCGCGTGCCAACGCGCCCTCGAAATCGCGTGGTCGAAGCTGGTACTTCTCCGAGTCCAGGTATTCCTCGCTGCCGGGACGAACAGCTTGGTGCTCGTAGAGTTCGTAGCCCGAGTAGACGCCCCACGTGGGTGACATCGTTGCAGCGAGGGCTGCACGCAATGCGAACATTCCCGGTCCGCCGTGCTGCAAGCTCTCGTGCAGGATGTCCGGAGTGTTCACGAACAGGTTGGGCCGTGCGTCGTCCGCTCGACGTGCGTGCTCCTCGGCGAACTCGGTCAGTTCCTCCTTCGCGACCCGCCAGGTGAAGTACGTGTAGGACTGGGTGAATCCGCGCATCGCGAGGCCGTACATGCGGGCCGGGCGGGTGAACGCTTCGGCCAGGAACAGAACCTCGGGGTTGGTCTTCTTGACCTCCGCGATCAGCCACTGCCAGAAGTCCGGTGGCTTGGTGTGTGGGTTGTCCACCCGGAAGATCTTGACGCCCAACGACACCCAGTACCGCACGATGCGCAGCACTTCATCGTAGATACCCCGGCGGTCGTTGTCGAAGTTGACCGGATAGATGTCCTGATACTTCTTCGGCGGATTCTCGGCGTACGCGATGGTGCCGTCCGGGAGAACTGTGAACCACTCCGGGTGTTCGCTCGCCCATGGATGATCGGGAGCGGCCTGCAGCGCAAGGTCGATGGCCACTTCGAGATCGAGAGCGTTCGCGGCGTCGACGAACGCAACGAAATCCGCCTCGGTTCCCAATCGGGGATGAATGGCGTCGTGGCCGCCTTCCTTCGAACCGATTGCCCACGGGGACCCCACGTCTTCCGGGCCAGGAGTGAGGGTGTTGTTCGGTCCTTTTCGGTTGATCGTGCCGATCGGGTGGATCGGCGGAAGATACACGATGTCGAAGCCCATGCGTGCGACTCGGGGGAGTTGCTCGATGGACGTTGCGAAGGTGCCGTGACGCGGCGTGCCGTCCTCGTTCCATCCCCCTGTCGACCTGGGGAAGAATTCGTACCAAGCACCGTTCAGTGCACGCGAACGATCCACCCAGATGTTGATGCCGTTCGAGCGGGTGATCAGTTCACGCAGCGGATACTCGTGCAGCAGCTCGGCGACGGCGGGTGCGAACGCCGGCGACACCCGAGCGGGTAGTTGACGACTGGTGTCGCGGAGTGCGACGACGACGTCCTTCAACAGTCCCTTGTGTTCGTCGGGCACGCCGTCTGCCGCGCGCTCGAACACCTGTGCACCGATCTCGAGATCGTTGGCCAACTCGGCGGCGCTCTGTCCGACGCCGAGCTTGGCCTCGACAGCGTGCCGCCACGTCGCCACCGGGTCGCTCCAGGCCTCGATCCGGCAGATCCAGTAACCCGGGGCAGTGGGCGTGAAAATCGCGTCGAACGTGTCTGGTTCGACACCTGGCGTCATAGTGATGCGCAGAGGCGAGTGCAATCCGGGGCCGCGAACCGCCAGAGTCGCGGCTACAGCGTCGTGGCCCTCGCGCCATACGTCTGCCGATACCGGAAATGCTTCGCCCACCACTGCTTTCGCGGGGAACTTTCCGGTGGCCGTGTCTGGAAGGACATTGTCGATACCGAGTCGACCTGTCACTTCACGCTCCGTTCTTCGCTTCGGTGATCGGTCGCAGCAACTGCGGCCGGTCGGTCACTGATGGTCGGCGTGCTCTATTACAACCGTAGTGCAGTCACAGAGGCTGCGTCGTTGTCGGACGAGATTGGCAAGTCGACGCACGTTGGGCTGTGGGTGGGTAGGGTTCGGCCCGTGAAAGCTTTGCGTCGGTTCACTGTCCGAGCCCACCTGCCCGAGCGGCTGAATGCCCTCGCGGAGCTGTCGACAAACCTCCGCTGGTCGTGGCACTCGCCCACGCAACAGTTGTTCGAGGAAATCGACCCGTTGCTGTGGGGAGAGACCGAGTGGGATCCGATCGGTCTGCTCGGAGCAGTTGCCCCAGGGCGGTTGGAGTACCTGGCCGCGGACAGCGGTTTCGTCGAACGTCTCGACGCCCTCGCCGCCGATCTTCGCGACTACCTGACGCGTCCGCTGTGGTACCAGGTTCAGCGGAAAGCCGGGCGTTCGCTACCAGCGGGTATCGGCTATTTCTCGATGGAGTTCGGCGTCAGTGAGGTACTGCCCAACTACTCGGGTGGGCTTGGAATTCTCGCCGGCGATCACCTCAAGGCGGCGTCCGACCTCGGGTTGCCACTGATCGGCGTCGGGCTGCTCTATCGATCCGGCTACTTTCGGCAATCGCTCACCGCAGAGGGTTGGCAGGCCGAGCGGTACCCGTCGCTCGATCCGCAAGGGTTGCCGCTTCGACTGCTGACCGATTCCGGTGGGGCGCCGGTACTCATCCACGTGTCGATGCCGGGATCGCGAGTGCTTCGCGCGCGCGTGTGGATTGCGCAAGTCGGTCGAGTACCGTTGCTGCTGCTCGATTCCGACATTTCCGACAACGACGCCGAGTTGCGCGGCGTGACCGATCGTCTGTACGGCGGCGATCAGGACCATCGCATCAAGCAGGAAATTCTGGCCGGCATCGGCGGTGTCCGGGCAATCCGCGCGTACACCCATGAGCACGGTCTTCCGGACCCGGAAGTGTTCCACATGAACGAGGGACACGCGGGGTTCCTCGGCGCCGAGCGAATTCGCGAACTGGTGACGACGCAGGGCCTCGATTTCGACGCGGCACTCGCCTCGGTGCGGTCCGGAACGGTCTTCACGACGCACACTCCGGTTCCGGCCGGCATCGATCGATTCCCTGCCGACCTCGTGCGGCACTATTTCGGTAGCGCCGACGGATCTTCCGATTCAGCTCTGCTGCCGGGGCTTCCGATGGAACGAGTCCTCGCTCTCGGCGCGGAGGGCGATCGGTCAGTGTTCAACATGGCGCACATGGGGCTGCGTCTCGGACAGCGTGCAAACGGTGTCTCGAAGCTTCACGGCATCGTCAGCCGCGAGATGTTCAGCGATCTCTGGCGCGGATTCGACGCAACGGAAGTACCGATCGGTTCGGTGACCAACGGTGTGCACGCGCCGACGTGGGCAGCTCGGGAGTGGATGGACCTGGCGCACGAGGTGGTCGGCGCGCAGGCTCTGGAAGAGGCGCGAGGTTGGGAGCAGTTGCACACGGTTCCGGCGGCGACGTTGTGGGCCACCAGAAATGAACTGCGGGGGCAGCTCGTCGGCGAAGTTCGGCGTCGTGTTCGGCGTTCGAGCCTCGAACGTGGATTCTCCGAAGCCGAGCTCGGCTGGACTGCTGGAGTTTTCGATCCCGACGTGTTGACGGTCGGGTTCGCTCGGCGCGTGCCGACCTACAAGCGTCTGACGCTCATGCTGCGCGAGCCTGAGCGGCTGAAGCGGCTGTTGCTCGACCCGGAACGTCCTGTCCAGTTGGTCGTTGCGGGGAAGTCGCACCCGGCCGACGACGGCGGCAAGGCACTCATTCAACAGATCGTGCGGTTCGCCGACGAGGCGGATGTCCGACACCGCATCGTCTTTCTCCCCGACTACGACATGTCGATGGCACGGTACCTGTACTGGGGTTGCGATGTGTGGCTGAACAATCCGCTGCGTCCCCTCGAAGCGTGCGGAACGTCCGGTATGAAGTCGGCACTCAACGGAGGCCTCAACCTGTCCATTCGTGACGGATGGTGGGACGAGATGTACGACGGTGAGAACGGCTGGGCCATACCGACCGCGGACGGGGTGACCGACGAGAGTCGTCGGGACGATCTCGAAGCAGCGGCATTGTACGAGTTGTTGGAGCAGTCGGTGCTGCCGAAGTTCTACGACCGCACCGACGGAGTTCCGACGCGGTGGATCGAGATGGTACGCCACACGCTGGAGAACCTCGGCCCGAAAGTGTTGGCGTCGAGGATGGTTCGTGACTACACACTCGGTTACTATGCGCCCGCCGCGGAAGCGGCGCGGGCCGCGAACGCCGACGGATACGCCGGGGCCAAGGACGTCGCCGTGTACCGACGGCGAGTCGAAGGCACGTGGCATTCGGTCGAGATCGTCCAGGTGGACAGCGAAGGGCTGCCGGACACGCCGGTGATCGGAGCGAAACTGACTCTCCGCGCATACGTTCGGCTGGGTGAGTTGGCTCCGACCGACGTGGTGGTTCAGGCCGTCCTCGGGCGGGTCGACGAGAACGACAACCTGACCGATGTACGGACGGTCACCATGAGTCATGCAGGAACCGACTCGTTGGGTGAGGTGTTCGTCACCGATACGGCCCTGCCCATCAGCGGCGCTGTCGGCTACACCGTCAGGGTGCTGCCGCACCACGAGTTACTGGTAGGGGACGCCGAATTGGGCCTGGTGAGAACCCCCAACGCGTAGTCGTGCGCAGGGGTCAGCCGCCACCGCCGGCGAGGCGGGTCAGCGCCTTGCGGACGACTTCGGGGTCGGACGTTTCCCAGAACGGTGGCAGTGACGCCCGCAGGTAGCCCCCGTACCGTGCCGTTGCCAAACGCGAGTCGAGCATGGCGACGACTCCGCGATCGTCGACGCTGCGGAGTAGTCGACCGACGCCCTGAGCGAGCAGAAGCGCTGCGTGATTGGCGGCCACGGACAAAAATCCGTTGCCGCCGCGTGACTGGACTGCTTGTTGCCGGGCGACAAGCAGGGGATCGTCGGGTCGCGGGAACGGTATCCGGTCGAGGATCACCAAGCTCAGCGACGGGCCGGGCACGTCGACGCCCTGCCACAGTGACAGCGTGCCGAACAATGACGTTGCCTCGTCGGCGGCGAACTTGTCGACGAGGGCGCCGGTGGCATCGTCTCCCTGGCACAGCACCGGCGTGTCGAGGCGTTCACGCATCTCTTCTGCGGCGGCCTTGGCTGCGCGCATGGACGAGAACAATCCGAGCGTCCGTCCGCCTGCAGCGCTGACCAGCTTCTCGATCTCGTCGAGGTAGAGCGGAGACAATCCGTCGCGGCCGGGGGCTGGAAGATGTTTGGCGACATAGAGGATGCCCGCTTTGGCGTGGTCGAACGGCGAACCGACGTCCAGCGAATTCCAGCGAATGGAGGCAGTATCCGACGGTGGCTCGACGCCGGTTGCCATCGCGGTGTCACTGCGGTTGGAGTTCTCGGCGGGCAGACCCCAGTTGATTGCCAGACCGTCGAACGACCCGCCGACCGTCAAGGTCGCGGAGGTCAGCACGACGGTTGCTTCTGCGAACAGGCGTGAGCGCAACAGTCCGCCGACCGACAGGGGAGCCATGCGCACGGTTCGCTTCACCGACCCGCGAAAGTCGTCGACGGCGTGCCACACGACGTCTTTGCGCTTGGCCGGATCCGGTTCGTCGAAGGCCGTGAGGACTCGCACGGCGCTGTCGTGTACCTCGTCGACAGCGACGAGTGCGGCGTTGCGGGCCGCCGCGGCCTCGGGGTCGAGCGTTGCCGGCCCCCGCTGAGTCGGTCCGATCGCGGTGCGGACAGACCAGGCCGAGTCCCTGATGGAGGCCAGCGCAGGCGCTACATCGTCGGGTAGGGTCGCCCAGCGCCCAGGAGGCAGGTCGTCCAGTACTGCTCCCCAGTTCTCGGCAGCGCCGTCGAGTGAGTCGACGATTTCTTCCTCGATCAGCTTGCTGCATCGGCGTGCAGCCGCAGTGATGGTGGCAGCGGACAGCTCCGAGGTGGCGACGCCGGTGACGCGATCGACTAATTCATGGGCTTCGTCGATGACGACGACGTCGTGCTCGGGCAGGATCTGAATGCCGGTGATCGCGTCGATCGCCAGGAGCGCGTGGTTGGTGACGACGACGTCGACTTGTGCAGCTTCGGTCCGTGCACGTTCGGCGAAGCAATCCTCGCCTACCGGGCAGCGCGACTTACCGAGGCATTCGCGAGCGGTGACGCTCACTTGTCGCCAGGCTTGGTCGCTGACGCCGGGAACGACGTCGTCGCGGTCACCGGTCTCGGTTTCGGAGGACCACTTGGTCAGCCGCACCACCTCGCGGCCGAGGCGGGAGATGGCGAAGGCATCGAACAGTTCGGCGTCTGGTGATTCCTCCGAGGCGCCGGTGTGGATCTTGTTCATGCAGAGGTAGTTGTTGCGGCCCTTGAGGATTGCGAACTTGGGACGCCGCCCGATGGCTCCGGTCAGGGCGTCGGCGAGGCGGGGAAGATCCCGGTCGACGAGCTGGCGCTGCAGCGCGATAGTCGCGGTGGAAACCACGACGGTACGTCCGGACTCGACGGCGTGCCTGATGCTGGGAACGAGATACGCCAGGGACTTACCGGTGCCGGTGCCTGCCTGCACGGCGAGATGCTCTCCGGTGTCGATCGAATGCGCAACGGCCGATGCCATCGTCAGCTGGTTGCTGCGTTCCTTGCCTCCGAGTGCGTTGACCGCGACCTTCAGCAGGGCAGGCACGGTCGGCAGTTCGGTCTTCGGCACCGGAGAAGACTACTGCTTGTCGCCGACGAATTTCTCGACCGACACCGGGGGAGCCCCAGCGGCGGCGATCAGAGGAACCGAGTCGGAATCGCCGGCTCGCCCTGCGAGAGCTTCAGGCCTTCCCACGGAAGAGAGACGAGCCGCTCCGCCAGCAGTGTGCGCGAATCGTCGAGCGAGGGCGCCCCGTCGACCTGCTCGCCGCCACGCACGAGAGGGACGCTCAATTCGGTCGCGACAAGACCGTCGTCGACACGGGGATTGCTGCCGAGCGGGTACACGATTTCTTCGACGATCGTCCCGGAGGCGCGGCTGGTGCGAACCGCTGCTTTGGAACCGCCACGCGATTCCTTGTGACTGCTGCGCTTGGCGACCGGACGCCCGTCCACGGTGACGAGCTTGTAGACCATTCCTGCGGTGGGAGCCCCGGATCCGGTCACCAGCGAAGTGCCGACGCCGTAGGAGTCGACGGGCTCGGCACGCAGTGCAGCAATGGCGTACTCGTCGAGATCTCCCGATACGACGATTCGGGTGCCGGTTGCTCCGAGATCGTCGAGTTGCTGCCGGACCTGCCGGGCGAGCACGCCGAGGTCGCCGGAGTCGAGGCGAACGCCACCGAGTTCGGGACCGGCTACCTCGATCGCGTTGGCGACACCCTGCGCGATGTCGTAGGTGTCGACCAGCAGCGTCGTCGACACGCCGAGCGCACGGACCTGGGCGGCGAACGCGGCTTTCTCATCCGGTCCCGCCTCACCGGTGTACAGCAGGGTGAACGCGTGGGCCGAGGTGCCGGCGCCGGGTACGCCGTGCCGACGCACGGCCTCCAGATTCGACGTCGCGGAGAAGCCGGCGATGTACGCGGCCCGCGACGACGCGACCGCCGCCTCCTCGTGGGTCCGTCGCGATCCCATCTCGATGATCGGACGCGAGCCTGCCGCGTTGGACATTCGTGCGGCAGCGGAGGCGATCGCGCTGTCGTGATTGAGGATGGACAGAGCCAACGTTTCCAGGACGACGCATTCGGCGAACGTCCCTCGCACGGACAGCACGGGCGAGCCGGGGAAGTAGAGATCTCCCTCGCGGTAACCGTCGATGTCGCCGGTGAACCGATAGTTCCGCAACCACTCCACGGTGGATGAATCCAGGAACGCCGACACCGTATCGAGTTCGTCCTGACCGAAACGGAACCGAGTGAGCGCTTCGAGAAGGCGCGCTGTGCCGGCGACGACACCGTAGCGTCGCCCGTTCGGAAGTCGGCGTGCGAACACTTCGAAGCTGCACGGAATGTTTGCCGAGCCGTCGGCCAAGGCTGCCGACAACATCGTGAATTCGTACTGATCGGTGAACAGGGCGGCGCTCCGGAATGTGTCCGTCACATGCGGTCCGGTATCAGAGTCGGTAGGCACCTGATCAACACTACGAGGCGCGGGGGTGACGGTGCGCACCTTGCCCCGGTCGTCGTACCCTGTCCACATGGCTTCATCGACGGCTGACGAGATGGTGGGAGTAGTTGCCGAGTCGCCGACCCTGGCTGCTTCCCCGCAGGCCGTGCCCGAGCAATCCACTGTCGAGGCGACCGAGGAGGCTCATGACGTTCCCTGGGTGACCATCGTCTGGGACGACCCGGTCAACCTGATGCACTACGTGACCTTCGTGTTCCAGAAGCTGTTCGGCTACAGCAAAGCCAAGGCCACCGAGCTGATGATGCAGGTGCACTCCGAGGGCAAGGCGGTCGTGTCCAGCGGTGAACGCGTCACCATGGAGAACGACGTGCGCAGACTCCACGCGGCCGGTCTGTGGGCGACCATGCAGCAGGACAAATAGTCGCCAGCGTCAAGCAGTTTCGAACGTCTCCGACACGAAGGAAAACCGAGCCGTGCGCACGTGGAGCAGAAAGAACTCACTCAGCGGAGTCAAGATTCGCTCGGAAATGGATGCGCGTGAAGCGACGGTGCTGCGGTCGCTCGTCGAGTCGGTGGTCGGACTGCTGAGCGACCGAGCCGCAGGTGCTCCCACCGATGAACTTGCGGCCATGACGGGACTCCGCACCGGTCACAGCACGCCACCTGAGGACGCGGCGCTGGCGAGGCTGCTGCCGGACTTTCACCGCCACGAACCGTCGGACGACGCCGACACCGCGAACCTGAACGGCGCACTGCGAGGGTTGCACGAGCCCGAGATCATCGACGAGAAGGTTCGGTCGAGCCGCGTCATGTTGGACACCCTTCCGGCCTCGGGTGGCAAGATCGCCTTGACTCCCGAGCAAGCAGAAGCCTGGCTGGCGGGCCTGAACGATTTACGATTGGCCCTCGGAACGACACTGGGTATCGACGCGGACACCCCGGATGTTCTCGACGAGGGGGATCCACGAGCTCCGCACCTCGATGTGTACCACTGGCTCACCTGGATGCAGGATTCCCTCGTGCAGGTCCTTACTCCATAGGAGCGTCGCCCCGTGTCCGGTTCTCGCGATTCATTGACAGACGTGAGCGGCTTGTTGGTGGGGCATCACCACGACATCGACTCCAATGCCGAGTTGGGCTCGGGTGCGGCGACAGGGTGCACGGTGGTGCGAACCCTCGGTGGTGCTGTGGCTGCGGTCGACGTCCGCGGCGGTGGGCCGGGCACCAGGGAGACCGACCTTCTGGATCCGAGCAACTCGGTGCAGCAGATCAACGCACTATTGCTCAGTGGCGGGAGTGCCTACGGACTCGCCGCAGCCGACGGTGTCATGCAGTGGTTGGAGGAGCATGGACACGGGATCGCGATGGGGAGCCCGGATCAGGTGGTTCCGATCGTCCCCGCCGCCGTCATCTTCGACCTGCCCGTGGGTGAGTGGGGCATACGTCCCACCGCAGAGTTCGGTTACCTTGCGGCCGCAGCGGCCGCGGCAGAGTTCGAGACCGGCTCGGTCGGCGCGGGTGTCGGTGCGCGCGCAGGAGTGCTCAAGGGCGGCGTGGGAACGGCGAGCACCGTGATCGAGGGTGGCCCCGCCGACGGCGTTACCGTCGGCGCGTTGATCGTCACCAACCCCGTCGGATCCATTTTCGATCCCCGCACCGGGTTGCCGTGGGGCGTCGGATCCGAGGGGCCGCAGGCCTACGGCATGCGTAAGCCCGACGTTCACGAACTGTGGAACGCCAATGCCTTGGAACCGAAGGGAACGGCGCTGAACACGACGATCGGAGTCGTCGCCACCGACGTCGACCTCTCGCCGGGCTCGTGCAAGCGACTCGCCATAGCAGGCCACGACGGATTGGCCAGAGCGATCAGACCCGCACACTCGCCGCTCGACGGAGACACGATTTTCGCCCTGTCGACGGGTACACGTTCCGTCGTGACCGAGACGTCGATGCCGAAGGCATTCGCACGAGATCTGCCGGTTCTCGACGCCCTGGCTGCGGTGGCGGCAAACGTCGTCGAGCGTGCAATCGTTCGTGCGCTGCTCGACGCGACGTCCGTGGCTGGGATTCCGACGTATCGCCAGATATTTCCGTCCGCGTTCGAATCCTGAGCAGCGGTATTCTCGAAGAGACAGATCCGACAGACGAAAGGTGTCGTCTTCGATGAGCGCGAACCCGTATCTACCTGCCCCGACTCCCAAGCGAGCGCTGTGGCAGTCGGCCGCGATGTACACCGGCGGCTTCGTCCTGCTTCTATGGGTCGTCGAGATCATCGATGTGGCCTCCGGAAGTCGGGTCGAGACGGCCGGAATCAACCCGCGCACCAGCGACGGGCTGTGGGGGATTCTGTTCGCGCCGATGCTGCACGACGACTGGGCGCACCTTGCTGCCAACAGCGTCCCGCTGCTTGTCCTCGGGTTCCTCGTTCTGCTGTCCGGTATCGGCCGAGGGCTCGCGGCGACCGGCATCATCTGGATCGTCGCCGGCGTTGGGACGTGGCTGCTCGGGGGCGGCAACTCCAACCACATCGGCGCGTCGAGCCTGGTCTTCGGATTCCTCGCGTACCTGCTCGTGCGCGGTTTCTTCACCCGCAACCTCGGCCAACTCGCCATCGGCGTCGTCGTGTTCTTGCTCTACGGAAGTGCCTTGTGGGGAGTACTCCCCAGCACCCCCGGAGTGTCGTGGCAAGGTCACCTGTTCGGAGCTGTCGGCGGTGTCGTCGCGGCGTGGGCGCTGTCGTCCGACGCTCGCGAGGCGCGTAAACAGAAGTCGGTCGGCACCTCGCAGCTGTGAGGTGCCGCAATTGTGACGTGGCCCGGTTCTCTGCCGCTGCGTGAAAACTGCCGATGCGTTTCGGCGTCGGGGGATGACGTGGCAGCATGACCCGTATGCGTATTACCGTCCTGGGATGTTCGGGCAGTGTGTCCGGGCCCGATTCTCCCGCGTCGGGTTACCTGCTCGATGAACCGGGGACTTCACCGGTGGTGCTGGACTTCGGGCCCGGTGTACTCGGCGCGCTGCAACGCTACGCAGATCCCGGGGACGTGAGTGTGTTCCTCTCGCATCTGCACGCCGACCATTGCCTGGACGTTCCGGGACTGCTCGTGTGGAGGAGGTATCACCCCAATCCACCAGAAGGTCGCGCGTTGGTCTACGGGCCGAAGGACACAGCGTTCCGCCTCGGTGTCGCGTCGGCGGAGTGCGGCGGTCAGATCGACGACATGTCCGACACGCTGGACCTGCGGCGGTGGGCGGACGGCCGAACGATCCAACACGGGCAACTGACAGTGCAAGCGCGGCAGGTGTATCACCCTCCAGAGTCATACGGAATGCGGGTTACGACGGGCGCGGGCAAGATCTTCGCCTACACCGGCGATACCGGTATGTGTCAGGCAGTGCGCGACATCGCGCACGGGGCAGATGTGTTGCTGTCCGAGGCCTCGTGGACGCACAGTCCCGATCGGCCCGTCGGAGTTCACCTGTCGGGCACCGAGGCGGGACAACTAGCTCGCGACGCAGGCGTCGGCGAGCTGTTGTTGACCCACATCCCGCCGTGGACGTCGCGGGAAGATGTCATCGCGGAGGCCAAAGCCGAATTCAGCGGACCGGTGCACGCGGTGTCGCCC
Organism: Rhodococcus sp. FG69; assembly: GCF_057808915.1. Classification (NCBI taxonomy): domain Bacteria; kingdom Bacillati; phylum Actinomycetota; class Actinomycetes; order Mycobacteriales; family Nocardiaceae; genus Rhodococcus; species Rhodococcus sp. FG69. Next base: position 93,916 of record NZ_JBMDIX010000021.1, on the reverse strand, counting down.
GGGGATGTATTCACGGTGTAGGCGCGCGATAGGCTGGCCGCGTGTCGAGACGAGAAGATGGAAGAGCGGACGACGAACTCCGCCCGATCAAGATCACCCGCGGATTCACCAGCAACCCGGCAGGCTCGGTGCTTGTCGAGTTCGGCAACACCCGCGTGATGTGCACGGCGAGCGTCGAGGAGGGTGTTCCGCGCTGGCGCAAGGGATCCGGCCTCGGATGGCTCACCGCCGAGTACGCGATGCTTCCCGCAGCGACGCACACCCGCAGCGGACGCGAGTCCGTCAAGGGCAAGGTCGGCGGACGCACCCAGGAGATTTCCCGACTGATCGGTCGATCGCTCCGCGCGTGCATCGACCTCGCTGCGATCGGTGAGAACACCATTGCGCTCGACTGCGACGTTCTGCAGGCCGATGGTGGCACCCGAACGGCAGCAGTCACCGGCGCGTTCGTCGCGTTGTCCGACGCGGTCACCTACCTGCGCGCAGCCGGTCGACTGGCGGATCCGCAGCCGATCTCGTGCGCGATCGCCGCTGTCAGCGTCGGCGTCGTCGACGGCAGGGTTCGCCTCGATCTCCCGTACGAGGAGGACTCGCGCGCGGAGGTCGACATGAACGTCGTGGCCACCGACACCGGCACTCTCGTGGAGATCCAGGGAACCGGAGAGGGCGCTACTTTCCCGCGTTCGACGCTGGACAAGCTGCTCGATTCCGCGCTCGACGGTATCGAGAAGTTGTTCGAGGTTCAGAAAGCCGCTCTCGCGGAGCCGTATCCGGGCGTCCTGCCCGAGCCTGCGCCGGCAGGATCGCCGAAGAAGAAGTTCGGTGGCTGAGACGAGGTTGCTCGTCGCGAGCCGCAACGCCAAGAAGCTCCGTGAACTGCGACGGGTCCTGGACGCGGCAGGAATATCCGGGATCGAACTGGTGGGCCTGAACGAGGTACCCGAGTTCCCCGAAGCGCCCGAGACGGGCGCGACGTTCGAGGAAAACGCGCTGGCAAAGGCGCGAGATGGCGCAGCGGCAACCGGCTTGCCCTGTGTCGCCGACGACTCGGGTCTCGAAGTCGATGCGCTGAACGGAATGCCGGGTGTGCTGTCGGCCAGATGGTCGGGTGTGCACGGGCAGGACGACGCCAACACGGCACTGTTGCTTGCTCAGCTCGGCGATGTGCCGGACGAGCGCAGGGGAGCGGGCTTCGTGTCTGCCTGCGCACTGGCGATTCCCGGCGGCTCGGACAGCGTCGTTCGGGGCGAGTGGCGCGGATCGATTGCGCGTAGCCCGTTGGGAGAGAATGGTTTCGGATACGATCCTGTGTTCGTTCCGCAAGGGGAGCGTCGATCCGCCGCCGAACTCAGCCCTGAAGAGAAGGATGCAGCATCGCACCGTGGCCGGGCGCTCGGATTGCTGATTCCGGCACTGCGCACACTGAGTTCGTAGGACACTGGTGGCCGTGCATCGAACGGTCGTTGTTGCAGGATTGGTGGGGGCGTTGGCGCTTGCGTCCGGCGGTGCGGCGTATGCCGCACCGCCGGCGGAATCGTTCCCCGAGGCGGTGCTGTATTCGGTAGTGCACCCGGGTGCGGAGCCACTGGGCGTCAACGATTTCGAGTGCACGCCGTCCGCCGAACATCCGGAACCTGTCGTGCTCGTGCACGGATTCCTGGAGAACTCCTACGGCAACTGGGCTTCCCTGGCACCCAAGCTCGTGGACGAAGGCTACTGCGTATTCGCTCTCGATTACGGTGCTCCCGAAGGTATTCCGTTCGGCGGACTCGGTTCTATCGCGGACAGCGCCGCTGAGCTGTCGACATTCGTCGACGCTGTATCGGCGGCGACGGGCGCATCGAAAGTCTCGATCGTCGGCCATTCCAAGGGTGGGACTGTGCCGCGGTATTACGTCGAGTACCTCGGCGGGGCGGATCGGGTATCGAGGATCGTGGCCCTGTCGCCGCCCAACTACCCGACCCCGGGGCCACCCGTCGACGATGCTCTGGCGGAGCTGAATTCGCCGGTCGACACTGTGCCGGGCGTGGAGTACACGGTCATCGTGACCCGCTACGACCAGGTGGTGCCGTACCAAGCGTCGCTACTGACGGGACCTGGTGCCCGCAACGTGGTGATTCAGGATCTGTGCCCGGCGAACACGGTCGAGCACACCGGGATCTCGTACGATCTTCTCGCGCAGCAACTGGTCTTCGACGCTCTTGCCGACGGCGACCTCGACGCTGTGAGGTGCTGAGGAACTAGACGCCGAAGTCGCGCTTGACCTGCGTGGTGCGCCAGTGCTCGACGAAGAACGACAGGAACGGGATGGTGCCTGCGAGCAGGGTTCCGATCGTGCGCCCCGCCGGCCAGCGAACTTTGATTGCGAGATCGACCGTCAAGATCAGATACACGAGATAGACCCACCCGTGCACGACGGCGATCCAGCTGGGTACGTTCTCGACCTTGAATATGTACTTGGCGACCATTTCGCCCGTCAGCACGAGAAGCCAGATGCCGGTGACATATGCCAGTACCCGGTACCGCAGCAGCGCCGACCCGATCTTCTTCTTGCGATCGGTCGTCATGGGCTTCTGCGCAGCAGTGCTCACGTGTGATGCTCCTGTCTTCACTCGCGGGAGCGATCGAGCTCGGCGAGGTAGCTGTTGTATTCGAGAAGTTGGCGGGCCTCGACATCGTCCAGGTCGTCTGTATCGGCGTAGACGGGGCGCTTCGGCAATAGGTCGGCGGGGATTTCGCGGACCGTCTCGTCAGCAGGCTCGTCGCCGTTCGCCTCCGACGCTTCGGCGTCGCCTTCGAGCTGGACGAACTTGCGGTAGGCGTAGATCACGAAGGCAGCGAACAACGGCCACTGGAAGGCGTAGCCAAGATTCTGGCCGTCTCCACCGACGGCTTCGAAACGTTCCCACTGCCACCAACCGAGTGCCAGGCATGCCACCGCAGACACGAGGACCAGCGCGATGAGCGCCGGACGATGGTGCGAGCGGGATTTTGCCACTCCCCGAAGGTACCCGAGTCTCTACTACCTCTGGTAGTTCGGTTCCGAGCCCCGACAGTTCCGAGTGGTCCGGATGGCCCACATGGCGAGGACCAACGGCTCTCACGCCTGATCCGGCGGGTTGATCGACTGGTGGCAGGAAGTGACATCGAATGGTTGCGGGAGTGATGATGACCGACACGCTGTCCGACAATGACCTGGTCGACCGCTACGTCCACGGTGTGCTCGTGCATCTACCGAGGTCTCGCCGTGACCAGGCTGACAAAGAGCTGCGGGAGCGGGTCCGAAACGAATCCTACGGGCGCCCCACACGCGAGGTTCTCACCGAGTTCGGTGCACCGGAAGATCAAGCGCGCCGACTCCGCGGCGCGCCGCGTCGGCTCATCGGGCCGCGCTTCTACGACACGTATGTGCGTGTTCTGTGGCCTGCTGTCCGTGTGATGGCGATCGTCTTCGGAGGGGTGAGTCTGCTGCCCGTCCTGGTCGACAACGAGACGACGCCGACAATCGGCAGAATTGTCGAAGAGGGTCTCACATCGGCCTTCGCGGGCGCTGTATACGCCGCCTTCTGGGTCACCGTAGTCTTTGCGGTCATCGAGCGTTTCGCCCCGGATGCGGTGCTACACGATTGGGATCCCGATGATCTCCCGCCGGTTCCGCACGGGCACGAGATCGCCCTCGGTGACGCGATCGCCGATCTTGTGTTCGCCGTCGCCTTGCTGGTCGTTTCGCTGTGCTTCTTCCCGTCGCTGGCACCGTCGTTCCTCGCTGAAACTGCGGAGGGACTCGATGCCGATGTGGTCGAGCGGTTGTTGCCTGCTGTAGTCGTGGTTGCTGCGTTGTGGGTGTGTGTGGCAGGTGCGCAATTGATCGTGCGTGCCTGGACGCTGCCGGTCACGGTGATGTCCATTGCCGCAAACCTGCTCGCCGTTGCCACAGCCGTCGCCGTCCTGGTGAACCGGCCGTACTTCTCGGCGGACTTCATCGCCAGCCGTTACGGAGGTAACGCCGACAATCTCGGTACGGCACTCGACATCGCGATAGGTATCGGTGCCATCGCTGTGATTCTCGTCTGTGCCAACGACATCGTCACCACCGTCCGCAAGTACCTCGCCCACCGCCAGGAGCTCTAGTAGGGACGCGAATTCACCGACGGTGACAGAGGTGCATCGCAGGGACTTTCGGCCCTGCCGGCAGGGCCGTGCCGTGGGCCACGATCGAATGATGACCGACGACGCTGTGATTGCCATCTCCGGGCTGACGAAGTCTTTCGGGAACACAGTCGCGCTCGACCAACTCGACTTGACGGTGAACGCTGGTGAGGTGCACGGGTTCCTCGGGCCGAACGGAGCGGGGAAAACGACGACAATTCGTATCCTGCTCGGGATGCTTCGAGCGGATGCCGGCACGGTCCGGGTGCTCGGCTTGGATCCCTGGACGGACGCGGTCGCCGCGCACGCCAGGCTCGCTTACGTGCCTGGCGAGGTCACCCTGTGGCCCGGTATCACCGGTGGCGAGACCATCGATCTGCTGGCGAGACTGCGCGGCGGTGTGAACTCGGCTCGACGCGCCGAGATGCTCGAACGATTCGAACTCGACCCGACTGTGAAGTCTCGCGCCTATTCGAAGGGGAATCGGCAGAAGGTGGCACTGGTTGCCGCGCTGGCATCGGACGCGGAACTGTTTCTGTTCGATGAACCGACAGCGGGTCTGGATCCACTGAAGGAAGCGGAGTTTCAACGGTGTGTTCACGAGCTGGTGAGCGAGGGACGCACGGTCCTGTTGTCCAGTCACCTGCTGGCCGAGGTCGAGGCGCTGTGCGATCGAGTCAGTATCGTTCGTCACGGTCGTACGGTGGAGAGCGGGTCTCTCGCCGACTTACGGCATTTGAACACCACGTCGATCACGGTCGAGACCGTGCGCCCCACCGCTGCTCTTGCGGCGACGCCAGGAGTGCGCGAGCTGATCTCGGAGGGCACCCACGCACGGTTCACCGTCGATACGGCGCAACTCGACGGTGTACTCCGTGCACTCGCCGATCTCGGTGTTGTCGCGATGAACAGCAGTAGGCCGAGCTTGGAAGATATCTTTCTGCGCCACTACGAAGTGGATACGTACTCAGTGGCGGGGAAATAAGTTGAGTATCGAGACGGATTTCCCTCGCACAGCGGGCGCCACCACGCTGGTGCGCTTCTCGTTGCGTCGGGAGCGCTGGATACTGCCGTGGTGGTTGGCAGGGATGGTCGCCCTGATGGCGCTGCAATCCACGAGCAGTCAGAACTTCTACGATTCGCCCGAGAAACTGGCCCAGCTGCGGTCCACCATGAGTGCAAACGCGGCGCTGGTGGCGATGGGCGGTCCGACTCGACTCTTGGAGACCATCGGAGGCGAGGTGCTCTTCGAGATCTTCGCCTATCTCGCCATTGTCGTCGCATTGATGAACATGTTCTTGGTCGGTAGGAACACGCGATCGGACGAAGAAGCCGGACGAACCGAGTTGATCAGGTCGATGCGGGTAGGGCGCCGCGCTCCTGTACTCGCTGCTCTCGGTATCGCCGTGCTCGCGAACACCGCAGTCGCGGTGGTCCTGGTAGTCACATCCGTGGTGACCGGGCTGGCAATCGAAGGCTCGGTTCTGTTCGGACTGGCGATCGCGGGCTTCGGTATGACTGTCGCCTCAGCCACAACCGTCGCCGCACAGATGTACCAGAACCCCCGCGGCGTCTACGCAGCCGTCAGTGCACTGATCGCACTGGCGTACATCCTGCGCGCGGTCGGTGATGTGGGCAACGACGCAGCGGCCTGGGCGTCGCCGATCGGGTGGGGACAACGCACCTATCCCTTCGTGGACGATCGCTGGTGGCCGCTGTTGTTGTTCGTCGTGATGTCAGCGGCACTCATCGCTGCGGCGTTCGTGCTTGCCGAGCGACGAGATTTCGGCGCCGGGGTCTTTCGGTACCGGCCGGGCCGCGGTACGGCCTCACGCATGCTCAGCTCGCCCGTCGGGCTGGTGTGGCGTGTGCAGCGCACATCTGTAATTGGTTGGTGTATCGGGGTTTTCGTGCTCGGTAGCGCCTACGGATCCTTCGCGGACAGCATCGAACAATTTCTGGCGGACAACCCCGAAATCGCCACCTACCTGCCGGACGCGAGCGACGCCGTCGACTCGTATCACTCGCTCACACTGTCGATCATCGCGCTATTGGCCGCCGCATGTGGGGTGAGCTGTGTGTTGCGTGCTCGGTCCGAGGAGACCTCTGGACGGGCGGAAATGATCCTGGCAGCACCGGTCGGACGCGTGCGTTGGCTCACTGGGTACCTCGTTGTAGCGATGGCAGGAAGTGCGCTGGTACTGGTTGTCGGCGGGTTCGGCGACGGTCTGGCCTACGGCGTGACGGTCGGTGATCCGCTGCAGGCTGTGCGCCTGGCAGCTTGCGCGCTGGCGTACGTCCCGGCGGTGTGGGTGATTGTGGCGGTCACAGCCGTCGTCGTCGGCGTTGCGCGTCGGGCAGCCGCAGTGTCGTGGCTCTATTTCGGCTACGTGGCGGTCGCAGTGATGTTCGCCGACGCGTTCGACCTACCCGAGTGGTTCGATAGCGCCTCGCCCTGGCGCTACACCGCGTCGGTGCCACTCGAGTCATTCGATCTCGGGCAGGGCCTCTTCCTGCTGGCGGTGGTGGCCGGTCTGACAGGTATTGCCGTCGCCGGCTGCCGACGCCGCGATCTGGCGTACTGAGAGCTGCACGGATCTGAGGAGTGTGTGCGCGAGGGGGGACTTGAACCCCCACGTCCTGAGACACTGGAACCTAAATCCAGCGCGTCTGCCAATTCCGCCACTCGCGCGAGTGCTCGGGAAAGTCTACAACGCCGTCGGCGCTCGATTGCACGCGTGGCATGACCGCTTGAATGTGACTGCGACGCTATCTGATCGTATGAATGGACCATTCAAGCGATCAGGGGCGCACAGGACGGCGCATAGTACGGCGTACTGTGCGAGGCGTGGCGAGCAAGAAGGACACACAGTTCGACCCGGTCCGCACTCTCGGCCTGCTGTGGCGCGTCAGTGAGAAGCCGAGCCGTACAGGGCTGAGTGTGGATTCGATCGTGCGGGCAGCCATCGAGATCGCCGACGCCGAGGGTCTCGACGCGGTGTCGATGCGCAGGGTGGCGGACCGACTCGGCGTCGGCGCCATGTCGCTGTACACCCACGTGCCGGGGCGGACCGACCTGACCGATCTGATGACCGACAGTGCGCTGGGATCGCTGTACTCGGGGATCGACGAGCCGACGGCGTCGACGACTGGATGGCAACAGGGACTGCGTTTCGTCGCGGAGCGGAACTGGCAGCTCTACCGCACGCACCCGTGGCTCCTCGACGCCCAAGGGGCGCGCGCGGTGCTCGGCCCACACACCAACGACAAGTACGAGGCCGAGCTCAGGGTCATCGACGGGATCGGATTGACGGACGTCGAGATGGATTCGGTGCTGACGTTGGTTCTGACGCACGTCGCAGGCACGGCTCGCGCGCTCGCCCGCTTCAATCGGGTTCGCGAGGAGTCGGGCATGACCGACGTTCAATGGTGGGAAGCGACAGCGCCGGTATTGGAGCAGGTCATGGATCGCAACAGGTATCCGGTGTCGTCACGGGTAGGAACCGCTGCATCCGAGTCGTACGACGCGGCGAGCGATCCGGTACACGAGTACCAATTCGGCGTCGAGCGCATTCTCGACGGTGTGGCGGCGCTCGTCGCGCGAGCGCAGCCACACTGACAGCCTTTACCCGGTTTCGCTCAGTGAAGGCAGAGGAGCGGCCGGACCGATACGCCGCTGGTAGCGCCAGACCGCGTGTTCCAGGGCTGCGTGTGGGGCGCCCATCGACTCTGCCGTGAGTTGGAGGAAGTGCTCGGCGAGTTCTCCCTCCACTCGGCGACCGACCGCGTCCGAGGCGAACGCAACGAAATGAAGAAGCGCATCGAGTGTGCGTCGCCCGACGAGGAAGAGGGCGCATTCCCAGGTCTTCGGCCCGACCCCGGCGACGGCGGTAAAAGCCTCGCGCTGATCGTCGGCGTCGAACAATTGGTCCGCGGCCCGAACCCCGCACCCGACCAGGACGGCAGCACTCTTCGCCACCGCCTCCGCTTTGGCGGTGGAGTTACCTGCCACTCGCTGACGGTTGCCGAGTATCTCCGCAAGGGCCTCCGGGCGTTCGGTGAAGGACGCGAGTGCCGCGAGGTCATCGAGGTGATCGGTGTTGCGATAGGCGCGCCACCGCGAGACGACGCGTCGTACGCCGGTGTTGGTGCCGCCGTAGGTCGCACGCGCCGAAAAGACGGCATCGAGCAGCGCAGCTTCGGTCTCACTCGGCCATCCTGTTGTCCAGAACGGTGAATAGTCCTGTGCTGCAGTGGCTTCGATGTGCCGAGCGATCGCGTCCCGATCGTGCTGCGAAAAGATATGTGTGACTGACGAATACATGAATTCCCCCCCATGTTCGATGTGCCGGTTTTGCGGTGTGTGCGGAAGGTACTGCGCGCCACCGACACGTTTCGGACGGCCGAACTTCGGATGTGGCCAGCTTCACATAACAGAATGATAACGATAAATGCGAGGAAATCCTCATGTTCAGTCGAGCGCAATACGGCCACTGCCTGCAGCGATGTTTGTTACTGGCGAGTTGGACGATCGGTACGAAAAGTCCAGTTCAGGTGCGTACTGACGGGTAGCGCTTGGACGTCAAACGAAACGTGAGGATTTCCTCATGATTTTGTGTCAACCTTGTGGCACGCGGATAGAGCCACCTCGCTGCCGGCGACGGACGGGCTCCTCGACTTCGCCCCTCGGCGCCGATGACGGACGCCACCGACGAAGCAACCTTGGACCCCCGAGTTGCTCACGAGAGGAAATTTGCACCTTGACGATCAACGAGAGCACACCATCACACGGACAGGGCGCGGGACGATCCCCCAAGAGCGGTGGCGGTTCTCGTACCCTCGCAGACCGGTTCGCGGCCGGTGAGCCGTACGCGCTTGCGTTCGGCGGACAGGGATCGCCATGGCTGAGCTCCCTCGAGGAGCTCGCACGTGACTCCGCCCTCGAGCCCGAGCTGACGGACCTGGTCAACGAATCGGCGGCCATCCTGGCCCCCGTCGCCTCCGACCTGCTCGTCGTCCGCTCGGTCGGCTTCGATCCCATCGGTTGGATGCTCGAGCAGGACCTCGCCGACGACGTCGACGGCGCGGGCTCGTTCGGCCCGTCCGAGGCAGCACTCACTTCCGCCGCCGTGTCGCTACCCGGTGTCTTCCTGACTCAGGTCGCGGCGTTGCGCGCATTGAAGCTTCAGGGACTCGATCCCGCGGAGGTGCCCCCGGTCACCGTCATCGGACACTCGCAGGGACTCATCGCGGCCGAGTCGGTCAAGAGCCACGGCGGAGAAGACGCCAGCCTCCTGGCCGTCGCACAGCTGATCGGCGCTGCGGCCGGACTCGTCGGACGTCGCCGCGGGATCCTCGGCACGGCCGACCGCGCGCCCATGGTCTCGGTCTCGAACGTCGAACCCGAGCGACTCCAGGCCATCGTCGACGACCTTGCCATCGACGGCGCACCGGAGCGTTCCGCTGTGCTTGCCATCCGCAACGGCCGTCGCCGCGTCGTACTCGCAGGCCCGCCGGCACAGATCGCCCGCGTCCAGGAGCGCGCCGAGCAGATCTCCGCGTCCGAAGAGCGTGAGCGTGATTCGAAGAAGCGTGGCGGCGCAGTGTTCGCCCCCGTCTTCGAAATCCTCCCCGTCGAGATCGGCTTCCACCACCCCGCACTGAACGACGCAGTCGAACTCGTTTCTGCCTGGGCTGCTCGCTGTGGGCTCGACGTGGATGTGGCGCGCAGCCTCGCGCAGCGCATTCTCGTCGATCCCGTCGACTGGGTTGCAGAGATCGACGGTGTCGTTGCCGCCGGCGCCGACTGGATTCTCGACCTCGGCCCGGGGGATCTCCTCACTCGCATGACCACCCCGGCCCTTCGTGGCCAGGGTGTCGGAATCATCGCGGCCTCCACGCGTGGCGGTCACCGCAACCTGCTGACCCCGGGCGCAGCGCCCGAGGTGCAGCCGTCCTGGGCCGAATTCGCGCCGAAGCCGGTCACCTTGCCCGACGGCCGCGTCGTCGTCGAGACCTCGTTCACCAAGCTCACCGGGCGGTCGCCGATCCTGTTGGCAGGCATGACACCGACGACGGTCGACGCCAAGATCGTCGCTGCAGCTGCCAACGCCGGCCACTGGGCCGAGCTCGCCGGTGGTGGTCAGGTCACCGAAGAGATCTTCACCGACCGTGTCGCGGAGCTCACGCAGCTGCTCGAGCCCGGCCGTGCCGTGCAGTTCAACTCGCTCTTCCTCGATCCGTACCTGTGGAAGCTGCAGCTCGGCGGACGTCGCCTCGTCCAACGTGCACGTGCTGCCGGAGCTGCCTTCGACGGCGTCATCGTCACCGCTGGCATTCCGGAACTCGAAGAAGCGGTCGCGCTGATCGAGGAACTGTCCGAGGCAGGTATCTCGCATGTCTGCTTCAAGCCGGGAACGGTCGCGCAGATCCGCGCAGTCATCCGCATCGCCAACGAGGTTCCGTCGTACCCGGTCATCGTCCACATCGAAGGTGGGCGCGCAGGCGGACATCACTCGTGGGAAGACCTCGATGACCTGCTGCTCACCACGTACGCCGAGCTGCGGGCGCGTCCGAACCTCGTCATCTGCGTCGGTGGCGGCATCGGCACTCCCGAGCGTGCAGCCGAATACCTCACCGGCCGTTGGTCGTTGGGTGCCGGATACCCCAAGATGCCGCTCGACGGCATCCTCGTGGGGACCGCGGCGATGGCCACTCTCGAAGCCACGACGGCCCCCGAGGTCAAGCAGCTCCTCGTCGACACCCCGGGAACGCCCGACTGGGTCGGTGCAGGAACCGCAGTAGGCGGAATGGCCTCCGGCCGTAGCCAGCTCGGCGCCGACATTCACGAGATCGACAACGCTGCATCGCGTTGCGGGCGTCTGCTCGACGAGGTCGCCGGTGATTCCGACGCCGTGGCCGAGCGCCGCGACGAGATCATCGCAGCACTCGATGGGACGGCCAAGCCGTTCTTCGGCGACGTCGCCGACATGACCTACCAGCAGTGGCTCACTCGATACCTCGATCTGGCCATCGGAACGGATTCCCACACTGAATTCGACTGCGGCGGCGAGTTCACCGACGCAGTCTCCGAGGCACGCGAATCGGTCTGGCTCGACATCACGTGGCGCACCCGCTTCCTCGAAATGCTGCAGCGGGCGGAGGCTCGACTGCACCCGGTCGACCGCGGGCCGATTCCGACGCTGTTCTCCGACGTCGACACCCTCGAACGCCCTCGCGCAGCGCTGCGTTCACTCCTCGCTCAGTTCCCCGACGCCGGCGACGTGGTTCTCCACCCCGCCGACATCACGTTCTTCACCTCCCTCTGCCGCCTGCCGGGCAAGCCCGTCAACTTCGTGCCCGTCGTCGACGGCGACGTCCGACGCTGGTGGCGCAGTGACTCGCTGTGGCAGGCGCACGATTCGCGCTACTCGGCGGATCAGGTCTGCATCATTCCCGGCACCGTCGCCGTCGCGGGCATCACCGAGGTCGACGAGCCGGTCGGCGACCTGCTGAATCGCTTCGAGAAGGCAGCAGCCGACGAGCTGGTGGCCGAGGGCGCACAGGCGACTTCGATTGCCAGCCGCCGTCATGCCGAAATCGCACCCGGTCTGCTCGGCATCGTGTTGGCAGCACCGGATGTCAACTGGGCGTCGCGTATGACCCAGAACCCGGTTGCACGTCTCGGCGATCCCACCGAGTGGGTAGTCGATTCCGACACCGTGGCCTCGCATGTGCAGACCGGATCCACCTTGACGGTTCTCGATTCGGATCACGTCGAACTGACGGTTCCGCTAGCGCCCGGCAAAGAGGTGCGCATCCGACTCACCGTCCCGGCGTCCACGATCGACGGCGGCGCACCCGTCGTCACCGCCGACGATGCGCAGAAGTCCATGTCGGCACTTCTCGGAGTTGCTGCAGGACAGGATCTTCCAAAGGTCAAGAACGGTGCGGCACGAATCAACCTCGCGTGGATTCCCGATCTCGTAGCCGATCACGCAGGAGTCACCGGATCGGGCCTGCCCGAGTCGCTGACCGTCAGCGGTAGCGCAGTGCCCGACGTGCTCGTCGGAGCCTGCTGGCCGGCCGTCTTCGCGGTTCTCGGTGCCACTCGTACGAGCTCGGGCATCGACGTCATCGAGGGCATGCTCGACCTGGTCCACCTCGACCACAGCGTCAACTTGGTCGGCACACTGCCGACCGACGCGTCGATCCTGGTCGTCAAGGCAGAGGCCGGCGAGGTGCTCGACACCGATCTCGGTCGCGTCGTCGAGGTGTCCGTCGAAATCGGAGCAATGCTCGGTGAAGGCCTCGACGCCCCCGCTGTCGCAACACTGGTGGAACGCTTCGCAATTCGTGGACGCACCGGCAAGGGCGAACTCGTCGATCCGGCCCGCGCCGGTGGCTCGGTTTCGGCCGACGCCAAGGACACCCCTCGTCGTCGCCGTCGTCAGGCGACCATCGTCGCCCCGCGCAACATGGCCGCGTTCGCCCAGGTCTCGGGCGATCACAACCCGATCCACACGTCCGACCCGGCAGCACTGCTCGCCGGCCTCGGCAGCCCGATCGTGCACGGCATGTGGCTCTCCGCGGCCGCTCAGCAGGTTGTCACTGCGGTCGATCACGAGGACACCAAGACCCCGCCGCGTCGCCTGACCGCGTGGACGGCACGGTTCCTCGGAATGGTCCGTCCCGGAGCCGAGATCGACGTGCGCGTCGATCGCACCGGATTCGACCAGGGCGCAGAACTCGTCGAGGTCTCCTGCCGCGTCGAAGGCGAACTCGTCATGGTCGCCACCGCTCGTACCGCGGCGCCGAAGACGGTCTACGCATTTCCCGGCCAGGGCATCCAGCGTCAGGGCATGGGCCTCGACGCTCGGGCTCGCTCGAAGGCTGCTCGTGAGGTCTGGGAGCGTGCCGACAAGCACACCCGCAAGGCCCTCGGGTTCTCCATTCTTGCTGTCGTACGCGACAACCCGACGACGCTCAAGGCTCGGGGCGTCGAGCACAAGCACCCGGACGGCGTTCTGCACCTGACGCAGTTCACTCAGGTCGCCATGGCGGTCCTCGGTGTCGCTCAGGTCGCCGAACTCCGCGAATCCGGTGTGTTCGTCGAGAATTCGATTCTCGCGGGCCACTCCGTCGGCGAATACAACGCGCTCGCTGCCGTTGCCGGCGTCCTTCCGCTCGAAGCCGTCCTCGAGGTCGTCTTCCAGCGTGGTTCGGCAATGCACGCACTCGTTCGACGTGACGCTGCCGGGCGGAGCAACTACCGCATGGCCGCCATCCGGCCGTCGCAGATCGGTCTCGCCGACGAGGACGTGCAGGCGTTCGTCGCCGGTGTCGCCGAAGAGTCCGGCGAATTCCTCGAAATCGTCAACCTGAACCTCCGTGGCTCGCAGTACGCCATCGCGGGAACGGTCGACGGCCTCGGGGAGCTGGAGAAGAAGATCGCGATCCGCCGCGCCGAGTTCGGTGGCAAGGCCGCGTACATCATGGTTCCCGGCATCGACGTACCGTTCCACTCGTCGGTGCTGCGCGGCGGAGTCGACGACTTCCGCACCCGCCTCGGAACGTTGCTGCCCGCAGATCTCGATCCCGAGATCCTGCTCGGCCGCTACGTCCCGAACCTGGTTCCGAAGCCGTTCTCGCTGGAGCGCTCGTTCATCCAGGAGATCGCGGACCTGGTCCCGTCGGAACCGCTGAACGACGTCCTCTCCGACTTCGACTCCTGGGCCGCACGGCCGCACGATCTGTGCCGAGTTGTCCTGATCGAGCTGCTGGCATGGCAGTTCGCCAGCCCGGTTCGCTGGATCGAGACCCAGGACCTGCTCTTCGCCGACGAGTCCGAAGGCGGACTCGGCGTCGAGCGTTTCGTCGAAATCGGCCTCAGTGCAACGCCGACGGTCGCCAACCTCGCGTCGCAGACGCTGAAGTTGCCGGGCCGCTTCGGTTTCCCGGTCGAGGTGCTCAACGTCGAACGCGAAGCCGCGATCGTCTACGGCACCGACACCGATCCAGCTCCGGTGGACGAAGAGGAGTCGACACCTGTCGCCGAGTCTGCTCCCGCCGCTGCTGCAGCTCCGGCCGCGGCCCCTGCACCCGCCGCAGCGCCGTCGGGCGGACCCCGTCCCGACGACATCGCGTTCAGCGCGTCGGATGCGACCAAGATCCTCATCGGCCTGTGGACCAAGCTGCAGCTCGATCAGATCGGACCCGCCGACACCATCGAGGCACTGTGCGACGGCGTCTCCTCGCGTCGTAACCAGCTGCTCGTCGACCTCGGTTCCGAGCTCTCGCTCGGCGCCATCGACGGTGCCGCCGACGCCGACATGGGTGCGCTCTCCGGCACCGTCAACAAGTTGGCTCGTACCTACAAGCCGTTCGGCCCCGTGCTGAGCGACTCGATCAACGATCACCTGCGCAAGGTGTTCGGACCGTCGGGACGTCGTCCGGCCTCCATCGCGGACCGCGTCAAGAAGGTCTGGGAACTGGGCGACGGGTGGGCCAACCACGTCACGGCCGAGGTCGCCCTCGGCACTCGTGACGGCGTGTCGGTGCGCGGCGGAGCCCTCGGCGGACTTGCCGACGGTGCGCTGGCCGACGGCGGTGCTGTCGATACCGTCATCGACTCGGCGGTCGCCGCAGTCGCTGCCCGACGCGGTGTTGCAGTCTCGTTGCCGCAGACCGGTGGCGGCGGCGGGGGAACCGTCGACGCAGCCGCACTGGGTGAGTTCACCGAACACATCACCGGCCGCGACGGAGTGCTTGCTTCGGCTGCACGCCTGGTTCTCGAACAGCTGGGTCTCGCCGAGGCGCCGAACGCGCTTGCCGTCGAAAATCCGGACGCCGCGCTCGTAGATCTCGTTGCGGCGGAGCTCGGTTCGGATTGGCCGAGGCTCGTCGCTCCGGCATTCGATTCCCGCAAGGCCGTGCTGATCGACGACCGATGGGCCACCGCCCGCGAGGACCTTGCGCGTCTGTGGCTCGGTACCGCAGGTGACCTGACCGTCGAGTCCTTCGCAGGTTCAGGCAAAGCTGTTGCTGCACAGGCGCAGTGGTGGAAGGCGAAGGCCGACTACGAGAACAAGACCGTTCTTGCCGAGACCTACGGCCGCATCGCCGACATCGCGCTCGTGTCCGACTCGAAGGGCGAATGGTCCGACGAGGTCGCAGTCGTCACCGGCGGCAGCAAGGGCTCGATCGCAGCGTCGGTGGCAGGCAAGCTGCTGGGCGGGGGAGCGACGGTCTTCGTCACCACCTCGCGTCTCGACGAGGAGCGGCTCAAGTTCTACCGCACCCTGTACCGCGCCAACGCTCGCGCTGGTGCATCGCTGTGGGTCGTGCCTGCCAACATCGCGTCCTACAGCGACGTCGATGCGCTCATCGAGTGGATCGGCTCCGACCAGGTCGACAATGCGGGCGGCGCCAAGACCCTCGTCAAGGCCGGTATCACCCCGACGATGCTGTTCCCGTTCGCCGCTCCTCGCGTCGTCGGTGAGCTGTCCGACGCCGGTGGCCGCGCCGAGATGGAAATGCGTGTGCTGCTCTGGTCCGTCGAGCGTCTGATCGGCGGTCTGTCGAAGATCGGCTACGACAACGACATCGACACGCACCTGCACGTCGTGCTTCCCGGTTCGCCGAACCGCGGAATGTTCGGTGGCGACGGTGCCTACGGCGAGTCCAAGGCCGCTCTCGATGCGATCGCAGCCAAGTGGGGCTCGGAGAAGAACTGGGCCGAGCGGGTGTCGATCGCACACGCTCACATCGGTTGGGTTCGTGGAACCGGTCTGATGGGCGGAAACGATCCGATCGTCGAAGCCGTCGAAGCAGAGGGTGTGCGCACCTGGTCCACGGACGAGATGGCCACCGAGTTGCTGAAGCTGTGCGACGCGTCGGCTCGACGCCAGGCAGCCGAGGCTCCGCTGCTCGCGGACCTGACCGGCGGCTTGGCCAACACCAAGCTCAACCTCGTCGAACTTGCTCGCGAAGCCGCAGCCGCCGCTGCGGACAAGACCGAGGACGCCGTCGACGACGCGATCATCGCCGCACTGCCTGCACCGCCGCGTCTGACCGCGACCACGGCTCCGGCATGGCCCACGCTCGACGTGGACCCGAAGGACCTGGTCGTCATCGTCGGAGCCGGTGAGCTCGGACCGTACGGCAGCGCTCGTACCCGCTTCGAGATGGAGGTCGACGAGGAGCTCTCTGCCGCAGGCGTTCTCGAACTCGCATGGAACACCGGCCTGATCGCCTGGGAGAACGATCCCAAGCCGGGTTGGTACGACATCGAGTCCGGTGACTTCGTGCCGGAGGAGGACATCGCCGACAAGTACCACGACATCGTGGTCGAGAAGTGCGGTATCCGCACCTACGGCGACGATGGCGCCATGGTCGGCAACACCGCTCCGCTGATGACCTCGATCTTCCTCGACAACGACCTGACGTTCGTCGTCGGAACCGAGATCGACGCTCGCTCGTTCGCTGCGGCGGATCCCGAGCACACGCTGATCACGCCGGTACCGGACTCGAGCGACTGGCAGGTCACCCGTAAGGCTGGCACCGAGATTCGGGTTCCGCGCAAGATGAAGCTCACCCGCACCGTGGGTGGACAGATTCCGACCGGATTCGATCCCACCAAGTGGGGCATCTCGCCCGATATGGCCAGCTCGGTCGACCGTGTCGCACTGTGGAACATCGTCACCACGGTCGACGCGTTCATCTCCTCGGGCTTCAACCCCTCGGAACTGATGCGCTGGGTTCACCCGACGCTGGTCGCCAACACACAAGGCACCGGCATGGGCGGAATGGAGTCGATGCGCTCGCTGTACATCGACACCCTGCTCGGCGACGCTCGTGCGAACGACATCCTGCAGGAAGCTCTGCCGAACGTCGTTGCCGCGCACGTGGTTCAGTCGTACATCGGTAGCTACGGCGCGATGGTTCACCCCGTCGCAGCCTGCGCCACCGCAGCAGTCTCAGTCGAAGAAGGCGTCGACAAGATCAAGCTGGGCAAGGCGCAGCTGGTCGTGGCCGGTGGCTTCGACGATCTGAGCACCGAAGGCATCATCGGCTTCGGCGACATGTCCGCCACGGCGGACTCCGCGGCGATGACTGCCAAGGGCATCAGCGATCGACGGTTCTCCAGGGCCAACGACCGCAGGCGCGGCGGATTCGTCGAATCACACGGCGGCGGAACGATTCTGCTGGCCCGCGGTGACCTCGCGTTGGAGATGGGCCTACCGGTCCTCGGTGTGGTGGCGTACGCACAGTCGTTCGGCGACGGTGTGCACACCTCCATCCCGGCTCCCGGGCTCGGTGCGCTCAGCGCCGGCCGCGGCGGCAGAGACTCGGCGCTTGCGTTGTCTCTCAACGCACTCGGCGTCAGCGCGGACGACGTGGCAGTGATCTCCAAGCACGACACCTCGACTGCAGCCAACGACCCGAACGAGGCGGAACTGCACACTCGCCTCGCGAATGCCATCGGCCGCACCGACGGAGCTCCTTTGTTCGTCGTCTCGCAGAAGAGCCTCACCGGACACTCGAAGGGCGGCGCGGCTGCGTGGCAGCTGATCGGTCTGTGCCAGGTGCTGGCCAACGGCGTCATCCCGCCGAACCGCAGTCTCGACTGTGTCGACGACAAGATGACGGAGTTCGGGCACCTCGTGTGGGCTCGCGAGCCGCTGCGCTTCGGTGACTCGGTACCTCTCAAGGCTGGTCTGCTCACCTCGCTCGGCTTCGGGCACGTCTCCGGCCTCATCGCCCTCGTGCACCCGCAAGCGTTCATCGAAGCAGTTCCGGCGGAACGTCGCGCCGACTACGTCGCCCGTGCGAACGAGCGTCGCATCGCCGGTCAGCGCAGGCTGATCTCCGCGATGGTGGGAGGTGACGCCCTGTACGAGCGGCCCGACGATCGAAGGCTCGGACACGACGGGACGCCTGCGAAGGCAACGCGTGAGCTCGAAGCGGATGTCCTGCTCACCGAGGCAGCACGCCTCGGCGACGACGATGTCTACCGTTCGGGTCTGCCGGGGTGCAAGTAGATATGGCTATCTTGGGAGTAGGTTTCGACCTGGTGACCGTGTCCGACTTCGCCGAGCAGATGGAAAGGGCCGGCACGACGATGATCCGCGACAGCTTCACCGCGGGGGAGCGTCGGCATGCAGCGACGAAGAGTTCCGACCCGGCCCGCCACTACGCAGCACGGTGGGCGGCCAAGGAAGCAGTGTTGAAGGCCTGGGCGACATCGCGATTCGCGAGGCCGCCTCAGATCGGTGACAACCCGTACCCGCTCATCGAGGTCGTCAACGACGCGTGGGGCCGGCCGTCGATCAAGCTGCACGGAATGGCACTCGAATTCCTGCCGACGGTGAAGATCCACCTCTCGCTCACCCACGACGGCGACATCGCCGCAGCGGTGGCAATCCTGGAGGAATGAGCTAAGTAGCACGCCCAGACGCCGGTCCACCTTCGGGTGGGTCGGCGTTTGTCGTGTGTGGGTGGGGGTTTGTGACCGAATGCCTGTTTCGGTCACCTTCGGCGGAGCGAACGACTCATTCGGTCACTCTGAGTGACTCGAACAGACATTCGGTCACTCTGAGTGACCGAAACAGACATTCGGTCACCGGAAAGGGCCCGGTAAACCCCGGAATCACTATTCGACGACGGACGCACCCGAACGCCGCGACTGCTTCTCTGCGACGAGCAAGTAGGCCGTCATGATCTGCTTGAGTTCGGCCACTGCATCCTCATGACTCTGGCCGTCCTGCACCGAGAAGTTCAGCATCGAGTAGACGATGTGCACGAGGACCTGTGCCATCAGATTGCGCTTGGCACGGGGAGTGCGAGGGGTCAAGGGTCCGAGCATCTTGGCTACCTGGTCGGCGAATTCGCGCTCGTGGATGACTCCGGTCGCGCGGGTGGACGGGGTGGATTGCATCGCGAGCCATACCTCGCGGCGCGACGGGTCGGACATCCACAAGCCGGCCATATGGTCGACGAACTTGTTGAGGAAGCGCAGCCAGTCCAGCGACGGAACCTCACCGTTGAACTCGGCGAGCTCCTGTTGGACTCCGACGAGATCTTGGCGGTTGAGCTCGCAGACGATCACGTACTTGTTCGCAAAGAACTGATAGAGGGTGCCGATCGGTAGTTCGGCGCGCGCTGCCACTTCCTCGCAGGTGAACGATTCGAATCCGACATCGCTGAGGAGATCGCGCGACGAGGCGAGCAGGGCGTCGAACTTGCGCTGGCTCCGCTCCTGGGTGGGCCGACGACGGGGCATCAGCTCCTGAGTCTCTGCCGTCGATTCGAGAGCGGCATCGAGACGTCTCGCAGACTGGGCGCTAGCAGAGGACTCCACGCACCCAGGCTAGCGGCCTCGAGCGGTCGAACTCCACTACGCGCGGTTACAGACACCTCAAGGCACCGCCGGGCGGTGATTCGGCTGTCGATAGCAACAACAAACCTTGTATCGGCGTTGTGACAGGTAATAGGTTGTTTTCTGGTCAAGAAAACATTCGTTGGGTATGGTAATCGAAAGAAGTTACGTTTTCGTGCAGGTTGTGCGTTGCCGAATTCGTGTCGGATGCGCAAAAGGTCGGGAGCCTCACCCAACGGCACAGGAGAACTACGTGGCGACCATTGGTCTATCGATCGAGTCAGGCGCGATCAATGCTGTCCTCTTCGACCTCGAAGCGGATGCCGCCGTGGCGAACCAGGTGACATCACTGGAGAGTGACGAGTCCTCATCGCTACGCACCGCGGTCGAGTCGATGACGGCCGTCGCGACGCGTCGGGACATCGACGTCGAGGCGGTCGGTCTCGTGTATCGGTCGGCCGACGAGCGTGACCGTCTTGCCTCGTCCATCGAGGCGAGTGGACTCGGCGACGTCCAGTTGGTCTCCGCTTCGACTGCGATCCTCGGCTGGTTGGCGCGGTCTCCCGAATTCGAGTTCGCCGACTGCGTCCTCCTCTACTACATCGGCCCGTCAGGCGTGGCGTTGTCTCTCGCCGATGCGACGAACGCCAGTCTGTCGTCGCCGAAAACCGCGACGCTCGACTCCATGAGCCCCGAGCGCATCGGAAGCACAGTGCCGTTGGCGTGGGAGGTTCTCGACGAGGCGGGCCGTAAGCCGGACTCGGTTGCATTGTTCGGTGACCGTTCCGGCAGTCGGGATTTGATCGACATTCTTGCGCTGGGACTCGGCGTTCCTGTGGTCCGCGTGAGCGATTCCGACCAGATCGCAGCACGCGGAGCAAGCTTGGCGGCCGCGGGCGATGCCGAGATGCTCGCCGCCCCAATCGCTACGGATCCAATCGTCACGGTCCCCGCCGTCGTGAAGCCCGCTGCCGTCGAGCGGGTCACCGAAGCCCCACTCGGTGACGAACCGGCCGCAGCGGCAGCTCCGCCCGCACCACTGCTCGCGGCTCGAGTTCCATCGGTACCGCCGAGCGTGACGGACCCTGCGGTGACGGCCGTGCGAAGCACTGTTGCGAGGAAGAAGCTCGTTCTGACTGCCGCAGTCCTGGCTGGTGTGCTGTCGGGGGGCGTCGCATTGGCGTCGACGCTTCCGCAGGGCGAGACGGTGTCGAACGAGGCGAGTGAAAATGAGCCGGAGGCGACCGGCATCGATGCCAGCCTCGTGGGCGCCACACAGAGCGTCGAGGCCACGCAGCCACCGCCGCCGACTGACCCCGCTCCTCCGGTGGTCATCGATCCCGTCACCCAGCAGCCAGTCGTCGCCGAGGCACCTGAGGTGCAGTGGACGATCGATCCGACGACGGGAGTAGCGCGTCCCGCCGAGGCCTTCGTACCGATTCCGGCGGCTGCCATTCCGCCTGCCGCCGCCGTGGTTCCGCGCTATACCGTCGAGCCTCCGGTATTCGCGGTGCCGACCTATGAACCCGAGCCGGGCAAGTCGGACGAGCAACTCCAGCAGGAGGCCTGGGACGAGCATTGGGCACACACAGCCGCGTGGTTGCAGCAGGAGATCGTCGGAAACTGATGTCCGGCGGTTCCATACGCGCTCAGTGACAGAATGGCCGAGGAGAATCGGTCGAGATGTCGAGGAGTGCTCATGTCGGATGTTCGAGCCCGGATCAGCGCAGACATGCCACGGGCGTGGCGTGAGCTGTCGGACCTGGTGAAGTTTCGATCCGTCGCCGACGAGCGTCAGTTTCCGCGCGAGGAATGCGTCGGCGCGGCCGAGTGGGTCCGAGATGCGTTCCTCGACGCCGGGATCGAGTCAGCCGAGCTGATCGAGACGGTGGACGGTTCGCTGGCAGTCGTCGGGCATAGGGCCGCACGGGCGGGTGCGCCTACCGTGTTGCTGTACTCCCACTACGACGTTCAGCCGCCCGGAGATCGCACGCTGTGGGGGAGTGATCCGTTCGAACTCACCGAACGCGACGGGCGCTGGTACGGCCGAGGTGCTGCCGACTGCAAGGGCAATGTGATCATGCACTTGCTCGCGCTGCGTGCGCTCGGCGACAATGTCGAAGTCGGAATCACCGTTGTGTCCGAAGGTTCCGAGGAAATGGGGACCGGCGGCCTGGAGAATCTCGTCGAGAACCGGCCCGAGCTGTTCGCGTCGGACATCATCGTTGTCGCCGACACTGGAAATGCGGCGGTCGGTCAACCGACGGTGACGACGACACTTCGGGGCATCGCGAACGTCGTCGTCCGGATCGACACGCTCGAGGGCGAAGTTCATTCGGGGATGTACGGGGGACCGGCCCCGGACGCGCTGGCCGCGTTGATACAGCTGCTGTCCACGTTGCGAGACGAGCACGGCGATACCGTCGTCGACGGTCTGACGTCCGATCAGATCTGGGATGGGGTCGACTACCCACCGGAGCGATTCAGAGCCGACGCGGGAGTCCTCGATGGAGTCGGTCTCGCGGGTACGTCCTCGGTGGCCGACGCGGTGTGGGCGCGGCCTGCGCTGACGGTGCTGGGGATCGACTGCCCACCGGTCGTCGGTTCTGCGGCAGCGATTTCGCCGACGGCTTCAGCCCGCCTGAATCTGCGGGTTCCGCCGGGAATCGATGGTCAGCAGGCGCAGGACGCGCTCACGGCGCACCTGAAGGCGAACGCCCCGTGGAACGCTCGCGTCACTGTCGAACCGGAAGCGGTGGGTTCGCCGTTCCGAGCGCGTACCGACGGACCCGGGTACGCGGCCCTGAGCGAGGCGCTGTCCGACGCATTCGGTGAACCGGTGGTCTCGGCGGGGCAGGGCGGCTCGATTCCGCTGTGCAACGTTCTCGCGCAGACGTTCCCGAAGGCCGAGATCATCCTGATGGGGGTGGAGGAGCCGCTGTGTCGAATCCATGCCCCGAACGAAAGCGTCGACCCCCGCGAGATCGAGAACCTCGCGGTGGCCGAAGCGCTGTTCCTGCAGAAGCTGGGGTCGTCAGACGGATAGATCGCGGCGGAGCTTGGCTACGTGGCCGGTCGCGCGGACGTTGTACTGCGCGACCTCGATCTTTCCTTCTTCGTCGACGAGGAAAGTCGAACGGATGACGCCCTCGTAGACCTTGCCGTAATTCTTCTTCTCGCCGAACGCGCCCCACGCTTGCAGCGTCGTCTTGTCGACGTCGGAGAGCAGCGGGAAGTTCAAGCCCTCGGCGTCGCGGAACTTGGCGAGCTTCGCGGGCTTGTCGGGGGAGATGCCGATGACCTCGAGGCCTTCGCCGTTGAGCTCGGCGAGGCTGTCGCGGAAGTCGCAGGCTTGTTTGGTGCAGCCCGGTGTGCTGGCTGCGGGGTAGAAGTAGACGATGACTTTCTTGCCCGTGTAGTCGGCGAGCGAGACATCGTTTCCGTCTGCATCGGGCAGAGTGAACGCAGGAGCAGTGTCGCCGGCTTCGAGCCTGTTGTTGTCGGTCACCTGACGAGACTAACCGCGCGAGTCCGTCGGCGACGGCGAGTGCTCTACGCTCGACGGTGACACACAAGCTTTTGCGACCAGTTGGAGGACACGTGGCCAGGGACACCGACAAGATCGAGCGCGAGATCGAGGCTGCTCGGAACCAGCTCGCCAGCACCCTGGACGAGCTCAGCGTTCGGGCCAGCCCCAAGCGGATCGCAGAGAACACCAAGCAGTCCGTCCTCGCCAAGCTGAACGAGCCGCCGGTGAAGTTCACGCTGATCGGTGTCGGCGCAGTCGTCGCCGTCCTCGTCGTTCGGAAGATCTTCAGCTGACGTTGCAGGGCCCCTGAGCTGCCGATTTCACATCTGGCGGCTTCTCCTGTTAATGTTTCTCCCGCACCGCAGAAGTACACGCGGTGCGGATCGGCGCCATTAGCTCAGTTGGTTAGAGCAGCTGACTCTTAATCAGCGGGTCCGGGGTTCGAGTCCCTGATGGCGCACCCAGAAACGCCCCGTCACCAGCGTAAAGCCGGTGGCGGGGTGCTTGGTTTTCTTCGGGCTTGGTGCGATCCATCTTTTACTGCCAAAGAGTCGAGTGCTTCGGTCAAGTCGGGTGCGTTGGTAAAGCTGGATGTAGTGCGCTTCCGCGACCCTAGTGTTGGCGTGACCGAGTTGCATCTGCGCGGCCTCGACCGCATACGTTTCCTTAACCAACGTTGCCACCATCTTTCGAAGGGTGTGTGGTGTCACCCAGTCGAAGTCGTCGCCGCTTGCCGCTCTCCAAGACCGTCTGACGTTGTTCGGTGAGACCCAGTTTCCAGTCGCGGTCACGAAGACCGAATCGGCGGGGTTGTAGTACGTAGGTTGTTCCCGGCGGCGGCGAAGCCCATCGGCAGCGAACAACGGAAGCATCAGCGTGAGGGGCGGTGAGTCGCCTTTGAGGTACTCCTGGCGAAATAGTCGCTCTGTCGCGACCTGGGGAACGATGAGGGTCGCGTCGATTGTGACGCGAGCTATGCGCTGTCGAGATCGACCTGAGGCCACGTGAGAGCCAGCACTTCTCCTATCCTGGCGCCAGTGGCAAGCATGACCATGAGAATGTCTTCCAGATCGGCCCCAGGGCGGGGACCCTGTTTGGGGTGAACAACCCCGTCTTCGTCGACGATCTGGTGACGGCAGTAGGTCCTGATTCGGTTTCCCAGTTCTTCCAGCTCATCCAAGGTAATCGCTCGGACACTCATTCGCTTGACGTCGGCCTCGGTACCTCGCGAACCGGATTGTGCAGGAAAAGTCGAACGGACGGCGATTTGAAGCATGCCGGACAGAACGATACGCGAGATCCGTGCTCCGCTCGTTGTACCTTCGGCGACCGAAGAGATGAGAGCGTCGATCTTCCCCCTCGTTATCTCTCGGATGAGTACTTCTCCAATAGGACTCGCGCAGTGCGACTTCCAGGCGAATTGTAGCGTTTTCAGGCAGTGCCCGACGTAAAGCAGCCTGCCGCCGGCCTGTGCACCCTTTTGTAAATCCTCGAAGACCGGCCCCGAGGCACCACACGTCTGACTGATCATCGGACGAGTGGCGATACCGCGTAGCCACGCGTCCACCTGGACGCGGGGCTACCAGGCGTGGAGCAGACAGAGCCGGTCGGTCAGGCCCTGTTCAGCATCCGAAGCACTCACACCGACGCCTGGGGCGACCGCACATCCGAGCGGCCTGACCGAGTCACCTCTGTTCAAGAGATCTCGCAATGACATGTAATCCGCCTATCGAGATTTCTCGCGTCGGATGTATGGGAACAATTGATCTCCAGCATCACCGATCTGCTCACGGAGGACTGGGATCCTCAGATCGGTCTCAACGTGAAGGGGGTCATGAACACGATCCAAGCTTTCGTTCTCCCTCTGGAGGCGGCAGCTGCAGCGGGACGAAGCGCGGATTTGATCACGACGTCATCGATCGCGGCCGTCCGCGTTCTGGAAGGATTCCAAGTCCATTCCGCCACCAAGGCCTCACTCAGCTTTCCAAGTTGCTGCGAAAGGGACTGGGTCGGAAGCTCATTCGTGTGGCGACTATCGAGCCGGGCATGGTGGACACCGAACTTCCGGACCACGTCACCGATCCGTCTGCGTCGAAGTTGATGGCAGACGGATCGAACAGATCGACGTCCTGCTGATTTTGCGCCGACCACTCATCGAGATCGTAGGACGGATTTGATGTGCACGCCTACCTCCGCATTCTGCGACGGCAGACATTGCGTATTTCCGCGATTTCCTGCGCTGGCAACGATCTCGAGGGGCGTTGTTGAGCAATCGCTGCATCGACCCGGCCAAAGAAGAGATCGGCAGTGACCCCAAATCGAATGAAGATGTCCTCGGCGGATCCGCCCCCGTAACGATACCAACACCTGATGAAGTCGAGCATGTGATCTACTTCTGTAGTCATGAGCTGCTCGGTCCGGCACATCCGGGGGTCGTTCGGTTTCGTCAGTTGTTGATTCGCCATTACGCGTCCGCCTTCCTATCCGCCATCAATATGAATATTGGGAAAATGCCAGAAGTGGCGCAAAGGCAAACTTGTTGCCAAAGCAGTCGGCGGGCGGTGAGGGAACCGAAAAGCCAAGATAGACGCCACCCACGGACCGTTCAGAACACTAAGCCTCCAGGAGAACGCCAGCCGCGTCGCTAGACTCCGACCTGTCACGCTCGGACAAACCGCCCCACACCCCGAAACATTCTTGATTAATAAGAGCCTCCGCCCGACACCAATCAATTACTGGACATTTACCGCAGATGCGCTTTGCCGTTGCTTCCCTCTTGACGCGGCAGGCTAACCGCTCATTCTCGGGCGGAAAAAATAGGTCAGTGTCGTATGTACTGCAGCCCGCCAGCCATCGCCAGCGACTACCAGCGGTGTCGTTTTTTGGTGAGGTCAGGGTTCGATCGATGCGATCCTGGTTCGCTCCCCACCTTTCCGACTCTTCGATGCGCACAGATATCGATCTGGAATCCACGATGGTTTCACCTCTGTTGACTACCTTGTGCCAGCGAACTCGGAGTCTCCATGATCATATCTTCCGACTTACCGATTGGCCCACGTCTACACAGGACGATCAAAGCAATAGCTGCGGCAACACTCCAAAGGGCGATCCATGAGCTGATCAGTACCGTCGACCCAGTCCAACTGTAAAAGAGTGTGGCGAGGAACGGCGCCGTACCGCCGACCATACTGGTCGATAGCGCCTGGCTTAGTGCTACACCGCTCATTCTGACGTCGGCTGCGAATCGGCCTGCGAGAAAAGCCGGTTGGGGAGCTTGAAGACTCGCGTGAGCCAGGGAGAGCACTACCGCGATGCCGACAAACGCCATGAGGAATGTTCCCATGTCGAGAAACTTGAACAGTACGAACCCGCTCGCGAACGCTGTGATGCACCCAGCGAGGAGGACCGTCCGACGCGAGAGGAGATCACTGGCCAACCCGGCAGCTGGCAGCGCAGCGAGATATACGAAGGAGGCGACTACAACTGCGTTCAGGACTGTGGAGCGGCTGAGACCGACTTCGGCTGTTCCGTAGGACACCGAGTAGGCAGAAACAAGGTAAAAGAGTATCGCTCCGGGTGCGATTACGACGGCCGCCAAACCCACCTCGAACCAGTTGTTTCTCAGCAAGGATCGGAGCGGATTTGCTTGCTTGGCCTGGGCCGCATCCAGCGTTTGGAAGGCCGGTGTTTCGTCGACGCCCAACCGGATGATCATGGACACCACGAAAATGACGGCACTTAACAGGAAGGGAATTCGCCAGCCCCACGAGTTGAAGGAATCGCCACTGAGCTCGCTGCTGATGTTAATTGCCAAAGTAGATAGCAGCAGCCCTCCGGGCGCTCCCATTTGGACTACGCTTCCGAAGAGTCCACGTCGGTTGGCAGGCGCATGCTCGACCAGCATAAGCGCGGCGCCTCCCCATTCGCCGCCCATTGCGATCCCTTGCAGAAAACGCAAGACGACGAGCATGAGTGGTGCCCACCAACCCACCTGCTCGAAGGTCGGCAGAGCGCCGATCAGCACGGTTGCTATACCCATTAGTGACAATGAGTACACCAACGTCTTGCGGCGGCCCAGTCGATCACCGATATTGCCGAACAAAATGCTGCCGAGTGGACGAGCAAGGAATCCAACTGCAAACGTAGCAAATGATGCGAGTGTGCCGGCTAGGGGGCTGTAAGAGGGGAAGAACAGAGGTCCAAATACCAACGCGGCAGCAGTGCCGTACAAGAAGAAATCGTAGTATTCGAGGGCAGTTCCAGAAAACCCGGCGGCAGCTACTCGAAGCATACTTTTTCTGGAACTTACGTATTCCGATTCATTTGATGTATTCACGTTAGCTGCTTTCCGTAGGTATGTCGGGCTCAAGGCGTCCCGGGCGCTCGTGAAACCCAGGACGCCTCGCCAGGACTGTCGTTCAAGCGCGTGCGGATCGCTCTGTATACGACTACGCGTCCCGATTGGCCGAGGTCATTCGACGGGGTTGATTACGTCTATACGCAGCGCTGCATCGTCAACTCAGTGAACGAGATCCTCGAGATTGGAGTTGAGCGCATTTGGGCGCGGCACCAACCACAGACCGACCAGTGCCACGAGAGGCAGGGCGGCGCCAAAGAACAGGACTAGCTGGTTCCAGGAGAAATGCTCGAGCAGGGGAGTGACGATCAGCGCGAGTGTTCCATAGCTCGCCCAGAGCATTCCGGACCCCCACGCCCCACCGGTGCCCCGGATACGGGTAGGGAACGCCTCCTGAAGGAAGTTCGATGATCCACCCCAGAGGCCGATGGTGATCAGCACGTACACGATGAACCACGGGATAATTGTGCTGGGGGTGGCTAGAAGAACCATGCATACCGCGCAGATCGAGCCTAATAAGCCGACTGCGGTCAACGTGAAGTGCGCGCCACGACCGCGAGTAATGAAACTCGCGACGAGAATAGTGATGATTCCCGACCAGTTTGCAATTGATATAGCTCTATTGGAATCCTGAAAGGTGATGTCGTTGGATTGGAGGAAACTCAGTCCGAAGTACGACATGATTGCATATTGCGGAACGATGAACAGGAAAAAGACCGTCACTCCGATGGTGCGTTTTCGCATGTCGGGCGCCCAGAGTTGGGTCAGAAGTCCGCCCTCTGCCTTGTCTACATCGACCTTGAATACACTCTTGCCAGTGCGCCGGGCGTTGGCCAAGTCAACGAAATGCGGAGTTTCCTTGATGATGAAGAAGACCGCGATCCCGAAGAAGAGCGGAAGGACACCGACGATCCAGAAAACCGCTCGCCATCCCAGATCGACTGCGATGTGTTCGGAGAAGAATGCGGACGATCCGAAACCGATGGCCCATCCAACGGGCACCGTTCCTGTCATCCAGCCGCGATGGCGAGCCGGCACTGATTCTGCGATGAGTACCGTCGCCAATCCCCACGACACGTAGCCGATGGTGGCCACTGCCCGCAGTGCGCCGAATGACACTGTATTCCAAGCGAATCCGGCGAGAATGGTAAACACGGAGCAGATCAAGATCGCCGAGATGAAGAGTGGCTTGCGGCCGAAGCGGTCGGTGAGGGGTCCTATCATGAACATGGCTATGACGCCGCATGTGAAGAAGCCAGCGGCATAGATGTAGCCGACTGCGCTGTCTGAGAAGCCGAGACTGGACTGGATCAGGGGGTAGCTGGTGGGAAATATTGCGGCGTCCGCGGCGATGGTGGCGTATCCGAGCACGCCGAGCAGCATCACTATCCAGTGATACGGGCGCAGCGTGTCGGGGTCGTGAGCGACTGACTGTTCGGTCGCTCCATCTTCGGTCGAGATGGGCATGGCAGTGTCTCCTGCGCAGGATGGGGTCACTACAGGGTGAGCGCGATAGGCGGGCCCTGGGACCGGGGGAGGAAGAGGTGCGCTGCTGTGTTGCGCGCCACACCATCATGACGCATTTTGTATCAAGTATCAATAGCTAGATCGAATGCACGCCCGGGCCGCGCCATGCGCCGACTCAATAGCTTTCGTCTGCCAGGATGCCGTCCCGTTGCAGTTTTGCAATGACGTACTCGCCTTCGGTCTGAACGTGAGCACGCGATGCAGCGTCGGCGGCATCACCATCACCGGCGATCAGCGCGTCGAGTATTCGCTGATGGCCTCGGTTGGCCTCTGGACTTGCCGCCGGGGGCGCTTCGTAGACGCTCCGAGGTAGGTTTCTTGCCAGTTGACGAAGGATGGACAGCAGTCGGCGGCTACCTCCGGTCTGATTGATCAGGCTGTGAAACTCCCAATTCAAGTTGTGCACCAGGTCGGCTTCATCGCTGGCCTGCATGTCTTCATGCAATTGTCGAAGACGATCCAGGGTCGGGCTTGTTATTCTGCTGGCTGCTCGCCTGCTGGCCAGCCCTTGGACCATCCCGTAGATCCGATAATGGTCGTCGATATCCTCGCGGCGAATCGGAACCACGAAAGACCCGCGATGCGGTTCCGAGTCGATCAAACCTTCGGCTTCGAGTGAAATGAGCGCCTCGCGTACCGGGAGTCTGCTCACGCCCAGGTCGGCGGCAATGCTGTCCTGCGGTACCCGCTGCCCCCTGAGGAGCGAGCCGTCGAAGATCATCTCCTTGATGCGATCGATGACTTGACCGCTCATGTTCTTCCTGGACACTGGGGCGTTCTGGTCTCTGCCGCGACTCATCCGGCGGGTAGTCGCCTGCATGTCTGCGCGAGTTCGATCGGACATGCTCGGATCCTTCCGTTGAGTGATACTTGATCAACATACAGTCGCAGAGCGCACGCGCAGCTGACTTCCGCCTGTAGAAGCACGAAGACTGCGCCGATAGTGCCACTTCCTAGCAGCTTCCTTGACAGTGAACGTAACCTGAGTCACTCTATATGTATCAAATATCCAAATGGAGGAATGATGTCGTTAGTTGAGACCACCACAAGCCGCAGGTTGTCGACCGGCGTACGCGACCGACTGGAGATCGAACCGCACCTGTACATCGGCGGTGCGCGGGTCGGCGCCCTCAGCGGGGATACGCTCTCGGTCCTCGACCCGGCCACGGGCGAAAGGATCTCCACCGCCGCCTGCGGAAACGCTGCCGACATCGCGCGAGCGGTGGACGCGGCCCGTATCGCAGGCGAAACCGACGCACCCTGGCGGCGTATGAGCCCCCTCGACCGTGGGCGGATCCTGCACCGAATCGGCGACCTCGTCTACCTCCACGCTGACGAGTTCGCCGAGCTCGAAGTTCTCGATGCCGGCAAAGTTCGGGGCGCCGCCAGGGCAATCGATGTCGAATTCGCCGGACGCGCCTTCCACTACTTTGCCGGATGGCCGACCAAGATCGTTGGTTCGACCGTTCCAGTCTCACACCCCGACGTACACATTCGAACCGAGCGCGAACCGGTTGGAGTGGTCGGTGCGATCACAGCGTGGAATTTCCCGCTCCTGCTGTGCGGCTGGAAGCTGGCACCGGCCCTGGCGGCGGGTTGCACCGTGGTACTCAAGCCATCCGAGGAAACACCACTGTCCGCGCTGTGGTTGGCCGAACTTGCGAGCGAGGCAGGGCTTCCGGACGGTGTTCTCAACGTAGTCCCAGGTATCGGACCGGAGGCGGGCGAAGCCCTGGTAAACCATCCCGATGTTCGCAAACTGACCTTCACCGGCTCGACCGCAGTCGGCAAGCAGATCGCGCGTAACGCCGCTGACCAGGTCAAGCGGGTCACCCTGGAGCTGGGTGGAAAGAGCGCCAACATCATCCTTCCCGACGCCGACCTCGAGCAGGCAGTCAACGGATCCGCGGGCGGAATCTTCTGGCACTCCGGTCAGACGTGCAGCGCTCCCTCCAGGCTGTTCGTGCACAGAGACGTGCATGAGGAAGTAGTCCGAATGCTGATCGAATCCGCGAATGGCCTGACCATCGGACACGGACTCGATGACGGCGTCGATTTCGGACCGATCGTGAATCCAGCGCAACTCTCGAAAATACGCGGCTACGTCGAACGGGCGAAAGATGCCGGCGCGTCGGTTCATTACGCCAGTTCCGACACCGAGGGTCTGAGTGGAAATTTTCACCGACCGACCGTGATTGCCGACGCCACCGACGACATGGAATGCGTTCGCGAGGAAATTTTCGGACCGGTAGTGGTGGTGCTGCCCTTCGACGACATCGACGAAGTGATCGATCGGGCAAACTCGACCGATTATGGACTGGCCGCTGGAGTGTGGACCTCCGATCTCAAGACCGCACACAAGGTCACGAGCAGGCTCCGAGCCGGAACCGTCTATGTGAACGGTTGGGGCCTGACTGATCCGGCCGCACCGTTCGGCGGATACAACCAATCCGGATACGGCCGAGATCTCGGACCGCAGAGCCTCGACGCCTACCTCGAAACCAAATCCGTGTGGACCTTCCTCAACTAACCCCATGCACCGCCGAACATCGGAGATAATCAAATGAAGACTCGCGCAGCAGTACTGACCGCACCACATGCCCCATTCGAGATCATGGAGCTCGAGATCGACGATCCCGGTCCCGGCGAGGTGATGCTGAAACTCTCCGCTGCCGGTTTGTGTCACTCGGATCTGCACATGATGGAAGGCGATCTGGTAGTCCGCTATCCCATGGTGGGCGGACACGAAGCAGCCGGCATCGTGACCAAGGTAGGCCAGGGAGTAACCAAAGTCGCTGAAGGCGACCATGTCGTCTGCAGCTTCACGCCGAGCTGCGGAACCTGTCGTTACTGTTCGACCGGCCGCCAAAACCTCTGCGACGCCGGGTCGACCATCCTCGAAGGCAGCATGCCGGACGGAACCTTCCGGCTTCACAAGGACGGAACCGATTACAGCGCATTCTGCATGCTCGGCGCGTTCTCCGAGTACGCAACAGTGTCCCAATTCTCGGTTGTCAAAGTCGACGAATGGCTCCCCCTCCAAAGCGCAGTCCTGGTGGGCTGCGGCGTTCCGACCGGATGGGGCACCGCAGTGAACGCAGGGAACGTCCGGCCCGGTGACACGACTGTCATCTACGGAGTCGGCGGCCTGGGAATCAACGCGGTACAGGGCGCGCTTGCTGCGGGCGCGAAGTTTGTCGTCTGCATCGATCCGATCGAGTTCAAGCGTGAGACCGCCCTCAAATTCGGTGCAACGCACGTGTTTTCGACAGCAGAAGAGGCCCAGGCCAAGGTCACCGAACTCACCTGGGGTCAGGGCGCCGATCAAGCACTCGTTCTCATCGGCGTCATGAACGAAGAAACCATCACCGCAGCGTTCAACATCATCGGTAAGGGATCGACCGTGGTCGTCACCGGTGTGTCCAATGCCGCCAACCTAACCGTCCACGTGTCCGGCCAAGAGATGGTGTTCATGGAGAAAACCATCAAGGGAACGTTGTTCGGATCATCGAACCCCCAGTACGACATCGTCAAGTTGCTGCGCATGTACGACGCGGGTCAACTCAAGCTCGATGAACTGATCACGACCCGATACAAACTCGAAGAGATCAACCAGGGCTATCAGGACCTCCGAGACGGAGTGAATATTCGCGGGATCATCGACTTCTCGCTATGACGGCCAGCGGCTGACAAGTCCCGTACGGATCGCTCCGCGTAGTCGAAGGTGGCCGCAGTTCGCGAATCCAACCGCGGCCACCTCCGCTACTGAAGTCAAGGAATGTCATGACCACTCACCGAAGCACCCTCGGCATCGACCCGGGGAAAAGCGCTGCGGCGGTGGTCGGCGTCGGTGCCACACCATACGGCAGCTTCCCTGCGGCTACGGCGGACAGCTTGGCACTGGACGCCCTGACCGAGGCCATGACTGACTCAGGATTGGACCCGCGCGATATCGACGGTCTGATCGTCAGCAGAGCGCGAAGCACCGAAGCCATCGCAGCTGCAAGTGGAATCGAACCTCGCTGGGTTGCCCAGCTCCCAGCGGAGGGACGAATGACGGGCCCCGCGATACAGGTGGCAGCCACCGCGATCGCGACCGGTTCGGCACGAACGGTCGCGCTCGTCTACGGCAACGACGGACGGTCGAAGGGGCACTCGTACGGTGGCGGAGGAGCAACCGCGGCGCCGGCGGCAGAGGGGTACGGAACCGAACCCAATCTCACCACCCCGTACGGAATGACCTCACCAGGAGCGTTCTACGCGATGATGCTCGAACGGCATATGCAGCTCTACGGAACGACCTCCGAACAACTGGCAACCATATCGCAGACCTTTCGCAGTCACGCCGCGCACAACCCTGCAGCCGTATTCAACAAGGCAATCTCGCTTTCCGACTACCTCGGTGCGCGATTCATCGCTGAACCTATGCGCATCTACGACTACTGCCTGATCAACGACGGCGGCACAGCGCTCATCATGACCTCGGACGACCGGGCCAGAGACTGTCGACAGCCCCCGGTCCACATACTCGGATTCGGACAGCAAGGGCGACTGCGTGACTCGAACTTTCCACCGGACGATTTCTGGCGCAGCGCCCTGAACCAAGTGGGTCAAGACACGTACGCAATGGCCGACTGCACACGAACGGACGTAGACGTCCTGATGGCGTACGACAACTTCAGCCCGAATGTGCTGTTCACACTGGAAGGCCTCGGGTACTGCGAAGCCGGTGAGAGCGGCTACTGGATTCAAGACGGCCGCATCGCGCTGGGTGGAGAACTTCCCGTCAACACCTCCGGTGGCCATCTGTCGGAAAGTTACATGCAGGGATGGGCGCTCAATATCGAAGCAGTCAAACAGATTCGGCATCAGTGTGGGTCCCGTCAGGTTGCCGACGCCACTCTCGCTCAGTACGTGTGCGCGGCTCCTGTAGTCTCCTCGGTGCTCTACGGGGCGACGCGATGAACACGTCGCGGATCACACCCCATACCGATGCCATCGCGGATCACCGGCTGCTACTGAGCTGGTGCGGCAACTGCTCCGCACTCAACTTTCCTCCCCGCGCAGTGTGCACAGAGTGCGGCGAAGCGGGCGAGCCGGTGTGGAAAGAGGCAACCGGGCTCGGCACATTGTGGTCTTTCTCCACCTTCCACAAACGGTATGACGACAGCTTTCCTTTGCCTGTGCCGTACACGGTCGCTGTGATCGAACTGGACGAGGGCTCGAAGATCTATACCAACATTGTTCGATCTCGACCTTCCGAATTGCAGATCGGTATGTCGATGCGTGCCGAGTTCACCGAACTGGCACCGGGCCGCACAGGCCTTACCTTTGCCCCCACGACCAAGGACTTGTGATGTATCCACCGACCGAGCGCCTCACCGGGCCGCTCCGCGGCCTGCGCGTCATCGAAATTGCGGCGCTTGGGCCCGCGCCGTTCGCAACCATGATGATGGCCGATGCCGGCGCAACCGTCCTGCGTGTCAATCGCCCCGGCCAATCGACGGCAGATGCAGGAATTCTCGGCCGACACCGAGCCGCCTCGCTGACACTCGACCTCAAGAACAATGCAGACCGCGAACAACTACTGGGGCTCGTCGACTACGCAGACGTCTTCATCGAGGGATTCAGGCCAGGGGTGATGGAGCGACTCGGCTTGGGTCCGAACCTGGTTCACGAACGCAACGACACCCTGGTGTATGCGCGAATGACCGGCTGGGGTCAGAGCGGCCCGCTGTCCTCCACAGCCGGGCACGACATCAACTACCTGGCGCTGACCGGAACGCTGCGGTCCATCGCACGCAGCGGCGAAGCCCCGCTTCCGCCGCTGAACTTGGTCGGAGACTACGGCGGCGGGGGAATGTTGCTGTACAACGGCATCCTCACAGCGCTGTTCGAACGCCACAGCAGCGGGAAAGGTCAAGTTCTCGATGTCGCGATGATCGACGGGGCGACCATGCTGATGACAGGGATCTGGAATCGGGCCGCGGCCGGTACCTGGAGAGACGAACCCGGCACCAACAGCATCGACACCGGGGCACCGTTCTACAACGTTTACCGAACCGCAGACGGAGAATACATGGCAGTGGGCAGCATCGAGCCGCAGTTCTACCGGCAACTGTTGACCGGGTTGGGACTGACCGACGCTGACCTACCGGACCAGAACGAC
Organism: Rhodococcus sp. FG69; assembly: GCF_057808915.1. Classification (NCBI taxonomy): domain Bacteria; kingdom Bacillati; phylum Actinomycetota; class Actinomycetes; order Mycobacteriales; family Nocardiaceae; genus Rhodococcus; species Rhodococcus sp. FG69. Next base: position 58,806 of record NZ_JBMDIX010000021.1, on the reverse strand, counting down.
GAGACGAGCTGGGCGACGACGAAGACGCTATTCGCCGACATTTTCGCTGGTCGAACGCGTGAGCAGTGGACCGGAATTTTTGCGGGCCTGGACGCATGCGTCAGCCCGGTCCTTTCGATGAAGGAAGCAGTTCACGTACCCCACCTCCGCGACCGAGGAACACTGCGAGACAACGATGGTCGCACCGAGCCTGGCCCCGCTCCGCTGTTCAGTAGGACCCCACTGATTCCGATAGATCGCTCTGCCGTCGCTGACGATGTCACCGACTGGGTCGATCTGGGTGGGCAACGACCGGAGCTCGGCGTCGCCCAGCTAGAGAGCGAGGTGTCGCGATGAGCGCCGGTTTGGTCTATACCACGTCGGATTTGCACACGGTGGCGTCGAACATCGGGTTCACCGAAGGCCCGGTCTGGACCGACGACGGCAGGCTGTTCGTGACCAGCGTCAGCCGCGGACTGCTGTACGAAGTCTTCCTCGACGGCCGGCCCGCGGAGCCCGCCGTGGAGACCGGCGGGGGACCCAACGGTATGACACTCGCGCCCGACGGCACGTTGTGGATCACCCAGAACGGAGGCGAAGTCATGCCCACACGATCGGAACTGCCGGCAGCACCCAGTCTGCAAGCGTGGCATCCAGGCGCCGATAGAAAACCCAGGATGGTCTCCACCACAACGGACTTGACCTCACCGTCGGACTGCACTTTCGACTCGAACTGCCTCTGGTTCACCGATCCGAACGGACATGGGTTCGGCGACGATGCACTGCCCGGCAGAGTCTTCCGATACGACACGACGACGCACCAGCTCGACGTCATGCTCGATGATGTCTACTTTCCGAACGGAATCGCGTTCGGCGCCGACCCCAGCCACCTGTACGTCGCCGAGACCGCTCGTAATCGCGTGTCACGCTTCCGGTTCGGTGACGGACACTTGATCAATGACACTCCCGCTGACGGTTTCGCAGTGGAGACTCCCGACGGCCTTGCCGTCGACGAGGCCGGCGGACTGTGGGTCGCCGGAAGCAAATCCGGTTTGCTCACCCACTTCGACGTCGACGGCCGCGTGACCGATGAACTCGACGTAGGCAAAGGAACCATGCCGACCAGCGTGTGCTTCGCAGGCCCTACCCTGGACACGCTCGTAGTCACCGCCGCGAAAGGTGGACGGGTCCTTGCCTTGTCGATCGACACTGCCGGTTTGTCCACACCACGTTCCGCGCGGGCAGCCTTACTCAGTCCAGAGGCCGAGACAACGGATTCGAATGGAGGCGATCAACGATGAGCACACAACGACCGCAAGCACGCACCATCGGCGCCTTGATCGGTGAGATGGCACACCGCTTCCCTGACCGCCCGGCGGTCTCGTTCGACGGTCACGACACCAGCTTCCTCGAACTCGACCGAGAGGTCGATCGCTGGGCCAAGGCCCTGATCGCTGCGGGCGTTCGACGCTCCACGCACGTCGGTATTCTGGCGGGTAACCGTCCGGAATGGCTTTATGTCGCAATGGCAACCGCCCGGGTCGGGGGAGTAGTGGTGCCGCTGAACACGTGGTACCGCGAAAGCGAACTGCAGTACGCGCTAGTCCACGGTGATATCGAAGTGCTGTTCTACTACGACAAGCTCCGATCGACCGACTATGCACCGATCATCGAGGCAACGATATCTGCCACCTCCACACCACCGATTTCGGGCAGCGAGCTCGGCGACCCGCGCTTCCCGCGCCTGCGGCAGGTGGTCGAACTGGGTGCCCGACGACTGCTCGGCGCAACTCACATAGCAGACTTCCTCACGCAGGGTAGTGCGGTGCATGACGAGACCCTCACCGACGCCGCAGATTCCGTCCGGCCCAGCGACCTGGTGTATCTGATCTACACCAGTGGCAGCACCGCCAGACCCAAGGGCGTCACCCTCGAACACGAACACGCCATCACCAACACGTTCAACATCGGCGAACGGCAAGCACTGGACGAGACCGATCGCTCGTTCCTGGCGACACCCCTCTTCTACGGCCTTGGGCTGATACAAGCACTGGGCGCGACATGGACTCATGGCGGGTGCGTGGTGTTGATGGAGGTATTCGAACCCGGTGCCGCGTTGGACCTGCTGGAAACCGAGCGCTGCACCGCCTATTTCGGACTCGGCAACATGACCCGCAGCCTCGTCGAGCACCCCCACCGCCCCGCTCGTACTCTCCGCCTGCGCAAAGGAGTACTGGGTCTGAGCACAGCGGACCGAAAGATCGCACGCACCGAACTCGGCCTCGACCTCGGCACCAGCATCTACGGGCTGACCGAGTCGTACGGACTATGTGCACTCACCGACTCGCGAGACCCCCAAGACCTCGTCGATACGTCCATCGGGCGTGCCCTTCCCGATTGGGACATCCGTATCGGTGATCCCGAATCCGACAAGCCCCTTGCCATCGGGGAGATCGGGCACATCCTCATTCGGGGACATGTCATGCGCGGTTACCACAAAGATCCCGAACGTAACCGGGAGGTGATGACCGACGACGGTTACTTCCGGACCGGGGATCTGGGCTGGGTCGACAGGGAAGGATTTCTCTACTTCCACTCGCGTCTGTCCGAGATGATGAAGCCCGGTGGAATCAATGTCAGCCCCCTCGAAGTCGAGTTGCTGATCGGACAGATCCCAGGTGTCCGTGAAGTCCACGTGGTCGGAATCCCAAACCCTGCCCGGGGCGAAGCAATTGTCGCGTTCGTCGACTGTGCGGATCCCGAAATCTCATCAGCCACGGTGATCGAACACGTGAGAACGACCGCAGCCAAATACAAGACACCTCACCACGTGTTGTTCCGCAACACGCACGAACTGCCACACGTCGCGAGCGGCAAGGTACCGAAGGTGCTACTGCGCCGCGTGGCGCTAGACGAACTCGGCCTGGACGAAGCAGGTATGCCTGTACAGGCCCTCACCAACCAAGCCATGACTCGAAGGGCTCCAACTCCATGATCTCTGCCGAAGAACGAATGCTCATCCGCACCGTGCGGGACTTCATCGACCGCGACGTCAAACCCGCGGTGAACGAAATGGAACACAGAAACGAGTACCCGGAGAAATTCATCGAGCAGATGAAGTCCATCGGGATCTACGGTCTCGCCGTCCCCGAAGAGTTCGGTGGAACGCCGGTTTCGATGCCCACTTACGTACATGTCACCGAAGAGCTTGCGCGCGGATGGATGAGCTTGGCCGGCGCTATGGGCGGACACACCGTTGTTGCAAAGTTGCTGAGCCTCTTCGGGACCGAGGAACAGAAGCAGACTTACCTACCGCGCATGGCCACCGGCGAAGTCCGCGCCACCATGGCTTTGACCGAACCAGGAGGCGGATCGGACCTGCAAGCGATGCGCACCACTGCCAACGCCGAGGGAGAGCACTTCATTGTCAACGGATCCAAGACTTGGATCAGCAATGCCCGCCGATCCGGCCTTATCGCACTGCTGTGCAAGACGGATCCGGCAGCAACGCCGGTCCATCGCGGCATGTCGATACTTCTCGTCGAACACGGACCAGGACTGACGGTGTCGCGGGATCTCCCGAAACTCGGCTACAAAGGTGTCGAGAGTTGCGAACTCAACTTCGACAACTACCGCACATCAACATCAGCGGTTCTCGGAGGCGCAGCCGGACAAGGGTTCGCGCAGATGATGAAGGGGCTCGAGACCGGGCGCATCCAGGTCGCGGCCCGAGCACTGGGAGTAGCAACTGCAGCGCTCGAGGATTCACTTCAATATGCGCAAGATCGGCAATCGTTCGGCCACCCGATCTGGAAACACCAAGCCATCGGCCACCTCCTCGCCGACATGGCCACCAAATTGGCCGCGGCGCGGCAACTGACCCTGTACGCCGCCGACAGATTCGACTCCGGCGAAAGGTGCGACATGGAAGCTGGAATGGCCAAACTCTTCGCATCGGAAAGCGCTATGGAAATAGCACTCTCCGCCGTCCGAATTCATGGCGGATACGGCTACTCCACCGAATACGACGTCGAACGCTACTTCAGAGATGCACCTTTGATGATCGTGGGAGAGGGCACCAACGAGATTCAGAAGAACGTCATCACCGCACAACTCATCTCGCGAGGAGGTATCTAGATGTCGACCACAGACAAGCCAATGCGCGCCGATGTACTCACCCTCCACCCCCCGGAACTACGTGGAAGCGACTGTGGTGCTTGCGGACGATCCTCGTTCCCCAACCGTGAACTTTGCCCGCATTGCGGGTCCGACTCCGTCGCAGACATCACTATCCGGCCACACGGGACAGTGGTGAGTTGGACGACGGTACGGCAAGCACCGCCTCCGACCGAAACGCCTTACACACTGGCGACAGTCGACCTCGACAATGACATCAGAGTGCTCGGCCGAGTCGAGGGCGACATCGAAATCGGCACCGAGGTCACGGTCGATTTCGCTCCGATCGCGACCGACTCCGATGATGATCCGCTGTGGTGGTACCACTTTCGTCCACAAGGAGACAGCAAATGAGTAAGACATTCATCGCCGGTGCGGGCATGGTCCGATTCGGAAAGTTCCCCGTCACGGTGACCTTCGAGAAGCTCGCCCTCGGCGCGGCTCGCGCGGCAATGTCGGACGCCGCCGTGACAGCCCCGGACATCGAGGCAGTCTACGTTGGACACGTGTTCGGAGGTCCTGTCGCCGGCCAACGCGTTGCGGCACAGATGGGCCTGGGTGGTCTTCCTGTTTCCAACCACGAAAACTACTGTGCCAGTGGCGCGACAGCAATACGAGAAGCTTCGATCGCGATCAGGGCCGGACTGTATGACACGGTGCTTGTCATCGGCGCCGAAAAGATGACCGATCGAGTCTCGGGTGGGGTCCTACCCGACCCTACCGACCTCGACGCCATCAATGGACTGGTGATGGCTGCCAACCATGGCATGAGTGCCCGGCGATACATGCACGATCATGGCGCCACGCGCGAACAGATCGCGGCGGTGGCTGTGAAGAACCACGCTCATTCGGTTCACAACCCCTACGCCCATTACCAGCGCCCGATCTCCCTGGAAGAAGTAGTCGGAGCGCGGTTGATCGCGGACCCGCTCGGCTTGTACGACTGCAGCCCTATCAGTGACGGGGCAGCCGCTGTCGTGTTGTGCAGCGCAGCTGGGCTGGCAAAGCTCGGCCGGACGTCGGCTCCGAAACTCGTGGCGAGCGCCTTGGTTTCCGGCAGCCTCGTGCTCGCGTCAGCGAGCATCAACGAGGAAGATGTGAGCAGACGCGCGGGTGAGCAAGCATGGAACGAATCCGGGTACGGTCCCGAAGATATCGACATCGTCGAGATGCACGATTGCTTCACCATCGCGGAGGTTGTCCGGCTCGAGGGCCTTGGAGTTGTGCCAGTGGGCGAAGGCGGGAAGTGGGCAGAGAACGGAGATACGTCGATAGGTGGAAAGCTGCCCGTGAACGCCAGTGGCGGTCTGTTGAGCCGTGGCCATCCAGTCGGTGCAACCGGAGTTGCTCAAATTTGTGAGTTGACATGGCAATTGAGCGACGCCGCTGGCCAACGCCAAGTCTTAGGAGCAAACGTCGGGCTTGCCTACTGTAAGGGCGGAACTGTGTCGGGAACCGATGGAGGCTCGGTAACCGTGTTGATGGTGGCCCGATGACACCCACAGCATCGACTGCCGTGGACATCTGCAAACAGACCGATCACAGCGATCTCGCGTCGCCGACAATCGTCCTTGTTTACAAGGGATCCAGTTACGCAGACTTGGAGACCGAGCTGGTTCAAGCCCGCGTGACTGATCCGTTGGTGACCGCCTTCACGGTTGTTCACAACCAGTGGGATGCCCTTGTAGCAGCAGGTGATGCGGGGCGCGTCGTAGTCGTTGCGCCTGCAGCCGCAGCTTTGGGAGATCCCGACCGGCCTTTCGACTCTGCAGTGGTAGGGGCGCTGATCAGTTTCGTTCGCTCGGTCGCAATCGAACTTCAGAAATCCGGAGGCAGCGCAAATACGGTCCTCTTCGAGGAGAACATCAGCGACAGAAAATGCCAAGATCTGATCGACGTTCTGATCCATAAGTCAGGCATCGCGACAGGCCAGGAGATCTTCGTGACCGACGGTCTGCATCTAGGAAGGTTGCACCCATGACCGAACACGTCAACCATCCGAACGGAAATGCACGCAGCGCGGTGGTGACGGGTGCAACTGGCGGAATAGGACGCTGCATCGCCTCGTACTTGGCCGATCTCGGGTATGACGTCGGGCTGACCGACCTCGACTCTGCCGCGGTGGACTCGGTACGCAACACGCTCAGTAACGCCGTCACGACCAAGGTGGTCGGTGTCGCTGCCGATCTGTCGCAACCGAACTCCGTCCAGCTCGTCGTCGATTCGATGGCCGGCGAACTCGGCGGAATCGACGTACTTGTCAACTGCGCGGGAATTCTCAACGATGCGCGAGTGCCGAAGATGGAACCTGAACTGTTCCGCCAAGTCGTGTCCATCAACCTGGCCGGCATGCTGCAAACCACGGCCGTCGCGATTCCGTACCTGAGGGCTTCGGGAAGTGGACGGATCGTCTCACTCACATCCAGGGCCTGGCTCGGGAATTTCGGATCGTCCAACTACTCGGCGTCCAAGGGCGGAATCGCCGGCGCCAGCCGCAGTCTGGCGTTGTCGTTGGCCTCGTCGAACATCACAGTCAACTGCATCGCGCCAGGATTCATCGAGACCCCCATGTCGAATTCGATGCCGAGCGAAATCATCGACCGCGTCCGCCAATCGATTCCGATCGGTCGCGTCGGCACACCGCAGGACGTCGCCCGCACAGTGGCGTTTCTCGCCGACAAGGGCGGTGGATACATCACCGGCCAGACGATCACCGTGTGCGGGGGGCGAAGTATCAGCGGTTCGATAAGAACGGCCCAGCGACCTACTCCCGGCCGGTGACCATCTCCGGACGCCCCGACGGTGACATGGATTGCCCGCAGGCCGGTCACCCGTTCACGCTCATTCGTGAGGTGATCTCAGCATTGTCGGCGCCCGCGGTAGACGACAGAACCGCGCGTGCCCATGCGCTGAAGGTTCTGCTCAACGCCGAAACAGCCAGTTGGGACGAGAAACGCGTGGGCTTGACCGCGCGGGAAGTGGACATCATGCGATATCTGTTGATGGGAATGAAGAACAAGGACATTGCTCGGAGCCTCTTCATTTCCGAGAACACAGTTAGGTTTCACGTTTCGAGCATTCTCCGGAAGAAAAAGGCGAGAAGTCGATTGGATCTCGTCATTCTTTGCCGTTGAGGAGAACGTCGATCACTCGAGGTGAATTTGCACTCAGCCCACAAAGATGGAGAGATTTCGATATGACACCCTCACTCGACTCGGCGAAATTGCCAACCGAGGACATCTACGATCATGGGCAGGGCCCCGCGGTCGTTTTCAGTCACGGGACCCTTCTGGACCGAACAATGTTCGCCCCACAGGTTGAGGCCTTGAGCGATCGGTACCGAACCATTGCCTACACCTCACGTGCCGGAACACTTCGTTTCGGCACCGAGCGATCGATCGAAGACTTGGTCGACGACTGTCTGGCAGTCGTCGACGGGGCGCGCATCGATCGAGTAGTTCTGGTCGGGATGTCCGTAGGGGGATTCATGGCAATCGATTTCGCATTGCGGTATCCCGATCGAGTCGCTGGTCTCGTACTGATGTCCACACAAGCGGACGCCTACACCGACTCCGAGCACACCCAGTTCGGTAGCCTGTTGAAACCACTCGATTGTGAAGGCTCAATACCAGAGTCGGTGGTGGACGCATTCAAACCGGTCATCTTCGGTGAACGTGCGCTAGGCAGTGCACCTGGCCTCGTGACGCGGTGGTGCGACAAGTGGCGGCAACGACCGGCGCGTTCGCTCTATGGCGAATACCGCTCGTGGATCGACAAACCGGACCGGCTGAGTGACCTGCGGCAGATCACCGTACCGACCCTGATCATTCACGGCGAGGACGACAACGGAATATCGGTCGACCGTGCACGTGCGATGCATGACCGGCTGCCCAATTCCGAGTTGGCCATCATCGCGGACGCCGGCCATCTGGTGACCGAAGAACAACCAGACGCAGTCACGGATGTTCTTGCTACGTGGCTTACCCAGCAACCGTCGTGGGCTCGATCATGACCGGCACCAAATCACGGACTGTCGCTGACCTGTCCGGCCATACGGCGATAGTCACAGGTGGCAGCCGCGGTATCGGAGCGGCGATCACCTCGGCGCTGGATTCGGCGGGAGCGACCGTTGTCATCGCGGGCGGGTCCGAGACGCACGCTGCCGCACTGATCGACCGTTTGGGTGCGAAGCACAGATACGTACCTCACGATGTCAGCTCCGAAAATTCCTGGGAAGACTTGGTCAACGCCGTCCGACTTGAATTCAAATCGATCGACGTACTGGTCAACAACGCCGGCGTGCTCGATTCCGGTGACGACATTACCGAAACCAGTGTCGAGAACTTCGACAGACACTACCGCGTCAATCAACTCGGCGTTTTTCTCGGCATACGATCTGTCGCAGGGAGGATGAAGCAGGAGGGCGCCGGTTCGATCGTCAATCTGTCCTCTATAGGTGGGCATCGGGGGTACGCCAATCAAATCGGATACTCGACAACGAAATGGGCAGTACGCGGGATGACGAAATGCGCAGCGGTGGAGCTTGCCCCATACGGCGTCCGAGTCAATTCCGTTGCACCAGGTTTCATCGATACCACGATGATCGACGCAATGCCAAGAGAGCAGATCGAGGCAGTCACAGCGTCGACACCTCTCGGTCGACGCGGAACCGCCGACGAAATCGCCCGAGCAGTAGTGTTTCTTGCTTCGAAGGAATGCCCTTTCATGACCGGTGCAGAGCTGATCGTAGATGGCGGCCTGTCACTCTGATCATCCCAACGACAGCACCTCGAACGAGGCTTGCAGATACACAGATGAGTGCAAGCGGACACATCATTGGAAGGGAGTTCGCATGAAGGACATCACTATTCGGCGCTCGGTTCTGATTGCGCCTGGGTCAGACGATCGGAAGGTCCGCAAGGCATTGGCCTCCCACGCGGACGAAGTCATTCTCGATCTCGAAGACGCAGTAGCTGTCTCCAACAAGGTGCAAGCACGCGAGTTCGTGCGCCATCTGATGGTCGAGACCGAACGCGTCGGAAGCATCTCCGTGCGAATAAACGGTCTCGATACCCCCTGGGCACACGATGACCTCGCCATGTGCGCAACGGCACCACGCCTGACGAGCGTCATCGTTCCCAAAACCGAAACCGGACTTGACCTCGAAATGGTAAGTGAGGCCTTGAAGGGCACCTCGGTCGGAATTCAAGCGCTAGTCGAGACACCCCGGGGCGTGCAGAACGTGGCGCGCCTGTCCGCCGCGACCGAACGACTGGAGGCATTGGTCCTCGGATACGCCGACCTCGGCGCTGCCCTGGGCCGATCACGATCTTCGCCACCTGAGCAATGGTTGTCCATGCAGGACGCCGTGTTGGTGGCCGCACGCGTCGCCGGAATTGCAGCGATCGACGGTCCCCACCTCGGCGTCGAGAACGACGCGTCATTCGAACGGTCGTGCACATGGATCCGCTCGCTTGGCTTCGACGGTAAGTGGGTAATCCATCCCCGGCAGGTGGATACCGTTATGACCACTTTCACCCCGTCCGAGAATGCCGTCGACGAAGCCCGGCGCATTCTGCAAACCCTTTCCGACGCGGCGGAACTCGGAACGGGTGCTGTTCAACTTGATGGACAGATGCTCGATGAGGCTCTGGCGGTCGCTGCTCGTCGTACGCTCGCGCGGGCCGGAGGATTTCGATCATGACCGAATCGCGCCCACACGAAATCCAGGTTGGTGGACCCTATTTCGACGATCTTACCGTTGGCCAAGTGTTCGACTCGGCGCCAGCTGTAACTCTCACAAGTGGTCTGTCTGCGGCGCATCAGGCCATTGTGGGTGACCGTTTGCACTTAGCGCTGGACCGGCACCTTGCCACCGCGGTGACCAGATCGACCGACGCGATCGCACACCCCGGGTTAGCATGGGACATAGCGATCGGACAGTCGACCGTGGCCACCCACCATGTTCGCGCCAACCTGTTCTACCGTGGCCTGCAGTTCCACCGATTTCCGCATCTCGGAGACACTCTTCACACCCGCACAGTGGTGGTGGGTCTCCGCGAGAATTCTTCGAAGCCCGGGCGTGCGCCAACCGGTATGGCGGCTCTACGAGTAACGACTACCGACCATGATGGCAACACGGTCCTGGATTTCTATCGATGCGCGATGCTGACACTCTCATCCACGGCAGACCCGAATCGCACGGTGCACAGCAGCGACCTGTCGAGGATCGGACCAGCGGATGTTCCGGACTACCAGGTACCCGAAGGTTGGGATCTTGAACAATATCGGAGTCGGGTGCCGGGCAAGCATTTCGACGAAGAATTGATCGGATCCGTGTTTCGCAGTAGCGGTGACGTAGTGACGAATGCCCCGGAGCTGGCGCGGCTCACACTCAACATCGCAGCCACTCACCACGACGAGCGCACAAGCGAAGCTGGGCGCCTCGTCTACGGTGGGCACACGATCGGTCTCGCCCTGGCCCAGGTCGGCCGCGCACTGCCGAATCTGGTGACGATCTTGGGATGGACTTCCTGCGACCATACTGCACCAGTCTCCGAGGGCGACACCCTGACCAGCGAACTACAGATCGTAGGCGCCGACAGACTCGTCGACGGGTGGGCGGTTCACCTGCGTTCAATAGTCTTCTCCCACAATACGATCGCGGTCGGCACGCCAGTGCTGGACTGGCGATTGACGGCTTTGATGGCCTGACGTGCACTCGCCATCGACCTGAAGCGGATGGCGGCATCTTTCCGTATATCGCGACATAAAAATGACGAAAGGCATCGACATGACTGCACCTAACCAGGAAAACGACCTCGCGGGTAAAGTTGCAATCGTTACAGGCGCGGCTAGCGGAATTGGCCGCGCCACCGTGGAGCTGTTCGTAGAACGAGGAGTCCGGGTCGTGGCAACCGACCTCGACGAGGCTGTCCAAGAAATCGCTGGGACGAGTGTCACAGCGCTGGTTGCCGATGTTAGCAAGGAAGGCAGCGCACGCCGTGCTGTCGAATTGGCGCGGGAGCAATTCGGCCGACTCGACATTCTTGTCAACAACGCGGGAATTATCATCAACAAGACCGTTGCCGAGATGAGTCTTGACGAATGGAATTCAATTCTGGCAGTCAACGCGACAGGCGCTTTTCTGCACTCGCGAGAGGCTGTACGGGCGATGATTCCGCAGAAGTCAGGCGCGATCGTCAATGTCGGTTCGTATGCGTGTTTTCAGTCGTTTCCCACGATCGCGGCGTATGCCGCCTCGAAAGGTGCCCTTGCTCAGCTGACTCGAACGTTGGCTCTCGAAGTCATCGAGCACGGGATTCGTGTCAACGCTGTTGGATCGGGTGACGTGGTTACTCACATCCTCGACGACATACACGATGACGGTCCGGGTTTCCTCGCCGATCACGGCAGCACGTCACCGATCGGCCGCGCAGCGCAGCCTTACGAGATTGCGCAGATCATTGCGTTTCTGGCTTCCGATCAAGCTGCTTACGTCGTGGGATCGATTGTGATGGCCGACGGGGGCATGAGTGTTGCCGTTGGGTGACCGAAATACCGCGCGTTAATACCGGCTGGGTCGTGTCAATGGCCAGTACGAAGTCCCCGCTGGTGGCCAACTGAAAGTCCTCACCCGTGTTGATGTTTCCGGTTGTTCAGGGGCGGTCCTTTCGGTGTTGCGCGTCTTTCACACGGTCGGACTCGCCGTCGGTGACGACGATGGTGGCGTGGTGAAGCCGTCGGTCGAGGATCGATGCTGCGGTGGTGTGCTCGGGAAGGAATCGGCCCCATTGCTCGAACGGCCAGTGCGCGGCGATTGCCAACGAACTGCGTTCGTAGGCGCCGGCGACGAGCCGGAACAGCAGTTGGGTTCCGGTGTCGGCGAGCGGCGCAAAGCCCGTTTCGTCGACGATGATGAGCTCGACCCGCAACAGCGATTCGATGATCTTGCCGACGGTGTTGTCGGCCAGGCCGCGATACAGCGTTTCGATGAGGTCTTCGGCGGTGAAGTAGCGGACCTTGTGACCGGCGTGGATCGCTGCGACTCCGAGCCCGATCAGGGTGTGCGACTTTCCCGTTCCGACGGGTCCGATGATCGCTAGATTCGATTGCGTCCGAATCCATTCCAGGCTGGAGAGGTAGTCGAACACCTTCGGTCGGATCGACAACGAAGCGATGTCGAAGGATCCCAACCTCTTCGTCACCGGAAACACAGCCGCTTTGAGTCGTGCGACTATGTTCGAGGCGTCTCGGGCGGGCGAGCTCGGGTTCGACCAGTGTCCGCAGGACTTCCTCCGGTGTCCACCGTTGTGTCTTGGCGATGAGCAATACTTCGGGTGCGGTGCGGCGGATCGCAGCAAGTTCGAGTCACCACAACCCGGCAACGAGATCAGCCGCCAGATCAGGAACCAGCTGAGGTGCAACGGTAATGGGTCTACTCGGAGCGCCTTCGGTGTTGGTGTCGGTCATGACGGCACCTGCTGATCACCGGATCGTCGACCGGCGGCGTAGGCATCCAGCGATCGGTTTCTGAGCGGTCGGCAGATCCAGGATCAGCGCGTCACCGGCAGGCCTGGGCTGCGGTATGCGTTGGTATACGCCCAGTTCGCGAGGTATATCCTGCTGCATCCCGAGTCGACTTCCAGAACGGCTGCTCTGGGGTTCGAATCGTGCCAGTCGAGGACTCCGAGACGCGTCGGCCAGCAGGGCGGTCAGTCCGCGAGGTTGTCCTCTGCGGCGTTGTGTCGTCCCCTGGGATGCGAACGGTCCGTTCGGTCGCGCAGGTTGTCGGTGCCGCCGGTTACCGTTAGGAAGAAGTCGTCAAATGTTCAGCACCGGGGAGCGTGGATGCCAGCGGGCATCCAGACGACGAATCCGACGAACGACTTATCGAATGGGTCGCGCATAACAGTGACAAGCTCCGACTTCGGGCGTCATTGCTGCCGTCGGCACCCACCCCGGTAGATGGTTCTCCATTTCTGAAAGCGTCCGCAAGTAAGGGAGCAACCCGCTTGCACCGAAGTGTCGTTGGATCGAGCGCGGGTGGACTCGTCACCGCAGCGGTGCCCAACGAAACACACATCTATAAGTCGATCAGGGCGAACCCTCGCGACCAAGTCCTGGTGTGTCTGGATGCGGGCGCCCCGAGTGTCGAGGGTTGGGCATGTGCGGTGCGCGCCTTCAACGCCCGCACCGGCGAAGGGAAGAGGCGCTCGACCCCGGACCGTAGCTGCATTCGAAGCGCTGCTGTTCTGGGGCCGCGGACGTAACGCCCCATCGCGCACCAGCGAATGAATGTCTATGAGAAGCAAGTTTATTGCAGCACTACGAGTTAGCGCGGTCATATCCGGTCTGGCCGCTGCTTCGATCGTCGGTTCCGGCGTTGCCTCCGCTGGCCCTCAGGACTGCGCCGTCGCGCACGATTCTTTCAGTGCGTCGGTAACGTGCCACGACACCGGCGCTCCGCCGCGAAGAGAGTACTACCTCAGCATCGAGTGCTGGGGTCTTCATGGCATCCCCAATGCTTTCCCGTTCTACGCGGTCGGGCCGTACAACGCGTCGACCAGCTCGTTCGGAGCGACAGGTCAGGCATCAGGTACGTGCAGCTCAGGGTGGGGTGCAATCGTGCCGAATGTCGGCGTGGTCACCGGTGCCCACGTGGAGACGTACGTTCAGTGAGGCTCAGTCGCGGGTGAGATAGCACGCCGAGCAGGTGTAGTTGGCGTCGACTCGCCGCAGATGCACAGACGTTGGTTGTCTTCGATCCTTGGCAACGTCAGATCTGGTTCGGTAAGCATGGCTGGCTTTTCTGTGCACTTTTCGGGGTGAACCTCCCGACAACCCGCTTCGCAACCTTCAGTCCTGCTCCCGCCTGACCGACTCCCCAGCGACGCCTTTTCGCGATCGTTTCGTACAGAGGGTCAATGGGTGGCGGCGGGCAGCAACTAGAGCGAGTCGACGATTCCCTTTACCTTCTGTCCGTCGCTCGACGAAAGCCCCTCATTGATCTGTACGAAGATCAAGGCTGGCTCCGATCCGTAACGGTGAGGGCCGGCTAGGACAGCGGCGTCCTCGTAGCTCTGCACAGTCTTTTGGTACAGGTCAACATCATCGAAGGCCATGACAGTACCGCCTTCTCCGGGAACAGATGAAAGATCGAAGTCGTAGACCTCGGTCGATGTAGAAGCCGGCGCCGTATATGCGACACCAGTCTCCTGCACGTCGTGAGAGGACTTCGGACTCTGATCTGCCACGAGGATTTCGGACAATGGAGATGACTGAACGATCGACGCGATCTGCTCGTACTGGTCGGACTCATTTCGGTAGATCCCTATTCCAAGCGGGTCCATCGTCCGAAATCCCTGGGCCGATCAGCCCCCCGATGCTGCACACAATGTGGGGGCCGGCGGCCCACAGGTTCTACCGAGGTGGGGGTCCATGTCTAGCCGGTGACGTCGCGACCGATCACGTTGCGCGCAATGATCCACTGCTGCAGTTCGTTTGCGCCCTCGAAGATCTCCAGAATCTTGGCGTCGCGGTAGAGCTCCTCGAGTCGGACCGATTCACCGGTTTCACTGATCTTGCGCGCGAACCCGAAGCCCCCGTGTATCTGGAGCGAATCCCGGACCACGTCCACCGCGACCCGGGTTCCATATGCCTTGGCCATCGCTGCCTCGGGTTCGGCAGTTCCACCTTCGGTGTCGAGCCGCATCGCCGCCTTCTGGTAGAGCATGCGTGCGCACTCGATGTTCGTGGCGTGTTCGGCGATTTTGAACTGCCAATACTGCAGCTTGCCCAGTGGCCCGCCGAACGCATGGCGCGTGCGCAGCCGGTCGACGGCCAGGTCCAAGGCAGCCTGTGCGACGCCGACGCCTGCGGCACCGATCCCGATTCGTCCGCGAGCCAGCGCGGACAGGGCGACTTTCATTCCTCCGCCGCGCGAGCCGAGGACATTCTCGGAAGGCACGAAGACACCGTCGAGGACGATGTCGGCCGTGACCTGACCTCGATGCCCCATTTTGAGATCGGGTTCGCCGATCCGCACACCGGGGGAATTCTTCAGGTCGACGAGCAGCATCGTGGTGCGGTTCCCATCGCCGCACAGGATAGCCGCCCAATCCGCGACAATACTGTTGGTGATCCACCGTTTTCGGCCGTTGACGATGAATCCCCCCTCGGTCTCGGTGGCGATCGTGCGAAGTGTCTCGGCCGAAAGGTCGCTGCTTGCTTCGGGTTCGGTGGTGGCGAAGGAAAAGGCCGAGGAACCGGAGATGAGAGCCGGGATGAGCTGCTCCTGTAGAGAGGGTGCAGCGAACGTGAGGGTCTGCGCCATCAGAATGCACTGGCCGTCGTAGACGCCGGCCATACTGCTGCTGTGATAGCCGATCTCCTCGGTGACAGTGCACGTCGCGAGCATCGGGTGGTCGAACCCGCTACCGTAGTGAGCCTCGAAGGGCACCGCGAACATACCCTCGTCGGCGAGGCCGCGAAATGCAGCCCACGGAAAACTCTCTCGTGATTCTTCGCGCTCCCCGATGTCCTGGGCATATGGTTGTACGGCCTTGACGACGGCGGCGCGTGCCCGCGTGCGTAGATCGATGACCTCCTTCGGAATCCACACGTCGGTCGAGATGCGGTCCTGCAGGCGTGGCACATCCTGCCGGGTATTACTGGGGGAGATGGTGTGTGTCATCAGGATCCGTTCAGCGGCGGTGTGGTCGTCGGCGGTGTTCGTACGTTCTGTCACGGAGTGGGATCCACAAAGATGTCGAGGGAGATCGGCACTTCGCCGCCGTAGGGACCGAGATCGGTGACCCCGGATTCGGCAAGGACCTCGATGTCGATCAGTGTTCGACCGTTGACCTCCCCTTGCTTGCGGTCGAGAATGGCCACAGCAGCGTCGGCCATGATCTGTGGCGATCGCGAATGCGCCACTCCGGCTTTGCCTCCGAGGAGGTTCTCCACTGCGGCAGTGGCAATCGTGCTCTGCGGCCACAGGCAATTGCTCGAGATCGGAACATGTGCGAATTCTGCGGCGAACCCGAGTGTCGCCAGCGTCATGCCGTACTTCGCGAGCATGTAGCCCGGATGTTCGCCGAGCCACTTCTGTGACATGTTCAGCGGTGGCGACAGCGTGAGAACGTGTGGGTTCGGTGATTCGACAAGATGGGGCAGGCATGCCTGGGTCAACGCGAAGGTGCCACGGACGTTGACCTGCTGCATGAGATCGAACCGCTTCATCGGAAGATCGATCGTTTTAGCGAGGTTGAGGACACTGGCGTTGTTGACGACGATATCGATCCCGCCGAAGCGGTCCACTGCGGTCTGTGCCGCATTCGCGATGTCGTCGTCGTTGCGTACGTCGCCGACAACGGCAACCGCGGCCCCGCCTGCGGCGATGATCTCGGCGACAGCGGTGTGGATCGTGCCGGGAAGGCGAGGATCGGGGGTGTCGGTCTTGGCGAGAAGTACGAGATTCCCACCACGTTCGGCGATCGCAAGGGCGATCGCCAAACCGATTCCGCGACTGCCGCCGGACATTATTGCGGTTCGGCCTTCGAAACTGCGTTCGGTCATTGATGACTGCTTTCGGTCGGGTATTGGAGGGACGTGAACACGGGTGAGCGTCGATCGGTGAACGAGGAGATTCCCTCGCGGCCTTCGGGGCCGCCTGCCGCGCGGCCGATGGCCTCGGCTTCGGCGGCGAGCTGGCTGTCGAGGGTGCGCGCAGAACCTGCGTCGACCAAGTTCTTGGTCACTCGGGCCGCGTCGACAGGCCCGTCGGCGATGGCATTGGCAATAGCCACTATTTCGTCACGCACGGTTCCATGGGCCACCACGCGACTGACGGCACCGGCACTCAGTGCCTCTCCGCTGTCCAGAGTGCGTCCGGTCAGGAGCAGATCCAAGGCCATGGTGCGTCCTACGGCGCGGGGCAGTGCCCAGGACATTCCGCCGTCGGGGGTCAGACCCACCGATCCGTATGCCGTGCGAAGCCGCGACGAGGACTCGACCACGGCGATGTCAGCGGCAAGGACCAAGCTCAGACCGGCGCCCACGGACCAGCCCTGGGCGCCGAGCACGACGGGGGTGGTCAGAGCAGCCAGTGCCGACAGGGCCCGATGAAGTTCCACAGCAAGTGCTCCCACCAGTGCGCCCGGGTCGGGCGCCGCCGCGAAGTCGGCCAGATTCCCGCCGACGCAGAAGTTCTTGCCGTCGGCCAGGACTGCGACACATCCGACGTCGGGGCCGATGCCGGCCACGGCAGCGTGCAGATCGGCAGCGAACTCGAAGTCGATGGCATTGCCTCGGTCGGGTCGGATGAGTTCGATCAAGCCCACCGACATGCCGGCTCGAGGCAGCATCGAGAGTCGGACAGTGTTTCCCATAGTGATCATCGGACACTCATTCCCCGATACAGTCAAGCTTGACTGTTTTGCTGGATCGCAGTCAGAGATGTTCGCGTACCGCAGAATTGCAGTGCCCCATGTCTGGAGCGTTTGCCGTGGGCGAACTCAACGGCAACACTCGACGCATGCAATCACGCAGCCTGGTCACGCAGAACCGCATTCTGAATGCCGCAGTGCAAGCCTTGGTCGAGTTCGGCTATGCGGGTGCCTCGACCGTGAAAATTCAAGAGTTGGCAGGTGTGAGTCGTGGGCGGATGTTGCATCAGTACCCGTCTCGGGACGAGCTGTTGGTCGCGGCCGTTGCGCACCTGGCGTCGGCCCGTGTCGACGACGCAGGCGCGCGGGTGGAGTGGCCAGCTGCGCCCAGCGCACGGATCGGCGCAGCAGTGGACACCATGTGGGCGACGTACCAGCAGGACTACTTCTGGGCTGCCACCGAACTGTGGATCGGCGCTAGGCACAACAACGATCTACGAACCGCGTTGGTCCCGGTGGAACGCGCACTGAACAGACGGGTCCGCACCGCAACCGACGCATTGTTCGGTGCGCCACTGATCGACGCTCCGGCCTATCCTGTAGTGCGTGAACTGCTCAACACCAGCATGCGCGGTGTTGCCCTGACGTACGCGTTCGATCGGCGAAGGCCGAGCACCGAGCCCAACCTGAAGGCATGGAAGGAGCTGGCGCACGACCGACTCCTCGGCCCGGAGTGGGACCGGTGAGTGCGTGGGATCTGTGATGGTCGTGCAGTCAGTCGGTCTCTACGGGAACATAGTGCTCGCGCAAATGCGGCTTGATGAGTTTGCCGGTGGGAGTGCGCGATAGTGATGCACTCTGGCCTGCTACCTACGCGGAGTAACCCCGATCAGGGGTGCGAGTTGCGTGGCAATGGGATTGAGGTTGAGCTTGTCCGGATCGGCCTTCGGCTTGCTGTCCCACGGCTGCGGCGTTTCCGGATCCGCGTACACGATGCGGCTGGAACTACGGACACCGGTGACGCTGCCGTGAGGCGTCAGACAGTTCGCCTGCAAGTTCAACGGATAGTCCTCTCGGGTGGGATCGAAGTTCGGGTTCTTCGCCTTCTCCGCATCCAGGATCGATTGCGACTCTTCGTACCCGATGGTGCACGGCGGTGGGTTGTTGACTTCCAAACCAGCGAAACTGAGATGGATGGAGCCGTCGCCTTGGACGAGGGTGTGCGCTGCCGCTGATATGGACGGCAGGAAGATGAGTAGAGGTCTAAGGGCGAACGCCTTCGGGGCGTACAGCGAGGTGACCGAACTGATATTGCCGAGGTTTGTCGTCAGCGCCGGACCGCCATCAGCAACGAGTGCGCCGACCTGATCGCTTGCGGCGTTGCCTGTCTCGATCAGGCGCCGGATATCAGGGTCGCTGCTGCGTAGTTGTGCCGTAACGGCGTTCAGGTCTGCACTGAATTGCCCGATCGCCGACGACTGCTCGGACTGGGTGTCGAGTACTGTTCGGCTGTCCCGGATGAGTCCGAGCATCTCTGGCAGTGCTTCCTCGGCTGTCTCCGACACAGTGCCGAGTGAGTCCACGAGAACCTGCAGATCTTCTCCTCTGCCGTCGAACGCGGCACCGAGTTCCCTGACCGTTGTTGCGAGGTTGTCCAGTGGGATGGTATTGATGAGCTGATCGGTGCTGGCCAACACGTTCTCGACCGGTACGGGCGTTCGAGTGTCCACGGGAGCAATGGTCGACCCCTCCTCGAGGAACGGCCCGTCAGTGTGTGTCGGCTGTAGATCGACGTACTGCTCGCCGATGGCCGATCGATTCGCCACAACGGCGAGCGCCGAGGCCGGAATGCTCGGACCTCCTGTGTCGAGCAGCAGCTCCACATCGATACCGGCGCGGGTCAGCGACAAGGTGCCGACGGTCCCGACGGGCACACCCCGGTAAGTGACCTCTGCGTTGGTGAAGATACCGCCGGAGTCTGCGAACTCTGCGGTCACGCGGTATTGCCCGAAGCCGAGCAGGTTGTCGAGGCGGACGTACTTGCCGCCGATGTAGACGATGCCGATCACCGCGACGACGACGAATGCGATCAGCTGAATCCTTACCAGTGGTGTGACCACAGCGTCATCCCTATCGAATGTCGTTCTGTCTGAGTGTTGGTCGCGATCTACCGCGCAGGACTGCGCGTGCCGTCCGGTTTCGCTCGCGGGCCGTCAGACCGCCCCAGATGCCGTGTGGTTCTTGGTGTGCGATGGCGAAGCTTCGGCACTGCATGAGGACGGGGCAGCGGCCGCAGATCATTTTGGCCTGCCGTTCCAATCGAAGCCGATGATTCCCGGGCGGGGGAAAGAAGATGTCACTGGGTAGTTGGCGACAGGCGCCGCGCATCCGCCACGACCCATCTTCGGGTGCATTGTCGATGCGCGGTTGATCTCGCCCGGTGAGCATCAGGCTCGGTTCTCGGCAACGTGCAGTCCACCCACCACGGCCGCGGCCACCCTGCGGTGATCTCCCGGGGCGAACTCGTGGTCGCTGCAGTATATGAACCGATCGGGTCGAACAAGAAAGCCGTCGGCGCGGGCTCGTCGCATCTGCCGCTCGAGCACACCTTCGCTGTCCACGAAATGGCCCGCGGCGACTTGGTGGCTGGCGATCGCCGAGGCGTATTCGAGTTTCACCTCGGCAACTCCGGCCTCCGCCAGTTGCTTTGGGATCGGCGCTGACGGGAAGCCGACCCAGGTCCATTTGTTGTCGAGCACGGTGTCCAGGCGTACGGGTGTGAGGTCCGATCCCACCACCCAGGGCTGTTTGATGAATGTTCCGCGTGGACTGTGGCGCGATGATTCGATACCGAAGAACCCGCCCTTGGTGCCGAGTTTGTACAACGGCTTGAGCCCATTGCCCGCGAGTAGGCGCGACACACCTGGCACTTTCGACGCCGCCACGAAGAGGCCATCGCGTATGCGCGCCGCGGTCTCGTTCTCGAGCATCACGATGCGGCCGATGCGTAGCGAAAATTTGGTCAGCTGTTCGACATTGAGTCGGCGCTCGGCTTCGTACGTCTGCAGTAGTTCCGCATCGGCGCTACCGTTGAGCACCGCATCGAGCTTCCAGCAGAGGTTCGCGGCGTCACGGACACCGGACGACACGCCTTGTCCGGCGAACGGCGGCATAATATGCGCGGCATCTCCGGCCAGGAACACCCGCCCTTTGCTCCACTGTTCGGCTTGTCTGATATGAAAGGTGTAACCCCAGCTACGGAATATTTCGACTTGGTCGTAGTCGATTCCGCGTTCGGCCAGCAGACCGCGAAGGCCTGCCTCGGTCTGCAACTGCTCTACTGTTTCACCCTTGTTGACCCGGTACTCGACACGGTGGTAGCCCATCGGACACGGGCAGTCCACACCAGGCCGCCTGGGGTCGGAAATGAAAGTGAAATCCAACGGGGCATCGGAGGGGAGGTCGTACCACGCCCGCAGTTGAATGTCGAACCACGGTTCTTCGATGTGCTTGCCCGGCAAAGCAATACCGAGTAGCTTGCGTATCGAGCTCGATCCACCGTCGGCGGCAATCACATAGCGCGACCTGATCAGCTGGTCTTCACCGCCGTCGACGGGACGGAGGATGATGGTGGCCGAGCCAGCGTCCTGGCTGACACCGACGGCTTCGAAGCCCGACCTGACGGTGACAGTGGGGAACCGGGTGATTCCCGCGCGAAGTACGCGCTCGAGCTCGGGTTGATGGTAGTAAGCCATACCCGGCACGCCCTGATCGCGACTTTCCGCCGACAACATCGACAGAAACGTCTTGCCGCCGTGCTTGAAATGCACGCGGACGTCAGCGGACATGGTGGCCATCATCTCGTCGAACAAACCCAGCCCCTGCCAGACACGATGCGCGTCTTCGTCCGAGGCTATCGCTCGTTGGCGCGGATAGATCGAGATGTCGCGTTCGATCACCGCAGTGGTGATACCCCGTTGTCCTAGAAGATTCGCTGCCGTCGCACCGGTCGGACCCAACCCGATGATGACCACGTCGACGTCCCGGAGCAAGCGAATGTTGTTGCTGGTCATACTATTCCTTCTGGGTGATCTGTACAGGTACGCAAAGGCGTTATTCGAGCGGGCACCGGTCGACTCCCCAGGGAGGGGAAGCACAGGAGCATTTTTACCGATACGTGCAGGCGTCGCGGCTCCTACTTCGTTGCGGTGGAGCCACGATCGGTGTCCGCACCGTCGTTGCGCAGGGCAGGCGTCAGCGGAGTTGGATTCCGATTGTTCTCATTGCCGGCTCCGGTGTAGTAATCCGGCCGGTACCGATGGCCACCGACATTTCGAGTAGAGGGCTGAGGTCGACCGAATCTATCGGGCGAGTTGCATGTCTGCGAGGGCTCCGGCAATCACGAAGGAGCCGGCGATGGCGCAGCCGGCCACCCGCGTCCTCTGGGGCAAGTGTGCGGTGAGAGCGAAGGCTGCGGTATCCCAGATGTCGACGGCCACGCCTGCGCGAAGCAGCGTGCGCACCGTCTTCGGGGCATACCTGGTTGCGGCGTACAGTCCGCCGCCGATGTAGATTTCGCGAATTCCGAAGGTGCGGGCGGCAGCTCGCGTTGTGGCGACCGCAGCCTCGGGTCCGGCGAGCAATTCGTTGGCTCGAGTGGGTGCGATCATGTGGGCGATGCCGATCGCTGCGCGTGCGAGTCCGACCGCCTCGGGGAGCCGACGAGCGAGGTTGGAGGGGGAGGCGAAATTCATGAGCATTTCCTTATGTGGTGGGGATAGCGGTCTCGCGAGCCAACCGTCTGAGTAGACCGACGGACTTCTTGATTCCGAAGGCAACGATGGTGGTGCGGCCGTCGTCGTGACTCCACTGCAGCAATGCCGATCCGTCCGCGACGGAGCCTTCGATGACGGCCGGCTCACCGAGCAGGGGGAGTGGACCGACAACTTTGATCGACAGCCCAAGGATCTCGGTCCAGAAGTAATCGTCGGTAGGTGCGCACGTCGTCTCGAGACCGAGCGCGGATGCCGCGGCCACTTTGCCCTGCGCGACCGCATTCGACCAGAACGGTGCTCGGCCGGACGCCGCTCGCGAGTAGGTGACATCTCCGGCAGCGAATACGTCGGGAACCGCTGTCGCGCACAGGTCGTCGATACCCACCCCGCGCCCGTCGGCGATACCGGAGCCGTCGAGCCACCCTGTCTCGGGGACATCGCCGGCGCACGTGACGACCAGATCGGCAGTGAGAATTCGATCTGCGATCTCTATGCCCACGACACGATCTCCGGTCAACGCGACCGGGCTCTCAGCCTGTACGAACTCGACCGATGCGGCTGCGGCCCTCGCCACGATCGCGTCGGACAGGTAGGGGCCCAGGAGCCGCTTCAGCGGAGGATCGACATCGACAACGGTCACCGCGATATCGCGCGCAACGCAGGCACTGGCGACCTCCATCCCGAGGAAGCCGGCACCGACGACGATTGCGGTTCGAGCCTCGTCCAATGTCGGGCGCAGTGCACGGACGTCGGCGAACGTCCGCAATACGGTCTCGCCCGATTGATTCGGACCCGCGATGCGACGCGCGGCCGCGCCGGTGGCCACGATCAAAGCGTCGTAGGAGATGTCGGTGCCGACGGCGGTGGTAACGGTGCGGGCTTCGGTATTCACCGACACCGCGCGATCGACGATCGACGTGAGGTCGAGATCCGACAGGTCCCACGTTTCCGCGTTGACCGCGTCATCTTTGAGGACGTGCTTCGACAGCGGCGGTCTTGCGTAGCAACCGTCGGGATCGGCACCGATCATGATCAGTGGGCCGGCGTGCCCGCGAGCACGGAGCTCACGAGCTGCGGTGCATCCGGCGATGGAATCTCCGACGATGACGATGCTGCGAGCGACCGACGTCACGCCTGTTCTCTCAATGCCGCGACCGGACACACACCGATGGCCGACCGCGCCGAGGGCGCGAGGTCGTCGGGAATGTCGTCGTTGTCGAATGCGTAATGCAGTTCGCCTTCGTCGTCCAGGCTGAACACTTGCGGTGCCTGGTCGGCGCATATTCCATGGCCCTCGCACCGGTCCCAATCGACGTCGATTCTCACAGCTGTGTCCCTTCTGCCGCCACCAAGTGCAGTGGCAGACGTTCGTATCGATGAATGACGTTGTTGACGGCCCGCTTGGGCGTTCCGGCGGGCACGAATCGTTCGACCCGTCGCGCCAGCACCCGAAGCATGGTTTGCGTTTCCAAGCGCGCGAGACCCTGGCCCGCGCAACCGTGCACGCCGGATCCGAAGCCGAGCTGGCGAGCAGCGTCTCGGGTGATGTCGAAGGAATCGGGGCTGTCCCATTCGCGCTCGTCGCGGTTGGCCGACGCGTAGATCACCAGTACGCGTGCACCTTTCGGGACTCGTGATCCGTCGATCTCGACGTCGCGCACAGCTCGGCGCGAGAAGGCTCTGATGGGCGATTCGTATCTGACGACCTCGTTGACGGCATTGGGAATCAGATCCGGGTTCTGCCGGATCGCCTGCCACTGCTGTGGGTGGCGAGCGAACAGGTCGAGTGCACCGGAGATCGCACCGATGGTGGTGTCGAGCGAGGGTCCGAGGTAGTCGATCATCAGTGCCGGGCACGAGGACTTGGCGATCTTGTTCTCGTCGGCGGCTTTCAGAACGTCGTCGCCCATACTCCCGGGAATTACCGATCGTTCTCGCACCACCCGCCTCGAGAAGGCCAGCATTTCGGCGGCGCCCTTGACGGCGGCGACCGAGTGCCGGTTGACGGGGCCGAGTGAGTCGAATGTTGCTCCCGCCCAGCGTAGGAGATCCTCACGCCCGTCCTCGGGCCAACCCACGAGATCGGGCACGATCGACATCGGCAGAGCCGTCGCGAGATCATCGACACCGTCGACGGACTGCTTGCTCAGGGCCGCGTCGACGATGCTCTCGGCCTTCTCCTCCACCGCCGACGTCATCTTTCGCACTGCCTTGGGGGTCAGGCGGTGAGCCAGGACCGAGCGCTTCGTTGCATGCTCGTCGCCGTCACTGTTGAGAGTCGTGCCGCGGCCCAATCTGTTGGCCACCGGGTTGAGTGCGACGCCGTCCCCCGAGACGAATGTCTCGTCGTCGAGCAACACTGCCTTGCAGTCGGCGTAACGCGAAACGGCGAACACCTGCTGATGCGGAAGCCACACCACGGGGCCGAGCGCGCGTAGCGTCGCGTAATGCGGGTACGGATCGAGAATGCTCTGGGTGGAGTAGATGTCTGTGCGGTACTGCGGGATCGAAACGTTCGTTGTCATCAAAGTCCTCGAGACAGCCACGGATCTGGCGATGCTCGCCAGTCTTTGACGATATCGTCACCCATGGGAGCCGCCCCCGTCAAGCTTTTTTGACGAATTCGTCATTTTTGTTCCGCGATAGGCTGCCCGTCTAATCCCGCGAGCAGGAGCACACCTTGGCCGAAGTCAACCGAATCGAGCGCCGGAAGGCTCGCACCAAAGCCGCGCTCGTCAAGGCTGCGCAAGGTTTCCTGGCCAGCGGCAACACCAACGCACCCGTTCTGGAAATCACCCAGGCCGCCGACGTCAGCAACGGATCGTTCTACAACTACTTCGAATCCAAAGAGGAGCTGTGGCAGGCGGCCATCGATGCAGCACTCGAATCCATCGGCGACTACCTCGATTCACTCACTGTCGGCCTGGACGACCCGGTCGAGAAGTTCACCCAGTCTTTTCGGTTGTCCGGACGACTCTTCCGCCTCGAGCCGCAACTGAGTCTCGTCCTGCTCAACTCCGAGGCTGCGGCGTTCGCCGCAGCCAGAGGTTTGGCGCCGCGTTCACGCCGCGATATCGAATCAGCCTTCGCCCAAGGACGATTCGACGTGGACGACGCAGATCTCGCACTCGCGATCGTGGCCGGTTCCCTGCTGTCCATGGGGCGGCTGCTGCTCGCCCAACCTGAGCGAGACGAGGCGACAACCGTCGATGGCACGACGGAGCGTGTGCTCAGAGCTTTGGGTGTCTCCGCCAGCGAGGCTCGTGGACTCTGCAGTACCGAGCTTCCGGAAATCTACGGCGTCGACGTGCGTGCAACCGTCGACACGACTGGCAGCGCGAGCGAACACCACTGACGAGCTCGGTGATCGACCTGAGTCGATTGAAAAGCGGAGCGACCTCGTCGACGGCCTGTGGGATCCGTGACGCCCTCGACTTGGGCATAGTCGCGTTGCACGTGCAGCGAGCTCCGGCTGCCGTCGACCCTCACCCTATGCAACGACGGCACGGTCTGGGTCCGTGGGGATCGTGCGCGACCAACACGAGCGGATCCGGCGTTCGAGCCCCGCCCGAACAGAGCCATCACCGGCGAGGCACAGTGACAGGATGGCAAGCGAGCGTGGTTCGAAATCGGCGTGGTCGACGACGGCGGTCGTCGTCGGCATCGTCGCGGTGGGCATCCTTGTCGCGGGGCTGCTCGACGACTCGCAGCCTGACGCCGTCGCGATTCCCGGCTGCGACGAGGTCATCCAGCCCGAGGACATGCAGCGGATCAACTACGCATTCGTCGGCGACGACTCCGCGCCAACGGGGTTCGACGCCACAACCATGTCCGACGCCTTGATTCAGGCGCTGCCCTCTGGTACCACAGTGAAACCAGATCCGATGTTCCCGCCGCTCACGTTCGACGTCGACGCCACCGCGCACGGAACTATCTCACTGGGCGGGGCGGTGGGCGACCTGACCGTCATGCTATCGACATCCGACCAACCCGTCGGGCCGTGTTTCGCCGGGTACGTCGACGAGCGTCGAACCCTCGGCGACGGCACCGCCGTCGACACGACGTCCGGCGAGACCAGGAGTCGAGTAAGGGTATACGCGCCCGACGGCAGCCGAGTCGACGCGTCCGCCGACAGCGTCCTGACGGTTCAGCAACTGACTGACATCGCGATGGCCCCCGGCCTCCGCGCGGGCCACGGCAACTGAATTCGCCGGGCAGGCGGTCGCTGATGGAACTCAGTCGGTGGGGCGATTCGAGGTGCGGCTGCCCGAAGACGAAGAGGATCCAGTCCCGCTGTCACGGTTCGGCACAACCGAGTGATCGAACCGGCCTGACGACAGCGATGAGTTCGACCGTCTGACATGGTCTATATCCATCATGACCACCAACGCACGGCAGGAGCATCCCATGCCCGGACCACTGGACATCCGTTTCACCGCAACCCTCGGTAAAGCGCAGGAAGGGGACACGTGGACGTGCGTGAAGCTGCCCGATTCGGCGACCATTCTCGGCACCCGCGGCTTGGTCAAGGTCACTGGGACCGTCGACGGTCACCCCTTCCAGGGTGCGTTCATGGCGCTCGGCGACGGTACCCACAAGCTCCCGGTCAACTCTGCGGTCCGCAAGGCGATCGGCAAGTCCGACGGCGATGTGGTGACCGTGCACCTCACCGAGCGTCGCAACTGACTGCCCAGGCCAGCCATCGGCCTGAAGTGCCGTGCCGGCGCCCAAGGATTTGCGCCGGTGGACGGGCCTCGTGCCAGTTGGAGATCGCGGGAATCCTGTCAGTCACCCTTGTGTGTCGCGTTGACAGCATGAGGCCGTCTAGTTGATTTATCTTGCCTCTCTGCGATTGGTCAGTCGACCAGCGCATCTGATCTCTGCCACTCGGAGAAGAACGACCGAGCTTTCTGTGCGCGAATGGGCGAGGTCGGGAAGGTGCAGTGACTCAACCGAGGTGGTGCGCCACCCTGCGTCGGTACCGACGTTTGTGCGCAATAGGACTCAGAAAATGCCTGGGACGGTGCAATTGGCGCTGTGGCAAGTGAGCGTTGCGCCGAGTCGACGCGTTCGGCAAGTGCGAATAGCCAGCTCCTGGCCGCTCAGCAAGGCGTGAGTGGGCTGGTCCGGTCGAGTCCAGCATCGATGATCTGGGACTCGGCGAGTCCCATGCTGGTGGTCATCCCGATGCCGGTGGTGACGGTGACGATGTGCACTCTGTCGAGGGGTTGTTCGAGCAGGAATTCCGATCCTGGTGCCGAGCAGTAGGTGCCCTGCCACCGCTCGGTGACGTCGATGCGGTCGACTCCGAACAGTGCTTTGGCTTCGGTAAGTAGCACCTCGAAGCCCGTTTCGCTCTGAAACGGGGATGTGGTGATCTCGCGAACGTGTGTGTCGCCCAGCAGAATCGACCCATCCGGTTGTGGGGTATACATCTGATGAAGGTCCAGTTCGACGTAGCCGGGATGGTGGGCCTGCAGGCGTGCAGCGACGTCTGCGACGGCTGGCAGGGCTTCGAAACCCGAATACCGGAGCAGCGACCAACCGGTGAACAGCGGAGAGGGGAGCGGTACGCGCAGGGGCATTGTGGCGCGCAGCATATGCAGTCGGCACCGCACCAGTCCGCTTCGTTCGGCGTACTCGGGAAACAATCGATCGATGTCGTGGTTGACGGTGACGAAGGTGGTGCCGGCATGTAGCTCGCCGCGCGAGGTGTGGACGACGCCCGGTGCGAACGACGTTGCGGCGGTGCGCCAGTAGAAGTTCACCCCGGAGTTGTCGAGCCACCGCGCGATGGCCGGTGCGGCAGTACGTGGGTCCACCTGAACATCGGTCGGCATATACATGCCGCCCACGACGTCGGTATCGGCAATGGGGAGCCGGTCAAGTAACTCGTTGCGGTCCAGCAACTGCGCGTGGTCGCCGCCGCGCAGTTCGGCGAACTGTTCGAGCACCGCGAACTCGTCCTCGTGCCGGGCAACGCAGTGCGTCCCCGATTCCGCAGCCCAGAAGCCCGCCGTACGTGCGAGGTCGAGCCAGTGACTGCGCCCGGTGCGGGCGTATTCGAGCGCGGCACCGGATTGCGCTGTGATGCAGGCGTGTCCGAAGTTCTGCACCGAGGCGCCTGCGACACGGTCGGCGTGATCGACCACCGCTACGGTGAGCCCGCGTCGATGAGCGTGGTAGGCGTGTGCGAGGCCGACGATACCGGCTCCGACGACCACGACGTCGTATGTCGATGTCATGAGAGGTGTCTTTCTTCTGTGGTCATGTCAGGCATCCATGACGGCGGTGAAGGTCATCCGGTCTCCGCGATAGAGCGACCGTCGGTGTTCGATGGGAACCCCGTCCGTGTCGTACGAGACGCGGCCGAGCAGAAACATCGGCGTTCGGGTGTCGACGGTGAGCAATGCCGCTTCTCTGGCATCGGGGAGGACGGTTTCGATGGTATCGACGACGCGTCCGAAAGTGATTCCACGCGATCGTAATTCGGCATACAGCGACGTTCGGTGATCGAAGCTGTCCTGCAACCCCGGAATTCGATATGCGGGAATGCGGGTCGTCTCCAGGCCCACCCGGACGTCTCCTGTGGTGAACACGCGCTCGAGTTGTACCACCTCTGCGCCGGTCTCGATTCCGAGGAGGTCCGCGAGTACTCCGTCTGCTCGGGACACGTCCCACCCGACCAGAATTCGGGTAGCGCTCATTCCCTTCTCCCGCGCGGCCTCAGTGTACGAACCGATGGCCAGCGGCAGTACCACCTTGGGTTCGGCAACCACCGTCGCACGACCGCGTCGTTCGATTCGACCGGCTACCAACAGTTCTCGAATGGCCTGGCGCAGTGTCTCGCGGGAGACGTCGTATCGATCGGCAAGATCACGTTCGGAGGGGAACGCGTCGCCCGCCGACATGCCGTCGAGCATCGCGTCGAGGCTTCTGCGCACGATCTGGTGCTTGAGCACCCGGGGTTCGGTGTACACAACCATGGACCAACCATAGCATCGATTGGTCTAGACCTAATTGTGGTGTGACGTTCACGGTTCGTTCACTCGAGTTCCACGCAATGGTCTATACCAAACGGCAGTCTCTTCCATATGCCAAACTCCACCACCTCGAACATCAGCGCCTCTATCGAACTTGTCGTCCTCGACATGGCAGGAACCACCGTCACCGACGACGGTCTCGTACTGGAATCGTTCGACGCCGCAGCCACCGCCGTCGGACTCGTCGACAATGGACCAGAACGCGACGACGCCCGCCGCTACGTCCTCGACACGATGGGACAGTCCAAGATCGAGGTCTTCCGTGCACTGTTCGGAACCGAGGATCGCGCCCAGGCCGCCAACCATGCATTCGAATCTGCCTACGATGCCCGAATCGACGACGGAGTCGTATCCGTTCCCGGTGCGGCCCAGGCCATCACGAAGTTACGCGAATCCGGCATCACCGTTGTTCTGACGACCGGCTTCTCGGCACCCACCCAAAATCGCATCATCGACGCGCTCGGCTGGCGGGATCTGCCCGACGCCTTCCTCGCACCCGGGAGTGCCGGTCGTGGCCGTCCACACCCGGATCTCGTCCTCGCGGCTGCTTTGCTCGCCGAGGTCAGTGACATTTCTGCCGTCGCCGTGGTCGGTGACACGTCGAGCGACATCTTGTCCGGTCGCCGAGCAGGCGCGTCCCTGCTGGTCGGGGTGCTCACCGGAGCTCACTCCGAGAACCAGCTGCGCGAGGCCGGAGCCACCCACGTACTCGACAGCGTCGCCGACCTTCCCCCCATCATTCTGACCTGAATTCCTGTCACACTCGAACCTCACCGAACGGAAACCACGCCATGATCACCACCTCTCGCCGTCGTGCCGGAACCACCGCGGCCGTGCTGTCTGCCGCAGCTCTGGTCGCAGCCGGTTGCTCGAGCTCCTCCGGCGGTGCCACCACCGACCAAGGA
This sequence comes from Rhodococcus sp. FG69, assembly GCF_057808915.1. Taxonomy (NCBI): domain Bacteria; kingdom Bacillati; phylum Actinomycetota; class Actinomycetes; order Mycobacteriales; family Nocardiaceae; genus Rhodococcus; species Rhodococcus sp. FG69. Next base: position 28,540 of record NZ_JBMDIX010000021.1, on the reverse strand, counting down.
TTCCCGGAAACCATAACGCTCGCAGCTATTCCCGCCGAGAACTCGAGCGACCTGAGAGCCAGCTACGATCCGGTCATCGAGCGCCTCGAGAGCGAGACCGGAGCGACGGTCGAGTTCATCCAGGCCTCTGACTACGCCGGTGTGGTCGAGGGCCTCATTGCAGGCAACGTCGACATCGCGTTCTTCGGCCCGTTCGCCTATGTCGTTGCCGGAATCAACGGTGCGGAGATGACACCGCTGGGTGCCGTCGTCCAGGACGAGGGAATTCCTCCCGGCTACCGGTCGTACGGAATCGCTCGTTCGGACAATGCCTCGGTGAACGGTCTCGCCGATTATGCAGGCAAGAAGGTCTGCTTCGTCGACCCGAGCTCCACCTCCGGATTCCTCTATCCGACAGCGGGACTCATCGAGGAGAACGTCATTTCCTCCGGTTCCGAGGCCGACATCTCCGCCGCGATGACCCCGATCTACGCCGGCGGACATGATGCATCGGCACTCGCCGTCAAAGCGGGAGACTGCGACGCCGGATTTGCGTTCGACACCATGGTCGACAGAACGATGATCGACAACGGTGAACTCGCACAGGGTGAGCTCAAGACCGTGTGGAAGTCGGAGATGATCGCCGGATCGCTCTTCGCCGCCAACAACGACCTCGGTGCCGACGCCATCGCGAAGCTCCAGGACGTCTTCAGTGAGGGCATGAACTCGGACGCCTTCGTCGCCGACGGCATTTGCGCCGAAGAATGCCGCATCACCGACGAGGACGCCTGGGGCGTCGTGCCGGCGCAGGACGGCGACTACGACGGCGTGCGCAACGTGTGCGAGGTCACCGGCTCCGAGAAGTGCACGGGCTGATCGTGTCCGCATCGATGGACAGCGGCGATGTCGTGGTCAGCGTCCGCAACGTCACCAAGGCGTTCGGATCCACCACTGCGCTCAGGGACGTGAATCTCGATGTGCATCGCAGTGAAATGCTGGTGCTGCTGGGGCTTTCGGGTTCCGGCAAGTCGACGCTGCTGCGGTGCATCAACGGCCTGCATCCCGTCACTTCGGGTAGCGTCACCGCCCTCGACGTTCGAGTCGACCTCGCGAACCGTCGCCGTGTGCGCGTACTGCGCCGAGATGTCGGATTCATCTTCCAGCACTTCAATCTCGTCGGACGGTTGAGTTGCCTCGAGAACGTACTTGTGGGAGGTATCGGCCGCCTGTCGATTCCGCGCTACGGGGCACTCACCTACCCGAAGGTGATGCGAGAGGAGGCCCGCGCGTGTCTCGACCGAGTTGGGCTGGCGGACTTCGCCGAACGGCGCGCCGACACGCTGTCCGGCGGGCAGCAGCAACGCGTGGCGATTGCACGCACCCTGATGCAGCGGCCGCGGATCGTGCTCGCGGACGAACCAGTGGCCTCGCTCGATCCCGAGAATGCCGGCGTGGTGATGGATCTGTTGCAGCGGGTGTGCAGTGAGGAAAAGCTGACCGTCGTGTGCACGTTGCATCAGGTCGATCTCGCGCTCGGTTGGGCGCATCGCCTCGTCGGTCTACGTGACGGCCAGGTGGTGCTCGATCGCCCGGCGGCCGGTCTCCAGCGCGAGGACATCATGCCGATCTATCAGCGAATCACACCCCATCCCGGGGCCGTGACCGCGGTGGCACCGATATGACCGTCACCGCGGAGCCGAAGCCCACGAAGACCGCAGCGCAAGATGATCCACGTCGACGTCGATGGCTGTTCCCGGCGCTGGGCGTCGCCGCGCTCGTTCTGACGGTGCTGTCGGCGGGGTACATCGACTTCGCGCCGACGACTTTGATCGATGGTCTGGAAGATGTCGGCAACCTTCTCGAACGGATGCTGCCGCCTCGAGTCGACGACACCGGCAGGATCGTCTCTCTCGCACTCGACACGTTGCTCATGGCAGTGCTGGGCACTGTGCTCGCAGCGATCGTCTCGGTGCCGTTGGCGTTTCTCGCGGCCCGAAACACCTCGCCGCATCCGGTTCTCTACAGCGTCGCTCGCGCCGTCATCACGTTCTGCCGGGCGATGCCGGACCTGCTGTTCGCGGTGCTGTTCGTCAGGGCTCTGGGTATCGGAGTGCTACCCGGCATCCTGGCTCTGGCGCTGCATTCCATCGGCATGCTCGGCAAACTGTTCGCCGATGCCATCGAAGAGACCGATGTGGGGCCGCGAGAGGCGCTCAGGGCTGCCGGAGCCGGCTATGTTCGGGAGATGGTCAATGGCGTGATTCCGCAGGTCATTCCGGCGTGGATCGGAGCCTTCGTCTATCGAATCGACATCAACCTACGCATGTCGGTAGTCCTCGGGTTCGTCGGGGCCGGCGGTATCGGCTTTGCCCTGCAGGACGCCCTGCGTGGACTGATCTACCCGCGTGCGCTCGGTATCGTGTTGGTGATCCTGGTGATCATCGCTGCGATGGAGTTGGCAGCGATGGCTCTTCGTCGCATGCTGCTGGTGCCCTCCGTGGCGGGACCTCAGCGCGATCGGCTGATGCGGATCTCTGCGTCGACTGTGCTCGTCGTCGCGCTCATTTCATCGTTTCTGGTCCTCGAGCTGGATCCGCGGTCGCTACTGACATGGGTCGGGCCGTCGATCGAGGTGTTCGCTCGGATGGTCCCACCGGACTTCTCGTCCCTGGGGGCGGATCTGTTCGACGCCGCCGTACAGACCGTCGCCATCGGAGTCCTGGCCACCGCGATCGGTATCGTGCTCTCCATCCCCATCGGAGTCCTGGCTGCGCGCAACGCAACTCCGCATCTCGCGGTGTACTGGTTCGCGAGATCCTGGATACTGCTGGTTCGCGCTGTCCCCGAACTCATTCTGGCCGTGGTGTTCGTTGCGGCGCTCGGACTCGGCCCGGTGGCCGGAACCTGCGCGCTGGCGATCGGATCCGTTGGCTTCCTCGGCAAACTCGTCGCCGACGCGATCGAGGAGATCGATCCGGGTCCTCTCGAAGCGGTGGCTTCGGTCGGTGGCGGTTGGTGGAATCGGACACTGAGTGCCGTTGTACCACAGACTGTTCCAGCGATCATCGGGTCGAGTCTGTATTTACTCGACGTGAACATCCGCACGTCGACCATCTTGGGGATCGTGGGTGCGGGAGGTATCGGATTCCTACTCTTCGAGTCCATTCGGACCCTGAACTTCGACGTCGCCGGTGCCATCGTTCTCGTCATCTTCGTCGTCGTGTACATCGTGGAAAGGATTTCCGGATGGATCAGGTCGCTGTTGGTCTGACACAGGCCGCCGTATGGACGGGGAGTGGTATCGAGATGTGGGACATCGAGATTCCCACCCTCGATTCGGGAGACCTACTGGTACGTGTCGACCTCGCCACGGTGTGCGGGAGCGATCTGCACACCGTGTCCGGGCGGCGGTCCGGAGCGTATCCCTCGATCCTCGGGCACGAAGCCGTCGGTACGGTCATTGCGGTCGGCGACGGCATCGACGATCTCGTTGGCAAGCGAGTGGTGTGGTCGGTCACCGTTGCATGCGGCAGGTGCTCGCGTTGCGTTTCCGGATTCACTGCCAAGTGTGTCGATGTGCGCAAGATTGGCCACGAACCGGCCACCAACGACTGGGTTCTGAGTGGTTCCTACGCCCAACATATCGTTCTTCCTCACGGCACCGCGGTCGTCACCGTTCCCGACTCGATGCCCGACGTCGTCGCCGCTCCGGCAGCCTGTGCGACGGCCACCGTGATGGCTGTCATGGAAGCGGCAGGGGACCTGGTGGGAAAACGTGTCTTGGTTGTCGGCGCAGGCATGCTCGGCGTGACGGCTGCTGCCGTGGCCACTGAGTCGGGTGCGTCGGTGCGCATAGTCGATCGTGACGCAGTGCGTCAGGAACATGCGCGTGCGTTCGGAGCCGACGGAGACGACGGCAGGTCGGTAGATGTCGCCGTGGACTTCTCGGGTGCATCGTCCGCCGTCCAGGCGGCCCTCGGCCGGCTCGACATCGGCGGCCGCCTCGTCCTCGCCGGTTCGGTGGCACCTGGGCCGGCAGTGGCCGTGGACCCCGAAGCCATCGTACGAAAGTGGCTGACGATTAAAGGGGTACACAACTACGAGCCTCGACACCTAGCGCAAGCGGTGGCCTTCCTGGACGATACTGGCGACACGTATCCCTGGTCCGACCTCGTCGAACCGCCCGTGAGGTTGGATCTGCTGAATACCGTGATGCGGCCCGCTCCACCGGGGGTGTTGCGTTCGTCGGTCGACCCGCGTAAGCGAAGCGATTCCGCATAGGCGATAAGCGCCGCCCAGTGCTGCGGCATTGGTTATGCGCTCTCGAGATGTCGGCTGTGCCCGGCGCAGTGCCGAAGAACGCGGTCGAGTTGTAGTTGCGTAGCGCGCTGTCAGCGGTTTCGTGACGCGCGTCGTTGCCGGCTTCCGACGCTTGCGTCGCTACCTGTCGCCCGCAAAGTGTGACCAAATCCCAGCAAGCTGGTGACCACTGACCCTCATCGCCGCCTGCGTCGAAATCGCACGATGGCTACGCGACGATCTCTCGATTGTCGTCGATCTCCACCGTCATCCATCGAAGGAGCCTCGATGAAACCCGGCAAAGTGGTCATGCTCGTTTTCGGTAGTCTCTTCGCACTCATCGGTATCGCGTTGCTTGCCGCCGGCGCTTTTCTGTCCTGGGGTTATTTCGTTCAGCGCGACGGGGACGAGACCACACTCCCGACAGAGGAGTATCGAACTACGTCCAGTGCGCTCATCTCCGACAACTTCGACATTTTCGAATCCGAGGGCAGCCTCGACGCGCTGGGAATCGACAACCTTGGTTACGTCACGTTGAAGGCGACGCCCCTCGACACCGAATCAGAGGTGTTCATCGGGATAGGCCCAACTGATCAAGTTTCGCGATACTTGGATGGTGTTGCCCGCGCCCGGATCGACGAAGTCTCGTTCAGTCCATTCTCGGTGACTTACGACGAGATACCGGGAGACCGTGCGGCAACTCCGCCCGTCGAAGAACAACTGTGGTCTTCGAGCGCGAGCGGGCCCGGCGTCCAAACACTCGAGTGGGATCTAAGAGACGGCTCTTGGACCGCTGTCGTGATGAACGCAGATGCCAGTCCTGGTGTGGCGGTGCAGCTGCAGCCCGGGGCTCATCTCGATTTCCTCGGTGCGCTGACCCTGGCGGTACTGGGAGCTGCGGCGGTATTCCTCATCGCTGGAGTGCCATTGATCGTGGTGAGCACGGTCGGAATGGGCCGGAAAATGCAGGTCGAAGCCAGCTCGGGCGGCACAGAACCAACTGGTGTGTCGGTGCAGGTTTCCAACCCAATCGCGCCGTACCCGGCCACACTCACCGGTATCCGCGACCCATCCCTGTCTCGTGGCCTGTGGTTGGTGAAATGGCTGCTGGCCATTCCTCACTACATCGTCCTGATGTTTCTCGGTATCGCATTCTTCGTCACGACCATCGTCGCTGGCTTTGCCATCCTGTTCACCGGTAGATATCCGCGCACTCTGTTCGAATTCAACGTCGGCGTGCTTCGCTGGGCGTGGCGGGTGCAGTTCTACGGCTACTCGGCCCTTGGAACCGATCGCTACCCTCCGTTCACCCTGCAGCGCACCGACTATCCGGCCGACTTCGATGTCGAGTACCCCGAGAAACTGTCGCGCGGCCTCGTCCTCGTCAAATGGTGGTTGCTGGCCATCCCGCACTACATCGTCCTAGCTCTACTGGCAGGTGGCTGGTATGCGGGCTTCTACGTGGTCGACGGAGAAAATGCGCGCCCTTACCTCTTCAGTTCCCTACTCGGCATTCTCGTCGTCATCGTCGGACTGAGCCTTCTGTTCGTCGGTCGATATCCGAAAGAACTGGGCGACTTCATCATGGGCATCAATCGTTGGGCCTTTCGCGTCGCGGCCTACGCGGCTTTGATGCGCGATGAGTACCCCCCGTTCCGGCTGGATCAGGGTCCGCGTGAACCCGGAGCCGACATCGCTGGCCCTGGTCCTCGGAGTACGGACCCCGCAGGCCACGGCTCGGTATCACAAGACGAATCGGTCACGTCTTCGTTAGGGCACAGGTGACACCGCGGAAGGCTACAGGTCAGTCGGTGCTGGCAACGGAATACCCCCTGCCGGCGCGGTAGCTCACTTCGTCAAGGGGTGTCGCGAGTGGTCGGTCTTTCGCCCAGGGCAGCGCGAACCGGCGATCTCCCGGAACGCGCTGCCGCAGCGGTGAGTCGAGCTGTCAGGGAACAAGAACCAGTCTGATGGGATTTCCGACTTTTTGGTCAAGCCTGCGAACTGCTTCTGCGGCCTGTTCGAGCGGAAGGTGGTCCGAGACCGATTTCGACAGATCGAGGCGGTGCCAGTCCACCAGTTGCACAAGTTGGCCCACGTGTGGAGGAAGATAACCGTAGTGGCCCAGGATCGAGTGTTGGTAGGCGATCAGTGCGACAGTGTTCTCGACTGTGAACGGTTGACCACTCAATCCCGTGATGGTCAACCGTCCGCCGGGTGACAACAAGGGCAGAATTTGTTCGTCGATTCCGGGGAAGCCGGCGAAATTGAAGGCTGCGTCGATGCCACTCCCGCCGGTTATGTTGCGCAGCTGAGCGGCGAAGTCGGTATCGGTGGGGTCGAGTGCTGCATCGGCGCCGCGAGAGAGTGCGTTTTCCCGCGCAGGGGCATGTGGGTCCACTGCGATGATCGGTGCGGCGCCGATCATTCGTAGCAGTTGTACTGCGTGAATGCCGAGACCGCCGACGCCCCACACGGCCGTCGATTCCCCTGGCCGCACCTTCGCTGTCGAGCAGATCGCGGCCCAGGGCGTCGAGACCGCGTCGGGAATGATGCAGGCTTGGTCGAAGGGCAACGAATCGGGGATAGGAACCAGTACCTGTTCGGGGACCACGACGTATTCCGCCCAGCCGCCGTCGTAATCGACTCCCATCGTGTCAACACCCCAGGGTCTGGCGATTACAGCCTGTAGGGTCACGCGATCCCCCTGTTTCCAGGTTTGGACATCCGGGCCGAGAGCGTCGACGGTGCCGGCGACTTCGTGTCCAAGAGTGCGCTGTGCTTGTGAATTACGCAGTGGTGCTACCAATCCGCTGATCAGGTGCACGTCCGAGAGGCATACCCCGGCAGCTCCTACTTTCACGCGCACTTCGCCGTGGCGAGGTTCCGGTATCGGAACCTCGCGAATGGCGAATTCTTTGCTTCCGAAATCGATTACTCCAGCTTTCATGGTTCGCATGGTTTATCTACTTCCTGTGTTCAGTGTGCTTGGGAGGTCTTGGTCGGGTTGGCGCTCAGCTGGGAAATTCCTCGATCAGCCTGCGGCGCATGATCTTCCCTGAGGACGTCGTTGGAAGCGACTCCACGAACTTGACGGTTCGGGGCCGCTTGTAGGCAGCCAGGCGATCTCGGCTGTAATCGAGAAGTTCCTGTTCGGTGAGGGAGCTTCCGCTGGCGCGCACGACGTATGCGCATGCCAGTTCGCCCTTCACTGGGTCGGGGATGGGACCTGCTGCGACGAGGGCGACATGTGGATGGCCAGCGAGAACTCGCTCTATTTCGGCGGGATAGATGTTGTATCCGCCAGTGATTATCATGTCTTTGCGGCGGTCGATGATGTTCACATGACCGGTCTCGGCGATGACCGCGATGTCGCCAGTGTGCATCCACCCGTCGGGGTCGATCGCCTCGGCTGTGGCGGCGGGGTCGTCGTGATAGCCCAGCATCACGATTGGTCCGCGCACCAACAATTCGCCGGGTGTGCCTGTAGGCGCTGAACGCGCGGGGTCCTCCATGTCGGCGATCCGGACATCGACGCCGGGGAGCGACACCCCGACCGAACCGGGCTCAGGTGTTGCGTGCAGAGCGTGAGTCGTTCCCAGACCTGAGATTTCAGTCATCCCCCACAGCTCGATAAGCCTTGCACCCGATATCGACTCCCACTGGTGGAGGGTCGATACGGAAAATGTCTGACCGCCGACCGTGCACCGAGTCAAGGAGCTGAGATCGGCGTCGGCCAACAATGCATCGGCAAGCATCATCGAATACATGGCCGGCACACCTTCGAACATCGTCGCGCGGTGTTCTTCGATCAACTCGAGGGCAGTCGCCGGTTCGAAACGGTCCATCAGCACTACTGTTCCGCCAGTGAGGAATGTGCTGTTGATGGCTACGTTTCCGTAGACGTGGGGCGCGGGCAGCGCAGTTACCACGATGTCATCGGCGTTGCGGCCGTGCATCGTTGCTGTCATGGCGCAGTTCGTCAACACGGCGCTGTGGCTTTGCACCGCGCCTTTTGGGTGTCCTGTGGTCCCTGAGGTGTACCCGATGGTGCTCGGATCGGTGGGCTCGGCCCGCGGCACCGTCAGCGGGGCGGGGCGGATCGCTGCGAGATCGCCGAATGGCACTGTCCCGGGCGGTGCATCGTCGAATGCGATGACCGTCTTCAGATCGGGTAGCGACTCTGCGAGGTCTTGGACTCGACCGGCATGTTGACCGGACGCGAATATTGCTGTGGCCGAGCAGTTGTCGAGTACAAACGTCAATTCTTCCATTGTGAGCATCACGTTCACCGGATTTACTACGGCGCCTGCCTTCAGGGCGGCGTGATAGGCGACTATCCACTCCCATCTGTTCTGCGAGTAGATCGAAACGGTCTCGCCCGGTCGAATACCGTGCTCTGCCAAGCCGTGGGCAACTGAGTTCGCAGCTTCGTCGAGCTCATTGTAAGTCAGTGTTCGGCCTGCGGTGATCAGAGCTGTCTTGTTTCCGAACTGTTGTGCGGAACGGGGGAGGATGTCGGCGGGACTGTGCATCGTGGCGCTTTCGTGTGAGGGGTTATGGTGCAAGGATTCGATGTTTCGCGAGCTTTCCGGTCGGCGTGCGAGGAAGCTGGTCGACGAAAAGGTATCGTCTGGGGCGTTTGTACCGGGCAAGGGAACGGTCGGCGAGATCGCGGATGGCAGCTTCTGTGGACGCGTGGTCAGCGTCGGCGTCTGCCGGCTGAATAACGGCGAGAACGGATTCGCCCATCTCGGCGTGTGGTTCACCGATCACCGCGATATCGAGAATGGCGGGGTGCAAAGTGAGCAGGTTCTCGATTTCTTGCGGGTAGATGTTCACGCCGCCCGAGATGATCATGAACGACTTCCGGTCCGTCAAGAAGAGATAGCGGTCGTCGTCGAGGTAACCCATATCCCCGGTGGTCGTCCACGTCGAATGGGCGGGGTGTTGGGCGCCGGCGGTCTTGCTTGGGTCGTTGTGATATTGGAACGGCAGCTCAGGCCTCTCGAAGTACAGCAATCCGATCTCTCCGGCGGGTAGCTCCGTCCCCGTTTCGTCGCAGATGTGAGCCGTGCCGATGACGTCGTCGCGGCCCACGGACCCGGGTTTGCGGCACCACTCCTCAGAGGTGATCAGTGTCATTCCGTTCAGTTCGGTAGACGAGTAGTACTCGAGGAAGATTGGCCCCCACCATCCGATCATTGCCCGTTTTACCTCGACGGGGCATGGAGCGGCGGCGTGGATTGCCGCCTGCATCGACGTGGTGTCGTAACCTGAGCGCACGTGCTCGGGTAGTTTGAGCATGCGTACGAACATCGTTGGGACCCATTGACTGTGGGTGATTCGGAAGTCTTCGATATGCTGCAGAGCCTTCTCTGGATCGAACCGGTCCATCACAACGGCCGTGCCACCTAGGGCGTGGACCGCTGCGCATGTCCGGAGCGGGGCCGCGTGATAGAGCGGGGCGGGGGAGAGGTAGATCGTCTGCTCGGTGAATCCCCATTTCGCCGACGCCAGGGCGGTCATCGTATCTCCCGGCTCGTGAATCTGGCGATCCGGCAGCGACGGCTCGATGCCCTTGGGTTTGCCGGTGGTGCCGGACGAGTACAGCATGTCCGCGCCCCGCGGTTGATCGGCTGGTGGCTCGGAGCTCATGTTCCGGACCGCAACATCCAACAGTGTGTGACCCGTAATCTCACCCCCGAAAGCCAGGCGATGGCGTACCCGCGGTGTGCCGTCGACCAACTCGTCGTCAAGGGCGATGTCACGTAGCGAGCTGGAGAATATGGCGGCTTTGGCCTCGCAGTCATCGATGATGTAGGCCATCTCAGGCGCGGTGAGGTGACTGTTGACTGCGGTGAAGTACAGCCCGCTTCGCATTGCTGCCCAGTATATTTCGAAGATCTCGGGTTCGTTTGTCGAGACCAGCGCCACGTGGTCCCCCCGCTGCAGACCGATGGCACCGAAGTAGTGAGCGAGCCTGATGGACCGCGTTTCGAGTTCTCCGTAGGTGACGGTGACGCCGGAGGCGGCCATGATCAAGGCCGGCTTGTCCGGGCTTGCGCCAGCGAAGGTGCCGGGATACATCGTAAGTACTCCTGGGGCTGATTCCTGCTATGGAGACGGACTGTCGCCGAATCTCGCCAGATGCCCGACGAGGATCGGCTACGTAGCGGCAGTGATCCGAACCGTCGACCCAAACTATTGTGATCCATTCAACATTATGACAGAGTGTTGTTCAGATTTAACAGGCTGTCAACTTTGCGAAACTGCCGGTCGACTTCTCCTCGACGTCGGCCGACGACCAGTCCGGCATGCGCCGGAACGTGCGTCTGAACCCTTGAAACGCTGCTCGACACATGCACACACTTCTGACAGAGGAACTCGATATGACCGTCACGTTGCCCATCTCAGGAATTCCCGTTTCCGTCGACTTCGTCCCGGCCGAGGTTCGTGAGCGCTACGCCCGCGAACGCTCCAGGCGACTGAGGCCAGAAAACCTGGCGCAGTTCCAGGGACTGTCGGACACTCTGGAGTTGGACAGCATCGACCGTTACGCCGACTTGGAGCCACGCGAACCGGTGGTCGAGGAACTCGAGGTTGCCGTCCTCGGAGGCGGCTTCGGGGGTCTGGTCGCGGGGGCGCACCTCACGCAGAACGGTGTCAGCGACTTTCGTATCGTCGAGCAGGGCGGGGACTTCGGTGGTACGTGGTACTGGAATCGGTATCCCGGCGTTCAGTGCGATGTCGAGTCGTACATTTACATGCCACTGCTGGAAGAAACCGGTTACGTTCCAACACAGAGGTACGCCGACGGCGCCGAGATATTCGCGCACGCCCAGCGCATTGGGCGGCATTTCGACCTCTATCGCACAGCGCTGTTCCACACCGCGGTCACCTCGGCCGAATGGGACGACGACAGCGAACGATGGGAGATACGAACCGACCGCGGTGACCGATTGAGGGCACGGTTCCTGCTGCGGGCCAACGGGCCACTCAACAAGCCCCAAATCCCGCGTGTTCCGGGCATCAACGAATTCCAGGGCAAGATTTTTCACACCAGCCGGTGGGACTACGACTACACCGGCGGCGACCCTAGCGGTAATCTCCACAACCTTCGGGACAAGAAGGTCGCAATCGTCGGCACCGGAGCAACGGGAGTGCAGGCGGTCCCGTTCCTAGCCCGCGATGCCGCAGAACTGTTCGTCATCCAGCGAACCCCCAGTGTCGTTGCAGTGCGAAACAACCGGCCTACCGACCCGCAGTGGACCGCCGAGCTGGGCACCGGTTGGCAAGATGCCCGTCAACACAACTTCATAAGTTTGATGAACGGGCACCCGCAAGACGAAGACCTGGTCGACGACATCTGGACCCACCTGATGCCTGGCATGACCGGCCAACACCTCATTGACGTCCCCGCCCACAGTTTGCCTGTCGAGGATCAGATGGCGTTGGCCGAGATTGCCGACATGGCGCTCATGCGCGAGAACCATCAACGAATCGACGCGTCCATCGACGACCCGGCTATTGCCGAGGCGCTCAAGCCCTGGTTCGGTTTCATCTGCAAGCGGCCATGTTTCAACGATGAGTATCTCGGAGCTTTCAACCGACCGGGAGTGAACCTGGTGTCCGCGCCGGGCGGCATCGACGGCATCACCTCGACCGGCGTGGTCGTCGACGGCACAACCTACGAGGTCGATTGCATCATCTTCGCAACCGGTTTCGAAACCGGAAGTGCCTCCACGGATCGCTACGGATACGACGTTGTCGGGCGCGACGGACTGTCGATGCGTGAACATTTTTCGGGCGGCGCTCGGACCCTGCATGGGTTCTTCTCGCATGGATTTCCCAACTTCGTCGAACTCGGACTGAGCCAGAACGCATTCGTCGTCAACTTCACGTACATGCTCGACCGCAAGGCACGGCACGCCGCGCGGGTGATCGCGCACGCCGGCGCTATCGGTGCCGGCACGATCGAACCCACCCCTGCCGCACAGGAGGACTGGGTTCAGCGCACCCGTGAATCGGGTCGGATGCGAGCGGCCTACTACCAAGCATGTACCCCTGGCTATTACAGCGGGCAGGGTGACGTAGCTCGTGGATTTTTCGCCGATGTTCACAACGTCAGTGAGATCGACTTCTGGAATATGATCGAAGATTGGTGGGACACAAAAGATTTCGACGGCCTCGTATTCGCCCGATCCGCCGCCACTGCTGCTCGGTAAGAAAGGCATACCTGATGACTATCAATGATCCGACGACTATCGATGGCACTCGCACTTCGCTCGATCCCGATGCCAGCGCAATAGCGGACCAACTGGCCGCCGTCATTCCCGGAGGACTGTCGAGCCTCGGAGTTGCCGGGGTCCGAGAATTCGGCCGACAGAGCGACGCGCAGACTCCACCGCCCCCCGATGTTCACAGCGTTTCCGACCACCAGGTCGGGGGCCCCCACGGAGACATCCCTGTTCGGGCGTACCACCCCTCATCCCACCAGCCGACTCCGGTGCTCATCTACATACACGGAGGAGGATGGACCTTCGGAACCATCGACGGTGGCGTCGATCATCTGTGCCGAAGCATCGTTGCGGCAAGCGGAATCACCGTAGTGTCCATCGACTACCGCCTCGCACCTGAACACAAGTTTCCCGTCCCAGTCGACGAAGCTTCCGCTGTGCTCGCCTGGCTTCGCGCCGATGCCACGACCCTCGAGATCGATCCGTCTCGCATCGCGATCGGCGGCGACAGCGCGGGAGGCAACATCTCGGCCACCGTCACCCATCTCGACCGCGGCGCCGAGCCACCGTTGGCCGCGCAAATATTGCTTTATCCTGCAACCGAATACGCGGTCGAGAGGGCATCGTGGGTCGAGAATGCAGAGGCCCCGGTACTGACAGCTCGCGACACGGTGTGGTTCTGGGATCAGTACCTGAGCGACGAATCGGATCGGACCGACCCTCGAGCTACGCCGGCGAACGCGAAGGTGTTCACCGACCTTCCGCCCGCACTGGTCGTTGTCGCTGGTCACGATCCGCTACGGGACGACGGGCTGCACTATGCCGAACTCCTCGAAAGCGCGGGCAACGCTGTGCAAGTCGAGCGAATGAATGGAGCCTTCCACGGCTTCATGACCATGCCAGGGTTGCAGGCCCAGGCGCACGGCGTCGACGCGGTCACGAGGTTCTTGAACAGCACGTTGTGGGAATGAACGATCGATTCACTCACCCGTTCGCTCGACCTTCCGGCCCATGAACCATCTCAGGAGGAACTTCATGACTGCAACCGAACCTGCAGGGTTCTACATCGACGGGCGCTGGTCCGATCCGACGACGCAGCAACGAATCGAGGTGATCGAGGCCAGCACCGGGCGCTCGATCGACAGTGTTCCCGAAGCTGCCGAAGCGGACGTCGACCTCGCGGTCGGTGCTGCACGACGCGCGTTCGACGAGGGCGAATGGTCAACCTGGAGTCCACAGGCCCGATCCAAAGCGATACACAGTCTCGCAGACGCGCTCGATGAACGCGCTGCAGCCACCGCGCACGCGGTCAGCACTCAGAACGGGATGCCGATCTCGATTTCCTCCGCCACAGAATCCGTCATACCCGCAACCCTGCTGCGCTATTACGCCGAGCTCGCCACCCAGTTGCCGAGCGAGGAACACCGGGCCGGGTTTGCCGGAGGAACAACGATTGTTCGGAAGGAACCAATTGGCGTCGTGGCCGCCATCGCGCCGTGGAACTTTCCGCAGACCCTGACGTTCTTCAAACTGGCTCCTCTCCTGGCTGCGGGATGCACCGTCGTGGTCAAACCTTCGCCGGAAACCGTCCTCGATTCCTACATTCTCGCCGAGGCAATCGCCGCTTCGGACATTCCTGACGGTGTAATCAACATCATCACCGGAGGCCGGGAGATCGGCGCGTACCTGGTCGCCCACCCGGGTATCGACAAGGTGGCCTTCACTGGTTCCACAGCCGCAGGACGTGCGATCGGAGAAGTGTGCGGTCGGCTCATCCGACGGGCGACACTCGAACTCGGAGGCAAGTCAGCGTCGATCATCCTCGACGACGCCGACCTGCCCTCACTCCTCGAACAGTTCTTCGCCGCAACACTGATGAACAATGGTCAGACGTGCTACCTGGGCACCCGGGTGCTCGCACCTCGTAGCCGCTACAGCGAAACCGTCGACATCCTGACCGACTTCGCTCGCTCACTCACCGTGGGCAATGCCCTCGATTCCGCGACGCAGATCGGCCCGTTGGCCACGGCGAATCAGCAACAACGCGTGCGGGGCTACATTGCGAAGGGTGTGGCAGACGGTGGCCGAGTCACTACCGGGGGGAGGCGGCCGGTTGATCACGGCGATGGATGGTTCGTGGAGCCAACCATTTTCGCCGACGTAGACAATTCCCACACCATCGCGCGAGAAGAGATCTTCGGTCCCGTTCTCGCTGTCATTCCATACAGCAACGTCGACGAGGCCATCGCCATCGCCAACGACTCCGACTTCGGTCTTGGGGGCACGGTGTGGACGAGCGATGAGCAGCGTGGCCTCGATGTCGCCCGCCGCGTCGACACCGGCAGCATCGGCGTCAACAACTACGCGCTCGACTTCGGATCACCGTTCGGCGGCGTCAAGGCCAGCGGCCTCGGCCGGGAACTCGGCCCGGAAGGTCTTGCCTCCTATCAGAAGACGAAATCGATCTATCTGACATCCAACACGCCAGAATCGATAGACAGGGCCACACGATGAAGATCGAAGCAGCCGTTCTGCGAAGCGAAGATTCACCGTTCGTCATCGAAACACTCGATCTCGCCGAGCCTGCAGCACATCAAGTGCTCGTTCGAATCGTCGGCGTCGGACACTGCCACACCGACGTCCTGCCCCGGGCCGTTGCTGGTTTCGGTACGCCGCCGATCGTGCTCGGGCATGAGGGGGCCGGTGTAGTTGAGGCGGTCGGCTCCGCAGTGACCACGCCCGAGGTGGGTGACCATGTGGTGTTGAGCTTCGATTCGTGCGGTACGTGCCCGAATTGCATCGACGCGCACCCCGCCTACTGCCAGACCTTCCTGGCTCGAAACCTCGGTGGTTATGCGCTGGACGGGACTACGCCGCTTACCGACGCTGCAGGCGGCCCTGTCGCAGGCCGATGGTTCGGCCAGTCCTCGTTCGCATCGCACACAGTAGTGGAAGCGCGCAACGTCGTTGTGGTGGACAAAGCTCTGCCGCTGGAATTGCTCGGCCCCCTCGGATGTGGAGTGCAGACTGGTGCGGGTGCGGTTCTCGAGGTCCTGAAAGTGCGACCAGGCGAGGGCATCGTCGTGGTAGGGGCGGGTGCAGTCGGTCTGTCCGCGATCATGGCAGCGAGGGTGGCAGGTGCGTCGCCGATCATCGCAGTCGATCTGAACACGAAACGACTCGATCTCGCCCGTGAACTCGGTGCGACCGAGACGATCGTCGCCGGGACCGGAGATCTCACCGCGCAAATCAGGGACGTCGTACCCGATGGGGTCAAGTACGGCCTGGACACCACCGGTATGCCCACAGTCATCTCCGCGACGCTCGACGCGATAGCGCTACGCGGCACCTTGGCTCTGGTCGGCGTTCAGCAAGGCGATCTAGCCGTTGCACCGCTTGCTCTGACTGCCGGTCGAACTATCACCGGCATCCTCGAAGGCGACGCCAACCCGCACACCTTCATCCCCACACTCATAGCACTGTGGAAAGCAGGGCTCTTTCCCTTCGATCGTCTGATCACCACCTTTCCTCTCTCCGAGATCAATACAGCAGAAGAGCAGGCTCTCGCTGGGAGCATTGTCAAACCAGTCCTGCTCGTCGAGGTTCGACCGGATTCACCTCACCGGGGTAAGTCATGATCGGAAGAAGGACATCATGAAGGCCTACCAATTCGAATCTCCCGACACCGGCCTGACCTTGGTCGACATCGCAGAACCGGTAGCGGGGCCCGGCCAAGTGCTTCTCGATGTCGAAGCCGCGGGTATGTGTCAATCCGACGTACATATCGTCAACGGGCATGGCGACGCATGGCTGCGCAAGCGACCCATCGTGCTCGGCCACGAAGTCGCCGGAACGATCTCCGACGTCGGACCCGGCGTAGACGATTTTGCGGTCGGCGACCGCGTCGTAGTCGCACTAATCTCGCATCCGGTCGAGCAAGCCGACTTCGCGGATGCGATCGGACTCGGCTTCGACGGCGGTTACGCCATCAAAGTTGCGGTGCCACAACTCAATCTGATTCGTATTCCGGATTCGGTGCCGATGACACTCGCCGCAGTGGCGACCGACTCGACTGCAACCGCGTACCACGCAGTTGCAGTCGAAGCCGAAGCTGCACCTGGCATGAACATCGTCATCGTCGGCTTGGGCGGACTTGGACTCAACGGTGTCCGGATCGCCGCTCTGCGGGGCGCGACCGTCTACGGCGTCGATATCGATGACACCGTCTTCGGAACAGCCGAGAGCCAGGGGGCCGAAGCCTGCTACTCCAGCGTTGCCGATGTTCCCGGGGTGGTCGACGTAGTGGTCGACTTCGCCGGTATGGGCACCACCACAGCCCAGGCGGTCGAGTTGGTGAAGCCCGGCGGGCGCGTGGTGGTCGTCGGACTCGGCTCACCCGAAGCGACGATTCCAACCCATCTGTTGGTGACCAAGAACGTTCAGATCAGAGGTTCCATCGGCAGCAGCTTGGACGAGCTGAGAGAGGTGCTGGGTTTGATCGCAGATGGATCGCTTTCGCCAGTCGTCGAGGAGTTTCCGTTCCAGGAGCTCCCCGCGGCCCTTCGCAGATTGGAGGCCGGCAAGGTGCGTGGTCGATTGGTCACTCGGCCCGGAGTGTGACTCGCACCTGTGATCCTGAATTTCGACTGGACCGATACCGCAGATAGAATCGACGGCATGTCCACCAGTTCGGTCCGGTCCAGTAGCAATCGTTCGGGATTGCTCGGTGACCGCCTGAGCCCGAGCAAAGGTGAACGGCAGCGCCAAGCAATCCTCGATGGACTGACTTCGCTGCTGGCGACTCGTCCGATCAGTGATCTCACCATCGGTGAGATTGCAGCTGAGGCCAGGGTGAACAGGTCCGGCTACTACTTCTATTTCGAATCGAAGTACACCGCGCTAGCGGTGATGACATCGGACATCTGGACCGAACTGATGGACAAAGCACAGGCGTTCGTACGATCGGACACCGAATCCATCGAGGACTACCTCGCCCGTACCGCCGGCACCGCAGTCGACACGTGGCACGCTCACGACGCGGTCCTCGTTGCTTCCATTCAGGCCATACCGCTCGACGAGCAGATTGCAGCAATGTGGAAGTCGTGGAATGAACGACTCGCCGATATTCTGAGCGCGCAGGTCGTCAAGGACCGAGCCGCGGGCCTCGCGCACCCTGTCGCCTCAGATGTCCCCGCGTTGATCACTGCACTGCTCGAAATGACCATGCACCTGTTCTACCAAGATCGCTTGAACAGCTGCGCACCAGAGGACACACGCAGAATGCTCGAAAACGTAAATGCCATATGGCTCGCCTCTGCATGGGGAATCGTCCCTTCGGCCTGACGCGCGCGATTCACAACCGGTCGGTCGCAGGGTGGGCAACCTGTGCGACGACGAGTCATGCGAGTTCCACGGCGTCATGTTCTGCGCGGCCCTTGCGCCTACCGCCGGTCACCGTCTTCGCTCCTTTCAGCCTCGCCGCTGTCCAGATAGCCCAGGACGCGGTCCAGCTGGCGCTGCGAAACAAGCGGGCCGATCTGAGAGTCAGGGGCGAGACTGTCGCCGACGACCGCTGACACCGGAATGGTGGTCCCTTCTATCTTCGTCGGCCAGCCGGCGAAGTAGCGGAACCAATCGACGGCGAGAGGGATATCGACAGCGCGTGCGTAGGTTGCGGGTTTGCCGCTGTCGAGATCGCATCGTGCACTCAACTGGTCAACCACGGCGAGCTGGAGGTCTCACGGAGTCCCGAGGATGTTGTTTTCATCAACCTGCAGATCGACGGCCACTGTCTGACCGAGCAGGACGGTCGTCGATGCGCCGAGTGCGAGGTGACCTCCAACTGCTCGATCTCGACCGGGCAACCCTGGTCTCGAATCCACTCGGCGCGTTTACCACGTGATGAAGATGCCGAGTGGTCAGCTCCGCGGTCGAGCTCGATGTAGGTAGGAACCACCCATCATTCGGCGCTACCGCTCTCTATTCGCGTTACGAGGTCGCGGCGCTCGTCGCGGACCTTTCTCGAGACGGCGATGAATGCCTGGACCAGGGGAGTCGGTTGTCCGCGCCATCCGACGCAGAGCGTCGATCCCGGCACTTCGCCGAGCACTCGGTACACCAGCGACGCCCGGTGTGCGAATCGGTCCGTGCTCGGCACAGAAACCGACAAAGTAACGCCGGCCGCTACGTTGTCCAGTTCTTCGTCCATTGTTGCGGTGTCCCTGCTGATGCGGGGCAAACGGTCGTCGTCGATCCCGAGATCACGCAGTGTCCAAAACGCGCGCCAACGTGCGTCGTCGGTACGCGGCGCCGAAATCACCTGATCCTGCAAATCGGATAAACGCACCGATTCCTGTGCAGCAAGAGGGTGTGAGCTCGTCATCCCTATTGCGAGCGGTTCGGTGAACAACACCTCGGTGTTCAAGTTGGTCAGATCGATGGGTAACCGCAAGAACGCCACGTCGGTCTCTCCGGACCGCAGACCACAGGAGGGATCTGTCAGGTCGTAGCTTTCGATCCGAGGGCTGACGGACGGGTGCCGACTCCTGAACTCCGAGATGATCAACGGGGTCAGTTCCAGTGCTGACGCGGCGAAAAACCCGATGCGTAGTACACCTGACATTTTGGAGTGCGCTCGGTGCGCGTCTGCCACACCTGCGTCCAGAACTACCAGGGCCTCACGCGCTGAACGGAGGAAGGCCTTGCCGGCGTCCGTCAGCTCGACGGCTCGCGTTGTCCTGTTGAGTAGCGGTACGCCTACATCGTGTTCGAGTTCGGTGATGCTGCGACTCAAACCCTGCTGCGAAACGTAGAGAGTCTCTGCTGCACGGGTGAAGTGAAGGGTCTCTGCCACCGCCACGAAGTGCCGTAAACGACGAGTATGAACATCCATCGAACTCGCTTTCGGTCTGTGCAGCTGCGACGCAATTCATCATGGACCGCCCACCGCCGATTCACAACAGATCGGCGTAAATTGGAGCGAGAATTCTGTTTCCCTCGCCGCTGCGTCCTGCGGCACACTCACATCGAATGTGACGCGCATCTCTGCGGGTCTATCGATTCGATTGTGAAGGAGCGTCATCTTTCGCCTACGACGGGAAGGCGCTGCGTTCGGGACCACGCACGTCCAACGCGTGTGCGGTGCTCGACGACTGAATCGATTGGACCCCAATCATCATCTCGCACTCGCCCGATCGGCGAGAATGACCACCACGTCAGGTAGGCAGCTATGTCTCAACAATCGTCCTCCACATCTTCTGGCTCAGTCGTCGGTGTCGATACCAGCACCGACCACGTGCCTATCGGCAGGGGCATCGGCGTCCGAGGTGTCGTATTCCTGGTCGCTGCCGGTGCTGCCCCGCTTGCCGCCGCAGTAGCGGTGTTTCCAGTTGTGGTCAGTGCCAGCGAAAGCCCTGTGTCGCCCCTGTTCTTCATTGTCGCGGCGCTGGCTTTGGCTGTGTTCGCCGTCGGCTTCACGAGAATGGCCCATGAAGTCACAGACGCCAACGCATTCTACGACTTCATTCGTGCAGGCCTGGGCCACGTCTTCGGCCGGGGGGCGGCCACACTGGCGCTGGTGTCGTATGCGCTGCTGTTCGTCGCGCTCGTAGGATATCTGGGCGCTTCGACAGCAAGTGCCGTCGAGTACTTCGCCGGTGCCGTGATTCCGTGGTGGGCGTGGAGCACGTTGTGGCTGTTCATCACTGGTGTGTTGGCATACCGCGACATCGCGTTGAGTACCAAGGTTCTCGGCGTTTCGCTTGTGCTCGAAGTCGCGATCATGCTGGTGCTCGATTTCGTCATGGTGTTCCGTGGCGGGCCCGAGGGATTTACCACATCGCCCCTGAACCCACTCCATTTCAACGAAGGCACGCCGTCGCTCGGCCTGATGTTCGCCTTCTTCGGTTTCGTGGGCTTCGAGGCCACCGTCATTTTCCGGAGCGAGGCGCGCAATCCGCACCGAACAATTCCCCGAGCGACCTACGTGTCCATCATCGCCATCGGATTGTTCTACGCATTCAGTCTTTTTGCTGTCGCGATAGGTACCGGCCCCAACAGTCTCGTCGCGAAAGCAACCGAGTCCCCGCAGACCCTGATCACCGAACTTGCATGGACGTTCCTAGGGGTCTTCGGGCAGGACGCCGTTCAGATTCTTGTCTTGATAAGTCTGTTCGGCTGCTTCTTGACTTTCCACAACGTGCTCGCTCGGTTCACATTCAACTTCGGCGCGGCAGGTTTGCTTCCCTCAGCGTTGGGTCGAGCCCATCCCCGCCATCACGCACCGTCGCGAGCATCTCTGGTTGTCACCATGTACTGCTTGCTCGCTATTGCAGGGTCCGTCGGGCTGGGGTTGGACCCTGTACTCGATCTCTACACGTGGTTCTCCGGCGCAGCGACTCTGGGAATCATCGTGTTGATGGCTTTGACCTCGTTGGCGGTCATAGTGTTCTTCCGTGGACACGAACGAGGATCATGGCTGACGACGTTCCTTGCGCCCACTGTGTCGCTGGTGGCGTTCGGGGGACTCGTATTCTTGGTAGTCAAGAATTTTCCGTTGCTGGTCGGCGGCTACGGCGTGGCAGTGGCATTGATCGCGGTGCTGGCCATCGCATTCGTCGGTGGAGCAGCAAGCGCGCTGTTGGGCAGGTCTGCGGCGAGAAATCTGTAGTGGCCAGTTACTCGGCTTGCTGAAGCCACAACGGCACGCAGAAATCTGGGCATGCAACGTCAATCCGATCACATCAATCCACAACAAAAGTGCGTGAATCAGGATGGACTCGTTGTTTCTCTCGTCGCAAGAACTCCGACAGAATCAGAGCTACAACGGATGTGATGCGGACTCCGCAAGGGTGTCGCATCTGATGAACCAATACGGCAACCTCCGAGACTTCGTTGCGCGGTTGCACGCCATCTTCTGCTCACCGAATTGGCGAGTGGCATCGTTCTACAGAAAGAAAACACCATGACCGGCCAGTTGGAGAACAGAAATATCGTCATCACCGGAGTCGCCGATCGTCGAGGCATCGGTTTCGGGAGCGCCCGGGTGCTGGCGCAAAAGGGTGCACTGCTGACGCTGGTGGACATCTCCGAGCAGGTCCACGAGCGCCGAGATGATCTCGAGCGCGAGGGGTTCGATGTCCGGTCCAACACTGTAGATCTGACGAATCATGTGGATGTTGTCGCCTTGATCGACCAGGTCGTGAAAGAAGCCGGCGTCATCGACGGCTTGGTGAATCTTGCCGGGATTGCAGCTAGGGCAAAGAAGGGTGACGATGTCGACTTCGATGTGCCGATACTTGCCACGACCTCGATAGAGTCATGGGAGCGAACCCTTGCCATCAATCTCACCACTCAATTCAATTGTGTACGTGCTGTTTTGCCGCACATGATCGAAAAGAGATACGGCAGAATCGTCAACTTCTCCTCGGTGACCGGGCCTGTCGGCGCTATCGCGGGCCTGGGCGCCTACGCAGCAGCCAAAGCAGGTGTTGTCGGACTCACCAAGTCGATCGCACTGGAGAATGGCCAGTTCGGAATCACAGCGAATGCGATCGCGCCCGGATACGTCAACACCGCAGCGTTGACTCCCGGAATGCGCACCGGCGGCGAAAACACCCCGCTTGGGCGAAGCGGGGAACCTCGCGAAATCGGTGCTCTTGTTGGCTTTCTCGCATCTGAAGAGTCTTCGTACGTCACCGGTCAACTGATCACCGTCGATGGCGGAAACATGATCCAAGAATACAAAGGGCCTGGTGAACTGGTCCTTTGAGTGACCGCCTGCCAGCACCGACCCACTCCATGGGATCGGCAACTATTGTCTTCACCGCGCTCCGATTCGCACCGTAGCAATCGATCGCGTTGTGCGGCTTTCCGATAGGAGATCGACGTGCAAGTAGTCTGCGCAGGTGATGAGGACGCGACACCGCCCACACTGGGCCTGATCATCAACCCGGTGGCAGGGATGGGCGGCACCGTGGGTCTCAAGGGTACCGACGGAGCCGACATACTCCGCGAAGCACAATTCCGTGGCGCCCGGCCGGCCGCGCAAGCTCGAGCCAGCCTGGCCTTGGCGCAACTCGCCGCGACCGCAGTAGCCTTCCGGCTTGTCACCGGTCCTGCCGAAATGGGTGAAGATGCAGCGCGCGCAGCAGGTCTGACGCCGGAAGTAGTGTACGAACTGCGGGCTGACTGCTCAACCGCTGCCGACACTCGCGCAACCGCGGCCATCATGACCGCTCTCCGGGTTGACCTGATCCTCTTCGTCGGTGGCGATGGCACTGCACGGGATGTGTTTTCGTCAGTCGGCGATCGACTACCCGTGATCGGAGTGCCTGCCGGTGTGAAGATGCACTCGGCAGTGTTCGGCACGAACCCTGCGAATGCCGGCCGACTGGCTGGACTGCACTTGACCCGAAATCCTGCGGCCAGGCTACGCGAGGCAGAGATCATGGACCTCGACGAGGCGGCGATTCGCAACGACAGAGTGTCCGCGCGCCTCTACGGTTATGCGCGCAGCCCTTTCGAGCGTCATCTCGTCCAGAACGCGAAGTCTGGCTCGCGGCCTGGGAGCGAGCAAGATATGGATGCTGCGGCTCACCAGCTGGTACGAGAGATGCGGCCCGAGTGTCTGTATGTTCTTGGCCCGGGAACGACTACACAACGCATTGCCTGTGCGTTGAATCTGCACTCGACCCTCTTGGGCGTCGATGCCATTCTCGACCGAAAGCTGATCGGAACCGACGTCGATGAAAGTACGCTACTTCGATTGATGAGTGGCCGAGAGAGTCGAATAGTCGTCGGCGTTCTCGGCGGCCAAGGCAGCCTGTTCGGGCGCGGCAACCAGCAAATCAGCCCGACAGTAATTCGCAATGCTGGGCCCGAGAATATTGTCGTTCTTTCCTCTATCGAGAAATTGATTGCGCTGGGCGGTGAGCCGCTCCGTGTCGACACCGGCGACGTCGAATTGGACGAGAGGCTTGCCGGTCATATCAAGGTTCGGACGGGCGAAGATCGCAGCGTCATTTACAAGGTCGCTTCATGAAATTAGGCAATGAGATGAGACATAAGGTGGTATCGATGATCAACTCCACAGCACATCCGTACATGGCGAATTCCGTGCCCGAGCTTCAACAGGAGATGCTCGAGGCGATAGGCGTTGCCACCATCGAGGAGCTCTTTCAACAAATACCCACCGACCATCGCACGACTCGGAAACTCGATCTGCCGCCGGCGCTCGGTGAAGCTGAACTGCGACGGCATATCGTGAACATCCTCGCGAAGAACCGAACGTGCGAGCAAAACTTGAACTTCCTTGGGGCAGGACTGTGGCAACACCACGTGCCCGCGGCGTGCGACGAGGTGGTTCGCCGAAACGAATGGCTTACCTCGGTCTTCGGCGAGCCCAGCTCGGATCACGGCCGCAATCAAGCATGGTTCGAGTTCTGTAGCCAACTGGGTGAGCTGCTCGAACTCGATCTGGTGGGGCTACCTGTCCGGAGTTGGGGTTCCGCTGCGGGCCATGCCCTGCGAATGGCTGCCCGGATTACTCGACGCGCTGAAGTCGCGGTTGTCCGTGCGATCGATCCAGAGCGGTTGTCCGTCATCCGCAATTACTGTGAACCGACGGAGATGGAGAGCCACATCGGAGTCCGGTTGGTCGACTACGATCCTGCCAGCGGATTGATCGACCTGGACGATCTCCGGGCAGCAGTCGGTGAGCAGACTGCGGCGGTCTATTTCGAGACGCCATCCTATCTCGGCGTAATCGAGCAGCAAGGGGCCGAGATCGCGGCTATTGCGCGTGCCGCGGGCGCGGAGACGATCGTCGGTGTCGATCCCATTTCACTGGGCGTTCTTTCATCTCCAGTGGACTTCGGCGCGGACATCGTTGTCGGAACAATTCAGCCGCTTGGCATTCACATGCACACTGGCGGAGGAGTCGGTGGTTTCATCGCCTCACGCGACGAGGATCGCTACGCTCATCAGTACCCCACTTTGTTCATCAGCATTGCCGAAACGATCAAAACGGGGGAGTACGGATTCGGTCTGAGTCTCTTCGAGCAATCCTCCTATGGTTTGCGAGACAAAGGAAACGACTGGACCGGTCATTCGGTGTACATGTGGGCCATCGCTGCCACCACGTACATGGCGTTGATGGGTCCCCAAGGGTTCGAGGACATCGGGGGGACGATCCTGCAGCGCTCGCACTATGCGGCACAGTTGTTGTCCGAGATCGAAGGGATACGTGTCGCCTTCCCATCGGGATTCTTCAAAGAGTTCGTCGTCAACTTCGATAACACGGGCAAGACCGTCGACGAGATCAACGCTGCATTGTTGGACAGTGGGATCTTCGGTGGGAAAAATCTGACATCGGAGTTCCCCGAGTTAGGTGCCAGCGCACTCTATTGCGTCACAGAAATTCGAACGAAAGCTGATATCGATCGCCTGGTGGGCGCTCTCGGAAAGGTGATTGCGCAATGAGTACTAGGGTCAACGAAATTCAGGCCCCGGTTTGGAACGAACCGGTCATCATGGAAATGGGTTACCCCGGCCGTCGGGGTGCGGTGATCGCGCCGGCCGAGGAAGGCATCGAAGCACGGGTTGGCGCCGTGGTCGACTTGATCCCCACTGCCGTCCGCCGACGCGACCGTCCGGCGTTGCCCGAGATGTCCGAGCCCGAGGTCCTGTATCACTACCTGCGCTTGTCACAGCAGACGTTGGGAATGATGGGTGTCAGCCTGTTCGGAACATGCACGATGAAATACAACCCGCAGGTCAACGAGGCACTTGCCTGGCGGCCGGAAGTCACCGAGGTACATCCGCTGCAGCATGAGGACACGCTCCAGGGAACACTGGAACTTGTGCACGGGATGGATCTCATCCTGCGTGAGCTCTCAGGCATGGACCAGTTCGTTTTTCAAGCTGGAGGAGGTGCGGAAGCGGCTTTCGTCAACGCCTCGGTCACTCGTGCCTACCATGCCTCTCGGGGTGAGCTGGAACAGCGAAACGAAATCATCACAACCATCCAAACTCACCCCTGCAACGCCGCGACGGCTGCCGCCGCAGGCTTCAAGGTGATTACGTTGATGCTCGACGAGAACGGCTACCCGTCCCTTGATGCGCTGACGGCTGCTGTGTCGAATCGGACCGCCGCCTTGATGGTCGGCAATCCCGATGACATGGGCGTCTACAACCCGGAGATGAAGGAGTGGGTGGAGATCGTCCACGAAGCCGGCGGCCTTTGTTTCTACGACAGCGCCAATTTCAATGGAACAATGTCGAAGATTCGACCCCGCGAAATTGGTTTCGATGCATGTATGTTCATGCTTCACAAAACTTTTGGCGCACCCAAGAGCGGCGTCGGAGGCCCCGCCACCGGCGCCTACGGGTGTTCGGCTGAGCTCGCCCCGTTCCTGCCCGCCCCGCTTGTCACCTTCGACGGTGAGCGCTACCACCTCGATGACGACCGCCCGAACAGTGTCGGCAAGATACGCGAATTCTGGGGCAACGTGCCTGTGATTCTCAAAGCGTACGCATGGGTGCGAGCAATGGGCGCCGAGGGGATAGCCCAAGCGTCCGACATCTCCGTCTTGGGGAACAACTACATGGAGAAGGGGCTACTCGCAATCCGAGGGGTGACTCGATCGCACCCAGAGAGTACGAGCCCCCGCCTCGAAATGACGCGTTACAGCATGCAGACTCTGAAAGAAGACACCGGTGTCGACGTGCACGACGTGCAAAACCGTATGACTGACTTCGGAATCGACGCGATGTGGACCAGCCACGAACCGTGGCTTATACCTGAGCCTTTCACGCCCGAGGCCGGCGAGATGTATGGAAAAGAGTCCTTGGATCGATGGATTGCAGTACTCGCCCAAATTTCGGATGAAGCTTATTCGAATCCTGAAATCGTGAAATCGTCACCACATAACCACGCAATCCATCGATTGAAGCCGGGCGTCACCGACGACCCCAGTACGCGCGCGATGACCTGGCGCGCCTTTCAGCGAACGCCCGCACGGACCCAGTCGAAGCAGATTCAGTCGATGGCAATCGACTGAACACGCTGACTTGCAACGATAATGACCTCACCGCTTCGTATGGAAGGAGCCTTCGTGACAGGACTGGACACGCCGATAACGCCTCTGAAATTTCTCGAGCGCTCGGCCCAGGTACATCCCAACAAGACCGCGATCGTCGACGGCAAGCGGCGCATATCGTATTCCGACCTCGCGTCCATAGTGACACGTCTTGCGCATGGTCTGCGCGGGTCAGGAGTCGGACCCGGTGACCGAGTTGCCTATCTGGCAACCAATTCGGCCGAATTGCTGGCGGCACACTATGCAGTTCCGCTTATCGGCGGCGTACTGGTCGCAATCAACACACGACTGTCGCCACCGGAAATCGAGTACATATGCAACCATTCCGAGGCTGTTCTTCTCCTCGGTGAAGTCGACTTGCTCGAACAACTGCAGAATACGTCCCTGCTGACAGTGCGGGAGAAAGTTCAACTGCCGCAGCAGGACGGTGGTTACGTGGACACCGAGCAGTCTCACATCACCTATGCAGCACTCATGGAACGCGGGGCCGAAGAGCCTTTGCCGTGGGAGGTCGACGACGAGACCCGAACGATCTCGATCAACTACACGTCGGGTACCACCGGTCGTCCGAAAGGAGTGATGTACACCCATCGCGGCGCGTACCTCAATTCTCTCAGTCAGATTCACCATCAGCACTTCGACACCGACACCAAATACCTGTGGACTTTGCCGATGTTCCATTGCAATGGCTGGTGCGGGCCTTGGGCGGTCACTGCCGCATCTGGAACTCACGTATGTATCCGTGCGGTTCGCGGTGACGCGATGTGGTCACTCATCGACAGCGAGAAGATCGACCACATGAGTGGTGCACCGACTGTTCTCACGACGCTCGCCACTGCCGAAGCGGCGCATCCACTCGACCGCAGCCTGACTATCACTACCGCAGGAGCTCCACCCAGCCCGACCACCATCCGGGCAGTCAGAGCACTCGGAGCCGAGATAGTGCACGTGTACGGCCTGACCGAGACGTACGGCCCGTGTGCAGTCTGCGAACCCCAGGCAGAGTGGTCCGCGCTCGATGAGGACACACTGGCGAGGCTGCTGGCGCGTCAGGGAGTGGGAATGCTCGCCTCCGGCCCAGTGCGGGTGGTCCGCGCTGGACGCGGTCCGCATGGCGAACTCATCGACGTCGCCAGCGACGGTATCGAGATGGGCGAGATCGTGATGCGCGGAAACATCGTAATGAAAGGGTATTTCGGCGATGACGGGGCCACCGCAGAGGCCTTTTCCGGGGGCTGGTTCCACTCTGGTGACCTGGGAGTCATGCACCCGGATAGCTATATACAGCTCATGGACCGCGCGAAAGACATCGTCATTTCCGGCGGCGAGAACATCTCTACGATCGAAGTCGAGCAGGTTCTCATGTCCCACCCGTCGGTGTTGGACGTCGCCGTGATCGGCGTCCCGGACACGAAATGGGGAGAGCGACCCAAAGCGTTCGTGGTTCTCAGAACAGATTCCACAATCTCGGATTCCGATCTGACGCAGTACGTACGAGACCACATTGCAGCCTTCAAAGCGCCACGAGAGATTGTATTTTTAATTGAGTTACCGAAGACCTCGACCGGGAAGACTCGCAAGAACGAGTTGCGCGACCGCGAATGGCGTGGAGAGCGAGAGCGGATCCGAGGCTGATGCTTTCCACCCAATCCATCTACCCATACAGAGGACTGCGAATCGGTGGGTCCGACGACCGACCGTTACAGAATCCACTCGCTAATCGCTCAGCGAGCACACCAATCTCGAAAGGACGCGGACATGACAGAAGATGCAGTTCGTCGGGTACTCGCAGCGATCGAGGTCTCACGCGAAAGGATTGTCGACGACGTGAAACGATTGGTCGAGGTCCCCAGTGTGAATCCGAACTATTGGTTGGGTCCCCAGGTAGAAGTCCAGTGTCTGTGTGAGTTTCGTGTCCGAGAA